>NZ_QUED01000006.1:0-156019 GCF_003477865.1 Blautia sp. AF34-10
TACCTGTTATGTGGAGACCTGCCGTATCCGGCATGGAAGAAGCGCGTATCCGCGCAAGATCTAAGAAACAGGCGTATCCGCCGATATTTTGTCTGCCGCCTAAAGCGGTCTGAAGCACGTGACTTTAGTCATGTGAGGTTCACTTTATGTATGATTTTTTACTTCCAGCTTTTCAGTTTGTCCGCTTCTGGAGTCTGCAGCAGAATTTCTTTACAGGCCAAAAGAGAAGGACTCACATAATCACAAAATGGAAAAAGCTCTTTTGTATACGGTGTCAGATCCGGGATCATGCAGGAGATGGCACCAGCTGCACGCGCGGCCTTCAGACCATTGATGCTGTCTTCGGCTACTATGCATGCAGCAATCGGAACTTTCAGAAGAGACGCTGCTTTTAAGAAAATTTCCGGATCCGGCTTGCTGTTGATTACCTCATCCCCGCAGACTGAAGCATCGATATACTGGTCAATGCCAGACTGTTTCCAATAGTCTTCCGCAATGCGCCGCGTTGTAGAAGTAGCAACGGCAACTTTGATCGAATGCTCTTTGAGCCAGGAAAGAAACTCATGAAGCCCTGGTTTTTCCGGGACACCGTTGCGTCGAATATAATCGTTTAGATACGCCGTGCGGATTGCGCGTCCTTCATCGTATGTCACCTGTCCGTGAAACCACTCCTCAAACAGCTTTCTGCTCCGCGGAAGCGCACTGCCGCGCATCTGCGAAAGATGTTCCTCCGTGAGCGTAAAATTCAGCTCCCGGGCAGCTTTTTGCCAGCCCTCTTTCATTACAATCTCGGTGTCAAACAGGATACCATCCATATCGAATAATACTGCCTTTATCATAAACATGACCTCCAAAGCACTTCTGTATTTTCAGTTGCTTAAAAACTATGTTCAGTATACGAAAAATCCAGAAAAAAGACAAGCCCATGAGACAAACAGAAGACCACAAATTATACTTGACTTCAACCTAGCTTGAAGTGATATGCTGTCAAAAAATGACAAATCAGGAGGAATGACAAAATGGAAAAGTCAACGGTTTATTTTACCGACTTTCGATGTCCGGTTGGAACGAGTCAGCTTGACAAGCTGAAAAAGCTCTGTATTGCTGCTGGCATCAAAGACATTGATATGGAAGGCAAATTCGTCGCAATCAAAATGCATTTTGGCGAACTGGGAAACATGGCGTTTCTTCGTCCGAATTATGCGAAAGTGGTTGCAGATCTCTGTAAAGAGCAGGGAGGCCTTCCGTTTCTGACAGACTGCAATACGTTATATCCGGGCAGCAGAAAAAATGCCCTGGAGCATCTTGACTGTGCGAATCTGAATGGATTCAATACCATTACCACAGGATGCCAGATTATCATCGGAGATGGAGTGCGAGGAACCGATGAAATCGAAGTTCCGGTTGTCAACGGAGAATATTGCAAAACAGCATTGATTGGCCATGCAATCATGGACGCAGATATTTTTATCAGTCTGAGCCATTTCAAAGGCCATGAAGCAACGGGCTTTGGCGGTGCACTGAAAAATATCGGTATGGGATGCGGAAGCCGCGCCGGAAAGATGCAGCAGCATGCCAGTGGAAAACCGGCGATCAATACGGATGTCTGTCGTGGCTGCCACCGCTGTGCAAAAGAATGCGGAAGCGATGCAATTTCCTATGTGGATAAAAAAGCAGTCATTGACTATGACAAATGCAAAGGATGCGGCCGCTGCATCGGTGCCTGCAGTTTTGATGCGGTTTACAATCCAAACAGCAGTGCAAACGAGCTTCTCGACCGGAAAATGGCGGAGTATGCACAGGCTGTCTGTCATGGACGTCCGTGCTTCCATATTTCTCTGGTACAGGATATCAGCCCGAACTGTGACTGCCATGGTGAGAACGATGCTCCGATCCTGCCGGATATCGGAATGTTTGCAAGCTTCGACCCGGTTGCTCTTGATCAGGCGTGTGCCGATGCCTGCCTGAAGGCAACTCCGATCGAAAACAGTCAGCTTGGCGAGCATCTTGCAGAGCCGGGATGGCATTGCCACCACGATCATTTCAAGGATTCCAATCCGAATATTGAATGGCAGGCAACCCTTGACCAGGCAGAGAAAATTGGTCTTGGTACGAGACAGTATGAACTGAAACGTATCAAATAATAATTCAAAAATGCTTTATGGCAGGTAAACAACGTGGAAAGCTCCAGCTTCTCGGATGAAAAATCAACGAGAAGCTGGAGCTTTTTGCGATCAGATTTTATTTTCTTCAGAGATAACAACGTTTTTTTCATCCATTATATGGATAATGGTTTCACGGAAAATCTTGTCACACGGGAGAACGTAAGCCGGGAAAAAGACCGGATTCGAATCGGTGACAGGGGAACCCTAAAAATAGATGGTGTTTCTCCGGAAAAGATTCAAATTATTCCATGGGACTGCATTGCGGTATGAAAACAGAGCAAAAGACTGTGCAAATGAATTTATGATTTGCACAGTCTTTTGCTTTATACGTTGCTGATCATCGAAAGAAATGTCTTATGAATCCTCATATCCGGGTCGAGCTCCGGGTGGAAGGAGAAGGCCATCTGGTTTTTATATTTTACACCGACAATCCGCTCTTCCACAACCGCGAGCACTTCCACGCCGTTCCCCACAGATGCGATATACGGCGCACGGATAAACGTCATCGGCACTGTTCCAATGCCCACAACCGGTGCTTCTGTGTGGAAGCTGCCTAACTGTCGGCCGTAGGCGTTCCGCTTGATGCACATGGGAATCGTGCCGAAATACTGCTCTGGCTGTCCCTTCATCTGTCCGTCGATCGTTTCTGCCAGAAGAATTGCACCGGCACAGGTTGCGAGGACCGGCATGCCGTTTTCAATCTGGCTTTTCATGATATCGAACATGCTAAGCTCTTTTAAAAGCTTTCCCTGAACGGTACTCTCGCCGCCCGGCAGTACAAGTGCATCGTAAGGCTCGGCAAGATCGCGGGCCTGCCGCAGTTCGATGCATTCGGCGCCAAGCTGTTCTAATACTTTTTCATGTTCTGCAAATGCGCCCTGCAATGCAAGCACTCCAATTTTCATTATTTTCCTCTTTCTGCCATCAGTAAGGCGATTTCCTGCTCGTTGATGCCGACCATAGCCTCGCCGAGATCAGCGGAGAGTTCTGCGATCCGTTTGGCATCGGTGTAGTTGGTAACAGCTTTTACGATGGAAGCGGCACGTTTTGCCGGGTTGCCGGATTTGAAGATACCGGATCCGACGAAGACGCCTTCTGCTCCGAGCTGCATCATCAGCGCTGCATCGGCAGGCGTTGCCACACCGCCGGCTGCAAAGTTGACAACCGGGAGACGGCCGTTATCATGAACATACTGAACAAGATCGTATGGAACCTGCAGGACCTTGGCTGCCTCAAACAGCTCATCCTCACGCATTGAGGTCAGTTTCTGAATTTCGCTGTTCATTTTTCTCATATGGCGGACCGCCTGTACGATATCGCCGGTTCCCGGCTCACCTTTGGTACGGATCATAGACGCTCCCTCGTTGATCCGGCGGAGTGCCTCGCCGAGATCCTTTGCACCGCAGACAAACGGTACTTTGAAATTTCGTTTGTTAATATGGTAGACATCATCCGCCGGGGAGAGAACCTCACTCTCGTCGATGTAGTCGATTTCGATGGCTTCAAGAACCTGTGCCTCTACAAAGTGGCCGATGCGGCATTTTGCCATAACCGGAATGGAAACGGCTTCCTGAATGCCGCTGATCATCTTCGGATCACTCATACGGGAAACGCCGCCGGCTGCACGGATGTCTGCAGGAATCCGCTCCAGTGCCATAACGGCACAGGCACCAGCTTCCTCGGCAATATGCGCCTGCTCCGGAGTGGTAACGTCCATGATCACGCCACCCTTTAACATCTGTGCCAGTTCTTTGTTCAGTTTGTATCTCTCATTTGCTGCTGTCATAATAAGTTCCTCCGTGTCTGAAAAATTTTAGTTTCTGTTTTGGCTTTACTTTTGCTCTGCCTCACAGTATACTGGTAAAGTGACTATAAAAAAATTGCCAAAACAAATATATTCAGTAAGGTCAGATGAGAGGAGAGCGGTCGGATGCTGACGTATAATTTTTCCAATATAGGGTCAGATTCCCTGTATGAATATTTATATAAATGTATCAAAAATGACATATTGCTGGGAAATATCCGCCCTGGAGAGAAGCTGCCGTCGAAACGGACGTTCGCGAAAAATCTGGGTATCAGCGTCATTACCGTCGAGAATGCCTATGCGCAGCTTGTTGCGGAAGGCTATCTGTATTCCATGCCAAAGCGCGGATTCTATGCGGCTGATCTGGAAATTGAGGATTCCATGCGGGATGCGGTGCCAAAAGAGATCCTGCAGGTAGCAAACGGGGAGACTTCCTATTTTGCGGATTTTTCCAGTAACCAGACGGACAGCGAGATTTTTCCGTTTACAATCTGGACGCGGACGGTGCGTGCTGTCCTGAATGACAACCGGATCCAGCTCATGATCAATTCCCCGTGCGCCGGGATTTTAAAGCTGCGCAGTGCGATTGCAAAATATCTGCGAGAGTTTCGTGGAATGCAGGTGCTGCCGGAGCAGATTATTGTCGGCGCAGGAACGGAGTATCTGCATAACCTTCTGATTCAGCTTCTCGGAAACGATCTTGTTTATGGAGTAGAGGATCCCGGGTATCACAAAATTGCGCGGATTTATGAGAGTATGAAGGTGCGGTACGAGCCAGTGCCGCTCGACCAGGACGGTGTTTCGGTGCAGGAGCTGGAAAAAAGATCGGTTGATATTATTCATACCTCCCCGTCCCATCACTTTCCAACCGGGACAGTCATGCCGGTCAGCCGCCGTTATGAACTGCTCGGCTGGGCAGCAAAATCAGATCATCACTATATCATTGAGGACGATTATGACAGTGAGCTGCGTCTCGGCGGAAAGCCGTTTCCGACACTGCAGAGTATCGACGTTTCGGACAAGGTCATCTATATGAATACGTTTACGAAAACACTTGCCTCCACGGTACGGATCAGCTATATGGTGCTTCCGCAGACATTAGCGGAGAAATTTTATCGCGAGCTGTCGTTTTATTCCTGCACCGTCTCCAACTTTGAGCAGTACACACTGGCAGAGTTTATTGAGAATGGCAGTTTCGAAAAACATATCAACCGGCTGCGAAACTATTATCAGAACAAACGAGATCTGATTTTACAGGAACTCGAAAAGAAGCCGCTCGGTGATTACGTGACCATCGAGGAGGAAGAAGCAGGCGTTCATTTTCTGATGCATCTTCGCACGGATTTGAAAGAAGAGTCGATTGTCACGCAGGCGAAATCCCGTGGTGTGAAATTAAAGCCGCTCTCCGGCTATTACGCGGATGCGGCGGAGGCAATAAAGCAGGAAAATACGTATGTCATGAACTATTCCTCTATCGATCCGGCTGCAATGGAGCGGGCGGCGGGAGTGCTGCTTCATATTCTGCGGGCGCATATGACGGAAAACACATTTGAGGCAGAGATGAAAAAGAGCTAGGAATAATCATAAATTGATCCACAGAAATAACTGCAGGGAATGAGCTTCTCTGATGCCCAGCAGTTTCTATTACAAACTCATAAAGGGGAAAAGCATATGACGAATCGTGAAATGATGGAGATTGCCATGAGGCAGTCTGCGGAAGATATGGGGTGCCGTGTGGAAGATCTCAAGGCGGACAAAAATGTTGTTGTTCCCATAAATTTAGGAAAGAAGGCCCGCAAATATTTGAAAGAGCCTATTACCTGCAATCTGGTTTCCTATGGAAGTAATATCATGGCGGCTTCCATACCGGAGACTATGGATCTGGTATCTGCGTATGTAGACAAATTCGAATTTTATCACTGCTTTGAAACACCAAACATGCATTGGCTGAATGAACGTTTAGTTGAAAAAGGGCACAAAATATGTTTCATGGCAGAATACTATCTGCCGGACATCAGCCGGATACCGACTCTTTCCTGCGCCTATGTGACACGAGTATTGACGCAGGAAGATTTTGCGGATTTGTATCTGCCGGAATGGAGCAATGCGCTTTGCGAAGATCGGAAGAATCTGGATGTACTTGGCGTCGGCGCATATGACGGAAGCACGCTGGTGGGACTTGCCGCCTGCTCTGCCGATTGCGACGATATGTGGCAGATCGGTGTGGATGTTTTTCCGGAATACAGACGACAGGGGATTGCCTCTGCACTGACAAGCAGACTTACAAAAGAGATCATAAACAGGGGTAAAGTACCGTTTTACTGTACCGCCTGGTCTAATGTCAGATCTGTAAGAAACGCTGTTAAAAGCGGTTTTATTCCGGCATGGGTAGAAATGACTGCAAAACCGGCAAATATTGTTGATGAGATGAATTTATGAAGGAACCTTTCCTGTCGATTCCCGCTGAATCAGCTGTGCATGCAACAAATATGTACTGATCGGGATGTGATTGAGAAGACTTGACAATGCAAAAAATCCACTTTTTCCGAGCTCCAGCCGGTCTTGTCTGATGGTCGTAAGGGGCGGTGACGTACAAGCAGCAATCGGCAGATCATCAAATCCGATAATGCTGATATCATCAGGAATCTGGAATCCCAGCTGCTGACATTGCGTGAGCGTTGCACTAGCAAGGGTATCCTGGTTGCAAATAATAGCAGTGATTCCGTTTTCCAGAAAACGGGGAAGATGCTTTTCCATACATTCTGACAGATAATAAGAACAGCCGATCGCAGCAGGAGAAGTCTTCAGTCCATGCTGGTGCATGGAACGGAGAAAGGCAGCATGGCGTGCCTGGAGAACCCGGGCACCGAGGGAGCTGCTCAGATAGGCGATCTTCCGGTGTCCAAGTCCGGCAAGATAAGAGACGGCAAGCTCCATTCCCTCCTCATTATCAATACCTACATAAGCGGTGGAAGGATTCCCTACTATATAGTTGTCGAAAAGAACAGCCGGTGTGCGGCTGATTTTAAAGTCCTGAATCCAGGGATCGCTCAGGGAAAAGCCGACCACAAAAGCTCCTATATAATCATGCTCCAGCATAAAAACATCATAATGCCGGTTTCTTTGTGCCTTAATATCAACAGGCACAATTTCAACATCAAATCCGGCCGGTTCTGCCATCTGACGAAAACCCACCAGGATATCATAGGCAAAATGATGCGGTTCCTGATACCGCATATTCTCTTTTTCTATTATAATACAGACTTTTTTCGTCGGTTTCTTATAACGCCGCAGCTTCGTATAACCCAGAGCTACGGCAGTTTCCAAAACCTGTTTCCGTAAAGCATCGCTGATATCAGGCGCGTCATTGAGCGCTTTGGATACCGTGCTCTTGGAAACTCCCATTTTATCAGCAATATCCTGAATGGTAGTCATAATCGGCAATCCTTTCACAAAACAAAAAATGTAAACTCCCAGCTATCATGATGGAGTTCTTTTAACGCTATTATATGAAGATTGCGGGAGTGCAAAGCACGTAGCAATCTGGTATCAAAGGGGTCAAAAAACCTTTTGCCCCCGTATCATTATATAAAAACATAAGATAAAAAGCAATCCATACCGTGAAAAAGAAATGTTTCGCTAAGTTTCGAAAAAAGAAAGCATCCTGCACAAAAATCATCCTGAAAATTATCTGAATTTTACGAAAGCGCAGGGAAAAATGGAAATTGATTGACGAAGAAATAAAAAAGGCTTATAGTAAAGTTACGAAACAATACGAAACAAAAAGTGATCGTGTTTCTTACAAGGATGCAAAAAAACAGCTTTAGAGCTATACGGGAGGAAAATGAGATGGAATTTAGCGGTGTATACCATAAAACTTCAGAACAGATGAGTTATGCCCTGGATGAGGACAGACTGATTGTCAATATCAAGACAGGATATGATGTAAAACAGGTTTTTATCCATTACGGAGATCCTTATGAAGCCGGAATTTTGGGCGGAAAAGAAAAGTGGATCGGAAAAAGAGAGGAAATGATATATAAAAAACGTCTGCCTTATCAGATCTGGTGGACAACAACGCTTCTTCCGGAATACAAAAGATGCAAATATTATTTCGAGCTGCGGACGGAAAAGGAAGTCTGGTATTATTTTGAGGATGGTTTTCTGACAGAAGAACAGCTCCGGATGGATGGCCGTATGCAGCAGTGCTTTATTGTACCCTGGATGAACCCGGCAGATATCAATCGCACACCGGCATGGGTAAACGAAACGATCTGGTATCAGATTTTCCCGGATCGGTTCTGCAACGGGACACCGGAAAAAAACGGAGATGATATCACACCCTGGAGAAATCACGGAACCGTAACAAACGAAGAAAAATTCGGAGGAAATCTGGAAGGGATCCGTCAGAGATTATCGTATCTGCAGGAACTTGGGATTACCGGTATTTATCTGAATCCGATCATGAAAGCAGAGTCCAACCACAAATATGACACGACCGATTATACAAAAATAGATCCGTTTTTTGGCGATGCGGATACAATGAAAGTGCTTTGCAAAGAAGCACATGAAAAAGGAATCCGCATTATGGTAGATGCAGTGTTTAATCATAGTGGAAGAAAATTTGAGCCGTGGATAGATATCCTGGAGCATGGAAAAGAGTCTCGTTATGCGGACTGGTTTATGGTAGAGGACTGGGAACAGGTTCAAAAAAGGGGAGACACCAGAGACCGACGGTTCTATTCCTTTGCATTTACAGACGGGATGCCAAAGCTGAACACAAACAACGAAGAGGTGATACAGTATTTCTGTAAAATCTGTGAGGACTGGGTACGGGAGTTTGATATCGACGGAATTCGTTTCGATGTAGGAAACGAAGTGGCGCACAGGTTCTTAAAGCGGATAAGAGAGCATTTAAAAACGATAAAGCCGGATATTTATCTTCTGGGGGAAATCTGGCATGATGCAAGCCAGTGGCTGCAGGGAGATGAATATGATTCTGTCATGAACTACCCGCTGCTGAGTGGAATCCATGATTTCTTTCTTGATAAAACAATGAAAAAAGAAGAATTTGAATATATGGTAAACCGTTGCTATACCATGTATATGCAGCAGAATAACGATGTACTTTTTAATCTCCTGGATTCCCACGATACCGAGAGGCTGATGAACCGTTTTCACGATCTGGACAAGTTCTACCAGCAGCTTGCAATCCTTTTTACGCTTCCGGGAAGCCCCTGTATTTATTATGGAACGGAGATCGCAATGGAAGGCGCTCATGATCCGGACTGCAGAAGATGTATGCCTTGGAGTGAAATTGAAAGCGAAGAGAATCAGAAAAAAATTGCAACGATGCGGAAACTGATCATGCTTCGAAGAAATGAAAAAGTGTGCAGAAGCCTGCATTTCCATTTTCCGAATGGTTATGAAAATGATCGGTGTGTAGAGTATATTAAACTAGACGAAGAGGGAAATAAAATCGAAGTTCTGCTCAACGCATCGGATGAGGAGATAAAAGTAAAAGGAGACGGGGAAGTACTTTTTGCCCGGGAATTTGATGGAGAGATACTTGGTGTAAATGGAACGTTAATTCGCAGGATGTAAGGGTTTCACCTGTTAGAAATATGTGCAGACAGGCACAAAAAAAGCATGTTTTCTGGAAAAGCCACCGGAAAACATGCTTTTTTGATCTCTTGCCTCGCCAAAAACATAAGTAAGGAGCCATTTTTCGAAGGAAAATGAGCGGATTACGAATGTTTTGAAGATTGCGTGAGTGCAAAGCACATAGCAATCTGGTATCGCAGTGATCAGACGTTTAAAATACCGAACGACTGCAGCAGCAGTGCGGCAAGGAGCACGGGTGCAATAAACTTCACCATGACGATATACAGCCTCTTTCGACCGAACTTATATCCTCCCAGCGTCACCTCATCGATGATGACCTGCGGCTTTACAACCCATCCGATCAGAATACAGGAGAGAAGTGCGACAAGCGGCATCAGAAGGTTATTGCTGATGAAATCCATGACATCCAGGATCTGAGCCGTTGCGCCATTTGGAAGCTTCAGTTCAAAATAAAGCGCATTGTAGCCGAGGCATACGATGATACCGACGAGACATGCATAAACGGTTACAATAACCGTGCTTTTCTTTCTGCTGATGTGAAATTTGTCGATCATACAGGAAACAATGGATTCCATGACCGATACGGAAGATGTAATGGCTGCAAAGGAGACCATAAGAAAGAAAATGGTTCCGATTACGCCGCCTGCTGCTCCCATGGACTGAAAGACCTCGGCAGGGAGACAAACATCAGACCAGGGCCGGCAGACATACCCTCTGTCCCCATAAAGGTAAATACGGCAGGAACGATCATCAAACCGGCGAGCAGCGCAACAATGGTGTCGAAAATTTCGATCTGGTTGATCGATTTCATCAGGTTTGTTTCTTTTTTTACGTAGGAACCGTAGGCAACCATGATACCCATCGCAACGCTGATCGAAAAGAAAAGCTGTCCGAGTGCATCGACAAAGACGGTGAAAAATTTCTGCGGCGTCATTCCTTTAAAATTCGGAACGAGATAAATTTTCATACCCTGCAGTCCCGTACGGACTACACCGTCTGCATCGGTATGGGTCAGTGTCAGCGAAAAAACAGAAATTCCGATGATTAAAATCAGAAGGATCGGCATCAGAATTTTGCTGTAGTTTTCAATTCCCTTATTGACACCACGATATACAACGAATGCGGTAAGAAAAAGATAGATTCCCAACCACATAATCGGCTGCCATGTACCGGTAATATAGCCGGTAAAGTAACCATCCTCGGCAGCAGCAGTGCCATGTCCGGTGAGAAACACAGACAGGTATTTTAATACCCAGCCGCCAATGGAGCAGTAGTAAGGCAGGATGACAACCGGCACGATACTGGCGAGAAGGCCAAGACCGTTCCAGCCCGGGTGAATTTTACCGTAAGCGACAAGCGGACTTTGTCCGGTTTTTCTTCCGATGGCAATATCAGTTGTCAGCAGGGTAAATCCAAAGGTCAGAGCCAGTACGATATAAACTAAAATAAAGGTTCCGCCTCCGTCTTTTGCGGCAAGATAAGGGAAACGCCAGATATTTCCCAGTCCAACCGCGCTTCCTGCGGCAGCAAGCACGAAGCCGATCGATCCGGTAAAGCTGCCGCGCGTATGTTTCTTTTCCATATAAGATACATCTCCTTATTGATAGACTGACTGTTTTTAACAGCCGAATACTTCTATTATAAAGTTCGGACGATACTTCGTCAACCAGAAGATCTATAGATTGACAATTTCGATTAGTTGTACTATCATCTAATTAGTTGTATATGCATCTATTTGAAACAGATTGAGAATGGACAGGAGGAACAGAAAAATGGATCCAACAGAACGGAAAATAACAAAAATAGCGCGGGAAGCCGGGAAATTTACGGTTCAGGCAATGAAAGAAGAGGGCATCGGCACAGCAGAATTTGACTTTATCCATCTGGTGCGCCATCATCCGGGCATCACGCAGACGGAAGTGCGCGAACAGTTAAAGATTGATAAAGGAGCCGCTGCAAGACGCGCTGCAAGCCTTGAGGCAAAGGGATATCTGATCCGGAAACCGAATCCGTGGGACGGCAGAAGCCAGCTTCTGTATGCTACGGAAAAAGCAGAAACTTTGAAAAATTCCAAAGCAGAAATTGAAACGGTTTTTTATGAATGGCTGCTTTTGGAGCTTCCGGAAAAGGAGGCAGAAAGCTTCTGCGAAACACTGGACAAGCTGTACTGGAAATCGAAGAGAGAACGGCAGAATCATTTTGCGGAACTTTCAAAAATTTTAAGTGAAAAAGCAGATAAAACAATAAAAGCAACAGCAGAAGGAGGCAGCAGCGATGAAGGATGAAACCTTTCGCCCGAACCGGATGCTCTCTTACTTTCAGGAAGAATGGAAAATTCTCTTTTTTGTTACGGTTTCCGGTCTCATCTATAATCTGGGACTTCTTGCAGGCCCCTGGTTTGAGGGAAAAATGACAGGAAAGCTGGTTGATCTCCTCGGCGGCACAGGAACCTTCCACCAGATGCTGATGCTGGTCACGGCCTATGTCGTGAGTATTGGCATTGTGCAGGTTTCCCGCTATTTCAAACGGTTCTATGTCAGAAGATTTGCCAACAACGTCAACCGGCATATGAAGCAGATTCTTTACGGAACGCTGGTTCGCAAAAGCCGTTTGGAGCTGGAAGCGGAAGGTACCGGAAATATACTGACGAAGGCCATTCTCGATGTAGACGATTGCGTAGAAGGAATGCGGAAATTTACAACGGAAATCTTTGATACCGGTGTTGCTCTTCTCGCCTATGCGTGTATGCTGCTCTGGTACGACTGGCGCCTGGCTCTTCTCTGCATGATTTTCCCACCCATTTCCTACGTGATTGCCGAAAAGATGAAGGTCATGGTACAGAAAACGGGCGCTGCCTATAAGGTACAGTCGGGTGCATTAAGTGCTGCAACCCTGGACCGTGCGACAAATGCCATCACGTATCGTGTCTTTGGCTGTGAGGAGGACAGAAAGGCCGCTTATGAGGAGAATCTTTCGGCTTACGAATCTGCCGCTGTGCGCGCCAATATCTGGAACACAGCTATGCCGCCGATTTACCGTATGATCTCGATGACGAGCATTCTGTTTATCCTGTATTTTGGAGGCAGAAACGTCCTGCAGGAGGGATGGACACCGTGGAACATCGCCGTATTTACCACGTTTTTGTCCTGCTACACAAAGCTTGCCACCAAATCATCGAGCGCTGCGAAGCTTTTTAATGCGGTACATAAAGCGCAGGTTTCCTGGAAACGAATCAAACCTTTGCTGCAGAATTCCAAAACAGAACCGGAGCTTCCAGCCGCAGCGCCTGCAGAGCTTAACGTCGATCACCTGCATTTTGCCTATCCAAACGGAAAAGAGATCATCCATGACCTGTCGTTTCAAGCGTCTCCTGGCCAGATCATCGGTGTGACGGGACCTGTCGCATGCGGAAAGTCAACGCTTGGAAAGACTTTTCTCTGCGAGTCGCCGTATGAGGGAAGCATCACCTTCGGCGGAAAAGAACTTGGAAAAATGGAAAAAGCAGACCGGAACCGCATGGTCGGTTATCTTGGCCATGACCCGGAGCTGTTCCATGGAAGCGTGGAAGAGAATATCCGTCTCGGGGGAAAAGAGGGCGCAGAGGAGATGATCCGAGTCGTCTGCCTGGAAGATGAAGTGAAAGCAATGGAAAACGGAATCCATACCCTGGTCGGAACGGGCGGTGTCCGCCTCTCTGGTGGTCAGGCGCAGCGCCTTGCCCTTGCGCGAACCCTGTACCACAAACGGCCGGTTCTGGTTCTCGACGATCCGTTTTCGGCACTCGACAAAGAGACGGAAGTACAAATTTTTTTAAATTTAAAGGAGCTGGCAAAAGACTCTATTATAATCCTCATTTCCCATCGCCTCTATCTGTTCGACCAGATGGATCAGGTCATCTGGATGGATGAGTGCCATACGAAGGTCGGCACACATGAGGAACTCCTTGCAACGGTTCCGTCCTACGCAGAGCTCTGCAGCAATCAGACGAAGGGAGGCAGCTTTTGATGCAAAAAAAAGAATCTGTATTGCGGGTAATCAAAGAAACCGTTCGAAAACACGGTGTTTTATCAGCCGCACTTTTGGGAGTCGTCTGCGGTGCGGTTATTTTCGCACTGCTCCCGCCTCTTGTGCTGGCACAGCTGATTGACCTTTTGACAAAGAAGCATACCCTCTGGATGGAAGGAATTCTGCTGTATTTCGGACTTCTTGCCCTGACGGGTCTTCTGGAGTCGGCACGAGAGAGTCTTCTGACGGTATTCGGCCAGAAAATTACACATGCACTCCGAAGCAGTCTGATGGAAAAGTTCGGACGCCTATCCGCCAACGAGCTGAACCGCCAGGAGCCGGGCGCTCTCGTATCAAGATTTGTCGGTGACGTCGACACAGTGGAAAACCTGTTTACCTCCGGGATCATCAGTATGTTTGCCGATGCGTGCAAAATCTTAAGCATTCTTGCCGTCATCTGGGTGACTAATCGTGGACTTACGATTGTTCTGATTATTTTACTCCCTGTTCTGTTCCTCTTTACCCGTTACGTCCAGAAAAACACGCTGGCCTCCCAGATTGCCAACCGCCGTGCAGTCAGCCGTGCTTCGGGTCACGTTCCAGAGACGCTGCACAACATCCGTACCATCCACTGTCTGCAGAAAGAGACGTATATGGAGCAGCAGTATGCGCACTATATTGATGACAGCTACAGCGCAATGGAGAAGACCAATTTTTACGATGCCGTCTATTCTCCAGTCATCCTGATTTTAAATGCCATTGTTGTTGCTGTTGTCATGCTGCTTTCGGCCTCCGGCAATTCGACCGTTTTAAAACTGTTCGGCATGTCCGCCGGAACCGCCGTTGCTGTTATAAACTATATTTCCCAGATCTTTGCTCCGGTCGAAAGCCTTGGTATGGAAATCCAGACAATTCAGTCTGCGTTTGCCGGTATGGAAAGAATCAATGAATTTTACAGCCTGGAAGAGAAGAAAGAGCCGGCTGCGCTGACTGAAAATACAGATTACGGCATAGCGGCTGAGCTAAAAAATGTGACGTTTGGATATGACGAAAGCCAGGTCATCTTAAACGATGTAAGTCTGCAGATCAAAAAAGGCGAGCAGGTAACACTTTTGGGACGAACGGGTGCCGGAAAGAGTACTATTTTCAAACTGCTGCTCGGTTTATATGAACCACAGAAAGGAATGGTTCTGATTTGGGGTGTTCCATCTGTCGATCTGCCGGATGCAAAGAAACGAAAGGTTTTCGGCTATGTGGAGCAGTCGTTCCACATGGTGCCGGGATCGGTAAAAGACCAGATTACACTGTATGATTCGAAGATTTCGAATGCGGATGTAAAAAAAGCGGCAGAACTGACCGGACTTGCAAAGACCATCGAGGCGCTTCCGTACCAATATGATACGATCTGTACACAGGATCTCTTCTCACAGGGTCAGTGGCAGCTTCTCTCGATTGCACGTGCAGCCGCAGCGGAGCCTGAAATTCTGCTCCTCGATGAGATTACCGCAAACCTTGATGCAGAGACGGAAAAAATGGTATTAAATGCATTGCAAAGGGTTTCCAAAAACCGTACCGTAATTTCCATTTCCCACCGAACTATGGCAGAAACGGGACGCGTGATTCTAATTTCATAATTTCTTTTCGTTCATTAAATTTTTGAAACAAAGCGTGCCGGATGCATTCTGACAAAAAAAGATGCGCCGACACGCTTTCTTTGTCCCGCCAGGCAGAACAAAATAGAGCGGAGGAGCGAGTTTCAATTGACACAAAAAAGGGGAGCAAGTACAATAAAAGTAACGAAAAGAGAGGAGGCGGTATTCAGTTGAAAAAGAGAAAATGGAAATTCCGCATCGTAGGCGGCGCTGTCACGCTGCTGGGCATCTATCTGATGGCGGTCGGCTACGGAGAGACGATCACACTCACCATCGCCACGGTTGTCCTGATTTTCGGCATTGCCATCTGGTCCATGGCAACCCCGGAGAGCTACAATTCCATGACGGATATGATTGCCATGATCTCCATGGAGAAGCCGCGGAAAATCGAAGAATTTTATGAGGCTTACAAGAACGTCGATACACCGTTCGGTTCTGCATGGCTTGCAAAATTCTACACGATGCGGCAGAAAGCACTCGTTTTCGGACCGGACGCCAAGGGAGAATATCTCTACTTCTGGCTGACCAAAGACGGTCATGTCGGTTATTTGGGATATTCCTTCATCGAAGGCTTTATCAAAAAGAAACTCACCACACCCGTGTATCCGATTCATGAAGATGTTGCAGAGAACCTCGCAGACCATCTAAGCTACCATTCCGATCTGATGATGTTCCAGAGCGAATTAAAAGCGAATCTGGAGCATTTCGTCAAAACCGGAACGGTACAGCCGTTTCAGAAGATTTCGGTGTCCCAGATTTACACCTTCACGGAGGATTACCGCCTGACGGGCCAGCATTTCGATCTGGAGGATACAGACGGAAACCTGGTTTACGAGATCGACAGCACCGTGCCGCTGAAAACATTTTATATCTACGATGCGATGCACACCGAAATCTTCCGTATGACGAAGGAACTGCTCCACGCACTGCCGACGTACCGCTTTTATCTGTACGGCGAGCCGTATGGTGTGTTGAAAAAGCAGTTTGCACTCGTACGGGATCAGTTCTCGATGGAACTGCCGGAGGGAAAACTGGAACTCCGGGAATATGCCGGCTCCATTGGCCATAATTACTCGGTAAAACTGAACGGAACTATGATCGGCGCCATCGTCGACAATATGGATCTTACCGTCGGAAACATCATGTTCGACAATGCGTTTCTGATTGTCTACGATGCAAAATATCTGCCGCAGCTGACCGCACTCGCTGTGATGGCGGCAAGAGAACTGGCACGCGACAAGGACGGCGGTCTTTCCAATCGGTCCTGACAAAAGAAAGAGAGGGGAATCTATGAGAAAAACGACAAAATTGTTTTTGGGTTTTACAGCAGGACTTCTGCTTCTGTGCGGCTGCTCGGCGGCAGAAGAAAAGTTAGGGTATGAAAACGCGGATGTGGCAAAAGAAGCCCTTGCATCGGCTTCGTCCGTCCGCATGCGCTGTGATCTGGATAACGTTGACGCTTCGGGAAACATTTATGCGGATGAAAAGGCTGCCGCGTATATGAAAAACAGCGGTCTCTTTGATCAGACCTGGACGATCTCTATTTCCGGCGAAGAATGGTTCCATATGAAAATTGTGACGGACGAAGAAATCAATAAGATGACAAAATCCGCTACTACCTATGCATTCTATGATCCGGACAACAACCTGCTTGGCTATGCACAGGAGCGCGTGACGACACCGGATCAGATGCCGGAAGCGTATTACATTATTTTTCTCGATGCAGATCTGAACGAAAAACCATATTACGCATCAGAGGATGGACATACCATTTATACAGAGGGCGGAACGGTGATCGGTTCTGCGAAAAAAGAGATGGACTGGTCCGGTTCACAGTGCAATCTCTATGTGAACCTGGAGGATAACGGTACGCAGGTGATGGATTTCCAGGATAAATACGCCTTGCTCGATATGATGTACGATGAGGCAAATGAGTATTACAAAGATAACAAGTAAGGCGGAGGAAAAAGGCAGTTGAAAAAGAGAATATATACAGCCGCTGGTCTTTTTCTTGCCGCCGCTCTGGTGCTTGGCGGCTGCGGAAAAGAAAAAGTGCCGGAATCTGAGTTTGCAACTGCGGATGAGGCAAAAGAGGCGCTTACATCGGCAGAAACCATAGAAATCTACTTTGACCTGTATGGAAGTAAACGAAAGACGAAGATTGTGGCAGACGGAAAAGTGGCGGGCTATCTTCAGAAGAATACGGTCTATATCAACGATGAGGAGTGGTTTTCGATTGACTATGTGGAGGATGAGCCCATCAATGACAGAGAAGGCTCCGGCACGACGTACGGCTATTACGACGCATCCGGTACGTGTCTTGGCTATGCGCAGGAGCAGTATGTGGATACCTCCTATGGAAAAGATACAAGACTGATTTTCCTTGATGTAGATGAAACGCCGCTCGATTACCAGAGTTCGAGAAGCGGCAGGATTCTGTATGATGAAAATGACGAGGAGATCGGCAGCGGAAAGATCGGGCGATCCGGGGTCAGTCTTCTTGATCAGTGGTACACGAATCTTTACTGTGCCGTCTTTAAGACCGAGACGGACGGCGCGCGGCAGATTGATTTCATGGACCGGATGGCGATGCTGTGGCGTCTGGAGCGCGATTACCGCTCAATTGACGACAATCCTGTCAACACCGGCGTGCAGATTTATGAAACGGTTGCCGTTGTTTTTGTGCTGATCCTGTTGATTGGTTCGTCTTTCTCAAAATGGAGACAAAAAAAGAAAAATTAAAGGGAATGCTCGCTTCCTGGACGGCTGGTTTTGAGAAAAAACCACTGACAGGAAGGGGGCATTTTATACGCTTGTGAATCTTGCACAATTTCTGGTTTCATGCTAAAATTGTGCAGGTATGACGTTTGTTATACTTCTTATATTTATTCTTGAGAAAAGGTATGAAATACAAATGAACGATACAGAAACAAAAAACACAGCGGTAAAAGCGCCGGCACTGATGTCCACGCGGCCTGTGACAGCACAGGATGCGCTGGATCAGTGTGAGAAGCTTTCGCCTATGATGGTACATTATTGCCAGACGAAGACGGGCTTGACTGACCCAGCTAATACCATTTTGTTTTACCGCTTAGGTGATTTCTACGAAATGTTCTTCGAGGATGCCACCCTGGTATCCAAAGAACTTGAGCTTACGCTGACCGGAAAGGACTGCGGCATGGAGGAGCGCGCTCCGATGTGCGGTATCCCGTATCACGCTGCAGAAGGGTATATCAACCGTCTTGTAGAGAACGGCCATAAGGTTGCGATCTGCGAGCAGATGGAGGACCCGAAACAGGCAAAGGGCATGGTAAAGCGCGAAGTCATCCGCGTTGTCACACCGGGTACGACGCTGATCCCGCAGGGACTTGATGAGACGAAGAACAACTACATCATGTCGATCGTCTGCATGGAGGGATGCTTCGGTATCTCTACAGCAGATATCTCGACCGGCCAGTGCCTCGTCACGGAAATGGACAAGCCGCGCCGCCTGGTGGATGAGATCACGAAGTTTATGCCGGCGGAAATCATCTGCAATCAGTCGTTCCTGCTCTGCGGGATCGATGTGGAGGATCTCCGGACCCGCCTTCATATCTGCGTGAATGCATTGGAAGACTGGTATTTCGACGATGATATCTGCGCCGTACGCTGCAGGAACAGTTCCATGCTGCTACGATGGAAGGCCTTGGCATCGCCGATTACAACTGCGGAACAATTGCAGCCGGTGCGCTGTTCCAGTATCTGCACGAGACACAGAAATCGGATCTGTCTCACATGAACTCGATTACACCGTATGTGACGGACAAATATATGCTGATCGACAGCTCCAGCCGCCGGAATCTGGAACTGGTGGAAACGCTGCGGGAGAAGCAGAAACGCGGCTCCCTCCTCTGGGTTCTCGACAAAACCCGCACGGCGATGGGCGCGCGTCTTCTGCGAAGCTACGTGGAGCAGCCATTGATCGACGAGGATGAAATCAATGCAAGACTCGATGCTGTAGAGGCTCTAACGGGGCAGGCGATGATCCGCGAGGAAATCCGTGAATACCTCCGTCCGGTTTATGACCTTGAGCGTCTCGTCGGAAGAATCAGCTACCAGTCCGCGAATCCGCGTGACCTGATCGCCTTTAAATCGTCGCTGCAGATGCTGCCTTACATCAAGCAGCTCTTAAACTCGTTTGACGGCGGCGCTTTGGCGCAGATTCAGGAGGATCTCGACCCTCTGGAAGACCTCTATCAGCTTGTCGATGCGGCAATCGTCGATGATCCGCCGTATCTGATGCGCGACGGCGGTATGATCAAGGATGGCTACAACGAGATGGTCGATAATTACCGTCACGCCAAGACCGAGGGCAAACAGTGGCTGAGTGAGCTTGAGGCAAGTGAGCGCGAGAAAACCGGCATCAAAAATATGAAGGTCAAATACAACAAGGTATTCGGCTATTATCTGGAGGTCACGAACTCGTTTAAAGATCTTGTCCCGGATTACTATACGAGAAAACAGACGTTGACGAATGCGGAGCGCTACATTACCCCGCGTCTGAAGGAACTCGAGGATACGATTCTCGGTGCGGAGGATAAACTGTATGCGTTGGAATACGATCTTTTCTGTACGGTGCGCGATACGGTTGCCGGTGAGGCGGAGCGGATTCAGCGCACGGCGCAGGCTCTGGCACGGCTCGATGTGTATGCATCGCTTTCCTACGTTGCCGAGCACAACCACTATGTGCGTCCGAAGCTGAACAGCCGCGGAAAGATTGATATCAAGGACGGCCGTCACCCAGTGGTCGAGAAGATGATTCCAAACGATATGTTTATCGCAAACGATACCATGCTTGACAACGGTGACCACCGCGTTTCCGTCATCACCGGACCGAACATGGCCGGTAAATCGACGTATATGCGCCAGACGGCCCTCATTGTGCTGATGGCACAGATCGGTTCGTTTGTTCCGGCTTCGAAGGCAAACATCGGTATTGTGGACCGGATCTTTACCCGTGTCGGCGCATCCGATGACCTGGCAAGCGGCCAGAGTACGTTTATGGTTGAGATGACGGAGGTGGCGAATATTCTTCGGAATGCAACCTCGAACAGTCTGCTGATTCTCGATGAGATCGGAAGAGGAACGAGTACGTTCGACGGTCTTTCGATCGCCTGGGCGGTGATTGAGCATGTGGCGAATCCGAAGCTGCTCGGCGCAAAGACACTGTTCGCTACGCATTACCATGAGCTGACTGAGCTTGAAGGAAAGCTTCCGGGCGTGCACAACTACTGTATTGCCGTTAAGGAAAAGGGCGACGATATCGTATTCCTGCGTAAAATTGTACAGGGCGGCGCAGATAAGAGCTACGGTATCCAGGTAGCGCGTCTTGCGGGAGTGCCGGAGTCAGTGCTCTCCCGGGCGCAGGAGCTGGTGGAGCAGTTGAGCGATGCCGATATCACTGCTGCGGTCAAGGATCTGACCATGCAGAAGAAACCGAAGGCAAAGCCTGTTCACTACGACGAGGTCGATATGGCACAGATGTCGCTGTTCGATACGGTGCAGGACGATGATATCATCAAAGAGCTCTCGGAGCTTGATATCTCGAATATGACACCGATGGATGCTTTAAATACCCTGTACCGTTTCCAGGGAAAGGTGAAAAACCGCTGGAAATAGGGGAATGCTGGATCAGAACATAAGTTAGAATCAATCCGAAACAGAAAGGAACAACATGGCTACCATAGCAGTACTGGATCAGAATACGATCGATAAAATTGCGGCCGGTGAGGTCGTGGAACGGCCGGCTTCCGTGGTAAAGGAGCTGGTGGAAAATGCAATGGACGCCGGTGCGACGGCGATCACCGTGGAAATCCGCGACGGCGGTATCTCGCTGGTGCGGATCACGGACAATGGAAGCGGCATTCCGGCCGAACAGGTGCCGCTCGCTTTTCTGCGCCACGCGACGAGCAAGATCCGTTCCGTGGAAGAACTCGTGCAGATTGCATCTCTTGGCTTCCGCGGCGAGGCGCTCTCGAGTATCTCGGCGGTTGCGCAGATCGAGATGATTACGAAAACGCCGGATGCGCTGACGGGAACGCGGTATGTGATTGAGGGCGGCGCGGAGAAGGCCAATGAGGAGGTCGGTGCCCCGACCGGAACAACCTTTCTGGTCCGGAATCTTTTTTACAACACGCCGGCTCGTCAGAAATTCTTAAAAACGCCGGTTACGGAGGCAAATGCGGTGACTTCTGTGGTGGAGCAGCTCGCTCTGTCGCATCCGGGGATTTCGTTTAAATATATGGTGAATTCACAGGTGAAGCTCCATACGAGCGGCAACCGGAATTTAAAAGAACTGGTCTATAATATTTACGGCCGCGACATCGCGCGGGAGCTGATCGAGATTCACTCGGAAAGCCCGCTGATGACGATTGATGGTTTTATTGGAAAACCGGTGATCTCGAGGGGAAACCGGAATTTTGAAAATTATTACGTGAATGGACGGTATGTGCGGAGCAAGCTGCTCGCCCGTGCGATTGAGGACGGATATCAGACATCGATGATGCAGCATAAATATCCGTTTACGCTGTTCTATGTACAGATGGATGGAGAGGCGGTGGATGTCAATGTGCATCCGACGAAGATGGAACTTCGTTTTTCTCATCAGGAGGAGATTTACCGCCAGATGCGCGATATGATCTCAGGTGCGCTGAATCACAGGGAGCAGATTGTGAAGGTTTCGCTTTCTTCCGACAGGGAACGGAAAGCAGAGGAAAAAGCGGCACGGAAAGAACAGATTGTTGTTCCGGAACCGTTCGAGCAGAAACGGCAGGTAAAAGAAGGCTTTGCACGGCAGTCCCTTCCGGTGGAGCCGGTTTCCAGCCAGAGCAGAAGAATGCCAATTTTCCCGGAGGTGGAACGAAATGGATACCGCGCAGCGAAAACGTATGTGCCGGTTCAGCAGATGACGGGAATGACGCGGGAAGAGGAAGAACTGTTTGAGCCGGGTGCAGGAAACGTACCAAAGACGGCAGACCTCTCAAACGCGGACACAATACAGCATCAGCAGGAGCCAGATGCAGCTCCAACGGTATCTTCCATGCTGGAAGAATCCTCATCTGCATCTGCTTCGCCTGAGCCAGAAGGCCAGATGCAGCTCTTTGATGAGCAGTTTCTTACCCCGGAGGCAGAGAAATCGCACCGCATCATCGGCCAGGTTTTCGATACGTACTGGCTGATTCAGTACGGCGAGAATCTCTACATCATCGATCAGCATGCCGCGCACGAAAAGGTACTGTTCGAGCGGATGATGAAAAATTACCGGGAAAAGAACGTCACCTCCCAGATGGTGAGTCCTCCGCTGATCGTCTCCTTAACGCCGCAGGAAGCAGATCTTGTGACCCGTTACATGGACGTTTTCCAGTCCTTCGGCTACGAAATTTCCCCGTTCGGCGGAAAAGACTATGCGATCAACGCCGTGCCGCACAACCTGTACGGTATTGCGACGGAGGAGCTGTTTATCGAGATTCTCGACAATCTTGAGGAGGTCCGCGAAAAGCCGCTGGAGATTTTAAAAGACCGTCTGGCGACGATGTCGTGCAAGGCCGCCGTAAAGGGCAACAATCATCTTTCCTATGCAGAGGCGGAGCAGCTCATTGCCGAGCTTTTGACGCTCGAAGATCCGTATCACTGCCCGCACGGCCGGCGACGATCATTTCCCTCTCGAAACGGGAACTGGAAAAGAAATTTAAGAGAATTGTGTAGGTGATTTTTTTGAAAAAACCTTTGATTATCCTGACCGGTCCGACCGCTGTCGGCAAGACGAAGCTGTCGATTTCGCTTGCCAAAGCGGTGAATGGGGCCATTATCTCCGCGGATTCCATGCAGGTCTACCGCCATATGGATATCGGATCTGCCAAAATCCGCCCGGAGGAGATGTGCGGCGTTCCGCATTATCTGATCGATGTGCTCGATCCTTCCGAAGAGTTTCACGTCGTGAAGTTTGTGGAACTGGCGCATGAAGCGATGGAAAAAATATACGCCGCCGGACAGATTCCGATCGTGACGGGCGGCACCGGCTTTTATATCCAGGCGCTTTTAAAAGAAGTTGATTTTACGGAATCGCACGGTGAACTGCCGATCCGGAAACAGCTGGAAGAAAAAGCAGCAACGGAGGAAGGCGCGGCAGAACTGTACCGGGAACTTTCCGAGGTTGATCCTGCTTCCGCGGAGACGATTCACCCGAATAATGTAAAACGTGTAATCCGGGCGCTGGAATATTATCACGAGACAGGACAGAAGATTTCGGAGCACAACGAGGAGCAGAAGCAGAAGGAATCTCCGTACTGTTCTGCTTATTTTGTGCTGAACGACGAACGTTCGATTCTGTATGACCGCATTGACAAGCGCGTCGATCAGATGATCCGCGACGGACTGGTTGATGAAGTTTTCCGTTTGAAAAAATGGGATACACAAGAGATCTTGTCTCCATGCAGGGACTGGGCTACAAAGAACTGTTCCCGTATCTTGCGGGCGAATGCACGCTGGAGGAGGCCGTCTATATCATCAAGCGGGACACCCGTCATTTTGCCAAACGGCAGCTGACCTGGTTCCGACGGGAAAAGGATGTGATCTGGCTGAACAAGCCGGATTTTGACTACGACGAAGAAAAAATATTATCATATATGCTGGATCGCTGGAACGAAATCGTTTCGGCCGATGCAAAGGAAGAAGGAGAACAATCATGTTGACAGAAAAAGCTGCTATGTACAGCACACTTGGCATTTCCAAAGAGGTTTTCGCATTTGGAACGAAAATTGAGGAAGAATTAAAAGAGCGTTTTGCAAAAATTGATGAAATCGCAGAATACAACCAGTTAAAGGTCATCCACGCCATGCAGGCAAGCAAGGTCAGCGAGGCATGCTTATATGGAACCACAGGATACGGATACAATGACCTGGGACGTGATACGCTGGAGCAGGTCTATGCAACGTGCTTCGGCACTGAGGATGCACTGGTACGCCCGCAGATCGCCTGCGGAACCCATGCGCTTGCAACGGCGCTTTCCGGAAATCTCCGCCCGGGCGACGAACTGCTTTCTCCTGTTGGAAAACCGTACGACACCCTTGAGGAAGTGATCGGCATCCGCCCGTCCGTCGGATCTCTTGCGGAATATGGCGTAACTTACCGCCAGGTAGATTTAAAAGAGGACGGCTCTTTCGATTACGAAGGAATCAAAAATGCCATCAACAAAAAGACAAAGATGGTGACGATTCAGAGGTCGAAAGGATATCAGACCAGACCGACGCTTTCTGTTACCCGCATCGGTGAACTGATTGCATTTATTAAAAATATCAAACCAGATGTCATCTGTATGGTCGATAACTGCTACGGCGAGTTCGTGGAGACGATCGAACCGACCAATGTCGGTGCAGATCTGATGGTCGGATCCCTGATCAAAAACCCGGGCGGCGGACTGGCTCCGGCCGGCGGTTACATTGTTGGAAAGAAAAAGTACGTGGAAAATGCAGCATACCGTCTGCTCTCCCCGGGACTTGGAAAAGAGGTTGGCGCAACACTCGGTGTGAACGGTTCCTTCTACCAGGGATTCTTCCTGGCACCGACCGTTACCGCAGCGGCATTAAAAGGTGCTGTCTTTGCTGCAAATGTTTATGAGAAACTGGGATTTGCCGTTGTTCCAAACGGAACCGAGAGCCGTCACGACATCATTCAGGCGGTAACCTTTGGAAAACCGGAAGGCGTCATCGCATTCTGCCAGGGTATCCAGGCAGCTGCCCCGGTCGACAGCTTCGTTTCCCCGGAACCTTGGGATATGCCAGGTTACGACAGCCCAGTTATCATGGCAGCTGGCGCTTTCGTGCAGGGCTCTTCCATTGAACTTTCTGCCGATGGCCCGATCAAACCGCCGTACGCTGTCTATTTTCAGGGTGGGCTTACGTGGCAGCACGCAAAATTCGGTATTCTGATGAGTCTTCAGAAACTCGTCGATGCCGGTATGGTGACATTATAATGGCAAAAAATGTGGTAATTATCGGCGGCGGCGCGAGCGGACTGATGGCGGCAATTTGGGCCTCACGTCTCGGTGCCGCGGTCACCGTTCTGGAAAAGAACGATAAACCGGGCAGAAAGCTTCTTGCGACCGGAAACGGACGGTGTAATTTTACCAATCGTTATCAGGATGCATCGTGCTACCGCACGGGAAATCAGGAGCGTGCATCACGGGTTCTCGAACAGTTTACCGAACAGGACACCGAACAGTTTTTTGAACAGCTCGGCATCCGCATCCGGAGCCGTGAAGGCTGGCTTTATCCGGCCAGCGAGCAGGCACAGTCCGTTCTTGAGCTGCTGATTTTGGAAGCCAGATTCCGAAAGGTAAAAATCAAGACACGGGAAACGGCTGTTGCAGTGGAAAAAGCCGAAAATGGTTATCTGGTGCGCACCGAAGGATGGCAGTACCCGGCTGACAGCGTCATCATCTGCTGCGGAAGCTGTGCTTCCCAGATCGCCGGTTCCGACGGAGATACACTTCGATTTGCCGATCAGCTTCAGCTCGCTTCGATTCCGTTTTTCCCGGCCCTCTGCCCGCTCCGCTGCAAAGGAAACCAGTTTTCCTCCTGGGCGGGTGTTCGGGTGCGCGCGAAGATTACGCTTCTGGTTGAAAATCAGGAGATTCTGACGGAACAGGGAGAGCTGCAGCTTACCGACTACGGTGTCTCCGGCATCCCGGTATTCCAGATTTCCCGGTTCGCTGTGCGCGCCTGCATGCAGAAAAAACGCGCTGAACTTCTCGTAGACTTCTTTCCGGAACTGACGGAATCGGAGCTTACTGCAGAATTTGTCAGACGGCAGGAAATCTGCCCGTATAAAGCGCCAAAAGAGCTTCTGATCGGCCTTCTTCCGGAAAAACTCATTCCGGTTCTGATCGGAAAGAAAAAGATTCCGGAAGAAATGGCAGGCGCCATCAAATCATATCGTTTACAGATCACCGGCCAGACCGACTTTGGAAAAGCCCAGGTGTGTGCGGGCGGCATCACGCTCGACCAGCTTACGGATTCTCTGGAATCGGTACAGCACCCTGGTATTTTCTTTGCGGGAGAAGCCCTGGACGTCGACGGCGTCTGCGGCGGCTACAATCTCCAGTGGGCCTGGTCCAGCGGAAGTGCAGCCGGAAGAGCTGCAGCAGGAGAACATGCATGATTCGGATACAGCAATTAAAGCTTCCAGTCACCCACACACAGGAGGAACTGGAACAGAAAATAAGAAAAACACTGAAAATCGGAAAACACGATCTGCAGGAAATTGAGCTCTTACGCCGCTCAATTGATGCCAGAAAGAAATCCGAATTAAAATACGTTTATCAGCTTGATGTAAAAGTAAAAGATGAGAACGCCGTACTGCGGAAGGCGAAAAATAACCAGATCGTAAAAGCGGAGAAAAAGCCATATGTGTTCCCAAAATCCGGAGAACAGACTCTTGTTCACCGGCCGGTTATTATCGGAAGCGGTCCGGCAGGGCTTTTTTGTGCCTATGTTCTCGCAAAGCATGGCTACCGTCCGCTCGTTCTGGAGCGCGGCGAATCTGCAGAACAGAGAAAGAAAAGTGTCGATGCGTTCTGGAAAACCGGCGTTCTGAACCCGGAATCGAACGTACAGTTCGGAGAGGGCGGCGCCGGTACGTTTTCGGATGGAAAATTAAACACTTCGGTGAAGGATCCATCCGGCAGAAACCGTGAGGTACTCCGGATCTTCACGGAATGCGGGGCACCGGAAGAAATTCTGTACGATCAGAAACCGCACCTTGGCACCGATCAGCTCATCGGAATTGTGACAACAATGCGGAAAAAGATCGAGGCATGGGGCGGAGAAGTCCGTTTCGGAGCAAAAGTGACGGACTTTGGGATTGAAAACGGCAGACTCACTTCTGTAACCGTCAATGAAACCGAGAAGATTGCCGCGGAGACTGCAGTCCTTGCGATCGGCCACTCTGCACGCGATACCTTCTTTAAACTCTGCGAAAATAAGATCTCCATGGAAGCAAAATCCTTCGCTGTCGGCGTCCGCATTGAGCATCCGCAGAAGATGATCACGGAGGATCAGTACGGACCGGAGGCACCGGATTTCCTTGGGGCAGCACCGTATAAGCTCACCAATCAGTGTGAAAACGGAAGAGGTGTGTACTCATTCTGCATGTGTCCCGGCGGCTATGTTGTCAACGCATCCTCGGAAGCGGAACGCACCTGCGTCAACGGTATGAGTTATTCTGACCGGGAAGGTAAAAATGCGAACAGCGCTATGATTGTCACCGTAACACCGGAAGACTACCGCCCGTACCATGTAGAGGGAACGCCGGACGTACTCGATGGTGTGGCATTCCAGAGAGCGCTTGAACACGCTGCGTGGGAAGCCGGAAAAGGCAAAGTTCCGGTGCAGCTTTTTGGTGATTTCTGTGAAAACAGAGTTTCTACAGCACTTGGAGAGGTAACCCCTTCCATCTGCGGAGAATGGACTTTCGCCAATCTGCGGGAAGTTCTTCCGACGTTTATCGGAGACTCCCTTGTGGAAGGCATTCGTGCATCTGAGCGGAAAATCCACGGCTTTTCCCGTCCGGACGCCGTTCTTTCCGGCGTGGAAGCGCGTACCTCGTCACCGGTCCGCATTGTAAGAAATGAAACGCTCGAAAGTCCGTCGCTTACCGGTCTTTACCCGTGCGGAGAGGGCGCAGGCTATGCGGGAGGCATCACTTCCGCAGCCATGGACGGATTAAAAACGGCAGAGGAAATTGCAAAAAAATATATGAATTTTTCATAATTCCTATACATCTGCGGAAAGTTGTGCTAGAATGATGGGTGATTCAAACCAATGTATTCCATGAAAATTCCCGGAAGAGTGGTGGGAGGAATACATGAGAAAAAATGGATTACGAAACCTGCCGACGATGGAACAGCCATATGAAAAATGCCTGGAAAACGGCCCGGAAAGCCTTTCCGACGCGGAGCTTCTGGCTGTCATTTTACGATGTGGGGCAAGGGGAAAAACATCCCTGGAGCTCGCAAGAGAAATTCTTTCCCTTCCCGGAAAAGAGGAGGGCCTGTTAGGACTCTATCACTGTACAAGACAGGAACTTCTGCAGATCCGCGGAGTCGGGGAAGTAAAAGCGATCCAGCTCCAGTGCATCGGTGAGCTTTCCAAACGAATGGCCGCGGCCGGAGCAAGAAAAGGTCTCTGCTTTCATGATCCGGCTTCCATTGCGGATTATTACATGGAACGTCTCCGCCACGAGGATCAGGAGGTTCTTCTCTGCATGATGCTGGACACAAAAAATCAGCTTCTCGGAGAAAAGGAAATCACAAGAGGAACGGTCAATGCGACGATGATTTCGCCGCGGGAGCTTTTTCTTGCGGCACTGCAGTTCCGTGCGGTTCATATTCTGCTGGTTCACAACCATCCAAGCGGAATCCCGGAACCAAGCGGTGACGATATTACCGTGACACGGCAGATCCGGCGGGCGGGCGAAATGCTCGGCATTACCCTGCTGGATCACATTATTATCGGGGATCACTGTTATACCAGTATGCTGGAACAGGGAATCTGATCCCGAAAATCCGAGGCAGAAATGCCCAAAGGAAGGGAACAAGTTAAAGGAGCACGATGCAGATTCGAAATGTATACGGCATAGACCTTGGCACCAGTACCGTCAAAATCTATGACCTGAAGAAAGACACAATCACAAAAGAAAAAAATATGATTGCCATACGCAACCGCGAACAGGTGATTGCCGTTGGAAATTACGCATATGAAATGCACGAGAGAACGCCTTCCAATATCGAGGTAATTACCCCCATGAGCAACGGACGCATTGCGAATGTATTGATGGTAGAAGCCGTTTTGCACACGCTTCTCCACCGCTGTACGCGCCACATGGGATACCGCCCGGAGCTGTATTTTTCAGTTCCCTGCGATATGACAGAGATTGAACGGCGTTCTTATTATACGATTGCACATAAGGGAGCCTTAAAAAACTGCCGCATGTATCTTGTGGATAAACCAATCGCGGATGCGCTGGCACTTGGCATTCCGATCAACCGCACGAAGGGTTCCATGATTGTCAACATCGGAGCGCAGAGCACAGAGATTTCTGTTATCGCCAACGCGAGGGTTATTTTTTCCAGAATCATCCCGGTAGGCGGAAAACAGTTCAACGAATCGATATGCAATCTGAACCGCCGCAAAAACAATTTCCAGATTGGCTCCAAAACAGCCAAACGTGTCAAGATTGCGCTGGCGGATCTTGGAACAGACAAAAAAGAGGCGCGGAAGGTGCGCGGCGTAGATGGTGCATCCGGTCTTCCAATGGAAGGGATCATTACTTCTTCCCTCGTAAACGAAGCACTCCTTTCCGGTGTTAATGAGATCGGCGA
Source organism: Blautia sp. AF34-10 (assembly GCF_003477865.1). NCBI lineage: Bacteria > Bacillati > Bacillota > Clostridia > Lachnospirales > Lachnospiraceae > Blautia > Blautia sp. AF34-10. The sequence continues at coordinate 29,668 of NZ_QUED01000006.1, forward strand.
GGAAATCAAGCATGCGCTGGAGCGTACACCGCCGCAGATCCACGATCATATCCAGAAAGAGGGTATTTACATCACCGGCGGAAGCACAAGGATTCCGAACATTGACCGCTATCTTTCGAGACAGCTCGGCTGTCCGGTGCAGCTTTCCCAGTATTATGACCTCTGTACCATCTGTGGGCTCAAGGAACTGATCACGCACGATGCGCTGCATCGCTGGGCTTACACGGTAAATAAAAAGAAGTAAATCTATCAAAAAGGACCCGCTATGAATAAGAAGAAAAAATTTCAGCTAAAAAGCAAACATTTACTTTTCATCATGACGTTCCTGTGTCTCTCCGGCATTTTAGGCAGTGCAGCAGACAAAATGCCGGTCACGCCGATCCGGGAAGCCGCAGGCTTTGTGATCATCCCGTTTCAGAACGGAATTAACCAGATCGGTGCGTATTTGACAGACTGTCTGACCGGTTTCCAGAACGTCAAAAAACTGTCTGCCGAGAAAGAGGAGCTTGAACAGAAGGTCACGGATCTGACTGAGGAAAACAATCAGCTTGTACAGGAGCAGCAGGAGCTGCAGCGTCTTCAGGAGCTGTATCAGCTGGACCAGTCCTACTCGGAATATGAAAAAGTAGCAGCACAGGTCATCTCAAAGGATCCGGGCAACTGGTATGATACCTTTGTCATCAACAAAGGATCAAATGACGGGATTCAGAAAGATATGAACGTTATTGCAGACGGCGGCCTTGTTGGACTTGTTGAGGAGGTAAGTTCCAATTCCGCTACTGTCCGCTCTATCATTGATGACTCCAGTTCCGTGAGCGCCATGACAGCATCTACCTCGGATACGTGTATTGTATCGGGTGATCTGCGCCTGATCAGCAACGGAAAGCTTGCCTTTTCCCAGCTGAATACAACCGACACGGTAGCTGAGGGCGAAAAGATTGTGACATCGAACATCAGTGATAAATACCTCCGCGGTATTCTGATCGGCTATGTCAGTGAAATCACCGAGGACTCCAATCACCTGACGAAAAAGGGATACATCATTCCTGTTGTGGATTTTCAACATATTCAGGAAGTTCTCGTGATCAAAGAATTAAAACAGCAGGGAGGAGAGTAAATGCGCAGAAAAATCACGCTTGCCTTTCTGATTCTGGCAGCTTTCCTGTTACAGACAACTGTATTTCAGTATTTTCAGATCGCGTCCGTAACGCCGAACCTTCTTCTGATTCTGACGTCCGCCTTTGGGCTGATGCGCGGAAAAAAAGAGGGACTGATGGTCGGATTTTTCAGCGGTCTGATGATTGATCTGTTCTACGGCAGCCTGTTTGGATTTTACGCACTGCTCTACATGTATATCGGTTATCTGAATGGCTTTTTCTGCAAAGTCTTCTATGACGATGATATTAAGGTACACATTGTACTGGTCGCTGCCAGCGATCTTGTCTACAGTCTGCTGATGTATGTGCTGCAGTTCCTGCTGCGCGTGCGCCTGCACTTTTTCGATTATCTGGCGCATATTATTCTGCCGGAAATGGTATACACGGTAGTGCTCTCCATTCTGCTTTACCGGCTTTTATTTATCATCAACCGTAAACTGACCGAAAATGAAATGGAAGGACAACAGTCGCCATGGCTAAGAAGATAAGAAAACTTTTCCGCAGACTCGGTGAAAACCGCACCCTATTGCTTGGTGTGGTTTTCCTTGCTATGTTTGCCGTCCTGATCGGAAGACTTTTTATCCTGCAGGTGGTGCATGGAGAAGAGTATGCGGATAATTTTGAACTGCAAATCACAAAAACCAGAACCCTTGATAGTACAAGAGGAAATATTTATGACCGGAACGGAAAACTGATCGCTGGAAATAAGGTTTCCTACTCCGTAACCATCGAGGATAACGGAACGTACAACACGACAAAAGAACGTATTCTCTCTCTGAACGCAGAACTCTATCGTCTCTGTAAGCTGATTCGTGCAAACGGAGACTCGATTGACACCAGCACCTTCCCGATTGAAGTGGATGAGAACGGTGCGTTTGTTTTTACAGGTGAAGAGGGAACGACCCGCGACCGTTTCCGTGCAGACATTTATGGACAGAAGAAAATCGACGATATGACGGCAGAACAGAAGAGTTCCAGTGCCGAAACGCTGATGACATTTCTTGCCGGACCGGACGGCTTTGGCCTGGATGCCTATTCTGACGATGAAAAATACGCATATTCTGCCAAAGATTTTGAAGAGTATGGTCTTCCATACCAGACAGACGAATCCGGAAATGCGGTCCTTTCTCTTTCCAATCAGGAGCGTCTGGAAATTCTGGTGATCCGCTATAAGATGAAACAGACGAATTATCAGAAGTATGTCCGCGTGACAGTTGCTTCCGGCGTCAGCAGCAATACAACTGCATCGATTGCAGAGAATGAAGATGTTCTGCAGGGTGTCAGCATTTCGGAAGATTCCGAGCGTGTATATTATGACGGAAAGTATTTTTCCTCTCTGATCGGTTATACGGGCCAGGCGTCCTCAGACGAGCTGACAGAACTGAATGAAGAGCTGAAGAGCCAGGGAAAAGAAGAAACGTATTCCACGGAATCCATCGTCGGAAAATCTGGTCTGGAACAGTATATGGAGACAATCCTTCAGGGAACCGACGGATCAGAAGAGATTATCGTTAATAACGTCGGAAAAGAGCTGGAAACGGTAGAAGGATCCCTGGTTGAGCCAAAACAGGGAAATAACGTCTATCTTTCGATTGATTATGACCTGCAGATTGCGGTATATAAAATTCTGGAACAGAGAATTGCCGGCATTCTGAAACAGTATCTGAGTGATGTAAAATCCGTTGATACCTCAACACTTGCCAATACGGATGCCGTTCCGATTCCAATTTACGATGTATACAATGCACTGATCGAAAACAGCACGATTGATATTTCCCATTTCTCGGCGGCGGATGCCACGGAGCGTGAGCAGCGGATCTATGCACTGTTCCAGCAGAAGCTCCAGCAGGTGCTTGCCGAGATTACGCAGGAACTGACCGTTGAAACAGCAACCGTTTACAACGACCTCAGCGATGAAATGCAGGAATATGAGACCTTCATCGTGGATAAGCTGCTTTCCAGTACGATGGGTATTCTTTCTTCAACAGCAATTGATGAGAAAGACGCCACCTATCAGGCATGGAATGACGGAACGATTTCTCTTCGTGATTATCTGACGTATGCGGCAAGCCAGAACTGGATTGATGTCTCAGCACTGACGCAGGATGATGCCTACCTGGATTCTCAGGAGGTTTATCAGAAGCTGACGGAGGTTATTCTGGACCGTCTGGCAAACAATACAACATTTGCAAAAAAGATGTATCACTATATGCTGCTGCAGGATATGCTCGATGGCTATGATATCTGCAATCTGATGTATGATCAGAACCTTCTGACGAAAGAGGATGACGATTATGCCGCTTATGTTGCAGGAAATATGACACCGTTCCAGCTTCTGTCCGATAAAATCGCCAAACTGGAAATCACCCCGGCACAGCTTGCACTCGATCCGTGTTCCGGTTCTGCTGTCATTACGGACCCGAATACCGGTGCTATTTTAGCCTGTGTTTCCTATCCTGGCTACGACAACAACCGCCTGGCAAACCAGATGGATACCGCATACTGGGCAAAATTGAATACCGATGAATCCAGCCCGCTGTACAACAAAGCAACCCAGCAGAAGACGGCTCCTGGTTCCACCTTTAAACCGCTGATGGCGGTTGCCGGATTAAGCGAAGGCATAATTACTCCGACCAGTACCATCAACTGCAACGGTCTGTTCGGGGAAGGACTTGTCAACGAATCTGACTATGTCCACTGCCATCAGTTGAGCGGCCACGGAGATCTGAACATTGTCGGTGCCATCCAGAACTCCTGCAACGTGTTCTTCTGTACGCTTGGATATCGTCTGGGACTCGATGAGAACGGCACCTTTAAACAGAAGCGCTCTCTGGAAATGATCCAGAAATATGCCGATATGTTTAAGCTGGATGAAAAGACTGGAATCGAAATTTCGGAAACCGATCCGAATGTAACCGATTCCCTCCCGATCCCTTCCTCGATTGGTCAGGGTACCAACAACTATACGACGACACAGCTTGCACGCTATGTCACAACGATTGCAAATTCCGGTACGGTTTATAATCTTTCCCTTCTGCAGAAAGCAACGGATTCGGATGGCAATGACATCGATATGGGTGCAGATTTCGGCCCGACGGTAAATTCAGAAATGGATGTTGATTCCAACATCTGGGATCTGGTACACGAAGGCATGCGAAAAGTAATCAGCGTATCCAATGCGGCCATTTTCCCGGAATCCTGGCCGGTAGAGCTTTCCGGAAAAACCGGTACCGCGCAGGAAGACCGTACACGTGCAAACCATGGACTGTTTATCGGCTTCTCTCACTATGAGAGCAGAGACGATATTGCTCTTGCCGTCCGCATTCCGTTTGGATATTCTTCTATGAACGCAGAGTTGGTAGCTAAGGATATCTTAGATTATTACTATGGCCTCTCAGACGATATTCTGTCCGGTCAGGCAAACTCCAACGGTGTTGCAAGCGTGAGAGCAGACTAAGGAATTTTTCCGGCAGAAACGAAGCCTGGGAAGAAAGCTGCAAAAGAGAAAGGATGCGTTTTTAAACAAAGGTTTGGACGCATCCTGCGGCATGAAAATGCAGAACAGTTTTCAACAAGGAGGTTCCAGATGAGTGAAGTCATTGTAATTACATCAGGAAAAGGCGGCGTCGGAAAGACGACAACCGCAGCAAATATCGGAATCGGGCTGGCACAGCTTGGAAAGAAAGTTGTGATGGTAGATACCGACATCGGTCTTCGAAACCTGGATGTCGTGCTCGGCCTTGAAAACCGGATTGTCTACAATCTTGTGGATGTTGTGGAGGGCAACTGCCGGATGAAGCAGGCGCTAATCCGCGACAAACGGTACGAGCAGCTCTACCTTCTCCCGTCTGCCCAGACGAGGGACAAGACAAGCGTAACGCCCGAGCAGATGAAAAAACTCTGCGATGAATAAAACAGAGCTTTGATTTTGTTCTTCTTGACTGTCCGGCAGGCATTGAGCAGGGATTTGCAAATGCAGTTGCCGGTGCCAATAAGGCAATTGTTGTGACTACGCCGGAGGTTTCGGCCATCCGGGACGCGGATCGAATCATCGGCCTTCTGGAGGCGCAGGATCTGAGGGATATCTCTCTTGTCATCAACCGTATCCGGCCGGATATGGTAAAACGCGGTGAAATGATGTCGGTGGATGATGTACAGGAAATTCTTGCTGTCCCGCTGCTCGGCATTCTGCCCGATGATGAGCAGGTAGTAATCGCCACCAACCAGGGCGAAGCGATCGCTGGAAGCGGTTCCAAGGCAGGAGAGGCCTTTACGAATATCAGCCACAGGATCCTCGGGGAGAGTGTTCCCTACCTGGATCTTGACAGCAAAAAGGGATTTTTCCGCCGCGTATTCGGGCGATAGGAGGGAACTGGTATGGGTTTATTTTCAGGCAGAAAGCCGCACTCCGGCCTCGTTGCAAAAGAACGTCTGTCCAATCTTTTAATGGCAGAACGTCTGAACTGTTCTCCGGCATCGCTTCAGATGCTGAAAAATGATCTTTCTGCTGCTGCAGGAAAATACCTTACCGTTGAGGCGGATGAAATTTCCGTCACCATTACACAAACAACCCCTGTTATACTGACAGCGAAAATACCATTGAAAAGAAACGAGGAGTATCATGTTAAGACGATATAAGCTGAAAAATTATAATTTCCGACTGGTCATTCTTCTGATTGCCATCAGCATCATTGGTGTGCTTCTGATCGGAAGTGCAGACAGTGCAGATCAGAAAAAACAGGCCATCGGAGTCGTATTAGGCGTAGTCATCATGATTATTGTCTCTTTGCTTGACTATAGCTGGCTTCTGAATTTTTACTGGGTTCTTTACATCGGAAATCTGATGATGCTTGGCGTTCTTTATCTCGGAGGTTCTACCGCAAAAAACACGTTTGGTGCGACCCGTTGGATTCAGATCGGAAGCTTTCAGTTTCAGCCGACCGAGCTGTCAAAAATCTTTCTGATCATGTTTTTTGCGATGTTTCTGATGAAGCATGAAGAAGATCTGAATACGGCGAAAACCATTTTTACCGCGATCGGGCTTCTGATTCCGCCGCTCGTTATGATTTACCGTCAGCCGGATTTAAAAAATACGATTACGGTCATGGTTCTGTTCTGCTTTATGATGTATGTGGCGGGCTTAAGCTACAAAGTTATCGCCGTTGTTCTGGTTTCCGGTTCAGCACTGGTACTTGCGCTCCTGCTTGTCATTACGCAGGTGAATTTCCAGCTTCCGGCGGCTCTTGACAAGACGATTGGCTATCAGCTTGGGCGGATTCAGGACTGGTTAAGCGATGATGCCGACAACGCCGACGGCCGTCTCCAGCAGCAGAATTCCATTACAGCCATCGGTTCCGGAAAGCTGACCGGAAAAGGACTCAACAACAATAAAGTTTCTTCCGCAAATAAGGGAAATTTCGTTTCCCAGAACCATAATGACTTTATTTTTGCAGTGGCAGGAGAGGAACTTGGTTTCTTTGGATGCTGCGGAATCATCCTGCTCCTGTTCCTGATTCTCGTCGAATGCATCCGGACTTCCCGGAAAGCAAAAGATCTGTCAGGAACGTTGATCTGCTGCGGTATGGCAGGACTAATTGCCTTTCAGAGCTTTCTGAATATCAGTGTTGCAACCGGAATCCTGCCGAACACCGGTACACCGCTTCCGTTCGTCAGCTATGGACTGACCTCCCTTGTAACACTTTACATCGGAATGGGGCTTGTCCTGAATGTCGGACTGCAGAACCGGGATTTTGTAACCAGAAACTATGAATTACTAAGGAGGAAAACCATCAATGAACATCGGATTGATCGCGCATGATGCAAAAAAAACGCTGCTTCAGAACTTGTGTATCGCCTACCGCTCGGTACTTGCCAAGCATACTCTTTACGCAACCGGAACTTCCGGCCGTCTGGTAGAAGAGGCAACCGGACTTAACGTCCGCAAATATCTGGCTGGACACGTTGGAGGCGTTCAGCAGATGGGTTCTCAGATTGAACAGAATGATCTGGATCTTGTGATTTTCCTGCGGGATCCGGAACAGCCGAAACAGCATGAGCCGGATGTCCATCGGATTATCCGTCTCTGCGACGTACACAGCATTCCGCTTGCCACCAATCTTGCAACGGCAGAAATGCTGATCAAATCATTAGACAGAGGAGAAATGGACTGGCGTGAAATCTACCGGAGAAACGACTAATACTACAGAAAAAGAACAGAAACTGCCTGTAACGGAGAAAAACGGGACTGCTCCGGAAAAAACCGAACATATTTTAAACCGCCTGATCATCGGCGCGGGTGTCTGTGTTGCTGTTATTGCGGTTCTGATCGGTGTGAAACTGTACCGTCAGGACCGCCAGATGGACATTACAGAGCCGTTTGCGCGAAGTATGGTGCTCGCCTCCGATCCGCTTTCGGCAGAAAAACGGTTTCAGGCTGAAACGCTCTCTGCCGATCTCTGTGTCGGTGAGACGAGCGTACCGCTGAATGATATCTCGTTTTCTTCACAGGTAAAGGCCGGACTGTTTGATCTGGATCACAAAAAAGTATTGTTCGCGCAGAATATGTATGATCAGGTCTACCCAGCCAGCATCACGAAGATCATGACGGCTCTCCTTGCCATGGAATACAACCAGCCGGATACGCAGGTAACGATCACAGAAGAGGATCTTGCGCTGGAAGATGGATCCCAGATGAGTGGACTGGCCGTGGGCGATACGGTAACGATGGATCAGCTTTTCCATGCATTGTTGATTTATTCTGCCAACGATGCTGCTATGGCGATTGCCCGCCAGGTAGGCGGAAGTGTAGAGAATTTCGTTCAGATGATGAACGATAAGGCAGCTTCCCTTGCCATGACCGGTACGCATTTTGCAAACCCGCACGGTCTTCACAATGAGAATCATTACACTACTGCATATGATGTTTATCTGATGCTGTATGCTGCCTATCAGCATACGGAATTCCAGAATACGATGTCAATGTCTTCCTACACGCTGAACATGACGCATGCGGACGGTACGGCGGGAACGATCTATTTAAGCTCCACGGACAAATATCTGACCGGAGAGAAAAACGCACCGGAAAATGTGACGGTGCTCGGCGGAAAAACCGGAACGACCGATGAGGCCGGTTCCTGCCTGGCACTGGTATCCCAGAATGCATACGGAGAACCGTTTATCTCTGTCATTCTTCATGCATCAACAAAAGTGGAACTGTACGAGGACATGAACACTCTTCTTTCCAATATCAACTCCTGACGTAATCTTTTTGCAATCCCCCGGACGGCGTTTTTTCTGCCTATCCGGGAGATTGTCGTATCCGTTCAGAAAAACAGAGCTCCTTTCCCTGCGAATTAGAAGATTTTTCAGAATTTTTTCATTTTACCATTGAAAACGTTAGTGAATTGTACTATAATTAAACCATGAACTTAAAGGTTTTTGGTGAAAATATCTTATTCTAATCTAAGGAGGAAACTGCTATGGTTCAATTAATTGTAGGCAAGAAGGGAAAAGGCAAAACAAAACAGCTGTTAGACAAAGTAAATGCAGAGGTAAAAACCGCAAACGGAAATATCGTGTATATTGACAAGAGCACAAAGCACATGTTTGAATTAAACAACAAAGTACGTCTGATTTCCGCAACCGACTATCCTCTGAAAAACAGTGATGAATTTATCGGATTTATCTGCGGTATCGTTTCTCAGGACCACGATCTCGCAAGCGTTTATCTCGACAGCTTCCTGAAAGTAGCAAAACTGGAAGGAGAGGACATCACAGATTGTGTTGAACAGCTGGAAGGCATTGGCAAGCAGTATAACATTACCTCGTATTAAGTGTCTCCATGGATAAAGAAGAGCTTCCGGAAGGCATGCAGGATAAGATTATCGTTGCACTGTAACCAAAACTGTATTATAATAATTGCATAGCGACAAAACCAAAGGACGGCGCTTACGGCACCGTCCTTTTAGCGCATGGATTAAACAATAAAAGGAGCATACATTTTGTCTAAGCAGAAAAAGAACAGCCGCCGGCATTCGAGAATCCGTTTCCCTTTTCCAGCGTTGAATATTGGAAATATCATCTTTGGAGCCCTTTTTTTCTATATGGCAGTTTCACTTTTCTTTTACCTGACCGCCGATCATATCAAATCTTTTCAGGTTGTGCAGGGAACTTTATCCCGGAATGATACCTATACCGCATTCGCCATGCGGACAGAGAGTGTGCAGCTTTCCTCCGGCAGCGGATATGTTCAGTTCTATACCCCAAATGCATCGAAAATCAGCCGCGGAAGCGCTGTTTATGGGATTTCCGCAACAGAAAATGCCGATACCTCTGGTATTGCGGCAGATGCGGCAACGAGAACGTCGCTTCGTTCCTCGCTCGCACGTTTTTCTTCTGATTATGATTCCAGTTCCTTTTCCGGCATTTATCAGCTGAAAACAGAACTTTCCGCAAAGCTGCTTGCCGCTGCCGCTGAAAACGGAGATTCCTCATCACAGACGATATTTTATGCAGATCAGGACGGTGTTGTCGTCTACGGCAGTGATGGATATGAAAGCTATACGGAGGACAGCCTTACGCCGGAGCTTTTCTCTACGAAAGCCTCTGTGGTTTCCTTTGATTCCGGCGCGCAGACGGAGCCTGGAAATGCAGTATACCGTCTGGTGACAGATGAGCAGTGGGAAATTGCCGTTCCGGTGACGAATAAGCAGGTCGTTACACTTTCCAATTTCAGTACGATAAAAGTTAAATTTCTGAAAGACGGAAAAACACAGACGGGAACGCTGAATCTAAAGTCCATTAACGATCAGAACTATGCTGTCATTTCGTTTACAAGCGGGATGATCCGTTATGCGGAAGACCGTTTTCTTTCAATAGAGCTGGTCACAAACACTGGAAGCGGACTGAAAATTCCAAATACTGCCATCACGGAAAAAGATTTCTATAAAATCCCGGCGCAGATGCTCGTACAGGGCGGAGACAGCAATTCTTCCGGTTTCCTGCGGGAAAAGACCGATAAAAAAGGAAATGTCATGCTGGATGATAACGGACAGCCGGTGACAGAATTTGTAAACGCCACGATCTATGAGCAGGTCAATGATGAAAATGATAATCCGGTCGAATATTACGTCGACATGGCCGCTTTTAATGATGGAGATATACTTCGTGCACAGGATTCCGCCACAACGTATCAGATTGGAGAAACGGTTCCGCTGCAGGGTGTTTACTGCATCAACAAAGGATATGCTGTATTCCGCAAAATTCAGATCGTCGATCAGAATGCGGAGTATTCTATCATAAAAAAACAAACGCAATACGGCATTTCGCAGTATGATTATATTGTGGAAAATGCATCCACCGTCAGTGAAGAAGATATTGTGCATTAAATACTGGAGGTTAGAAAGATATGCTGAAAGAGAACTATGAAGAAGTCCAGAAGAAAATTACAGAAGCCTGCAAAAGAGCCGGACGGAACCGGGAGGAAGTTACCCTGATTGCGGTCAGCAAGACAAAACCGGTCGAAATGCTTTCCGAAATCTATGATCTTGGCGAACGCAATTTCGGTGAAAACAAAGTGCAGGAGCTGACAGAAAAAGAGGAAGTGCTGCCAAAGGATATCCACTGGCACATGATCGGTCATCTGCAGCGGAATAAAGTAAAATACATTGCAGGAAAAGTTGCCCTGATTCATTCTGTCGATTCTCTTCGTCTGGCAAAAACGATCAGTGAGGAAGCGGTAAAGCACAACTGCGAAATCCCGATCCTGATCGAGGTAAACGTTGCCGGCGAGGAAAGCAAGTTTGGTGTCTCCGTAGAGGAAACCCTTCCATTGATTGAAGAAATCGCAAAACTTCCGGCAATTCATGTGGAGGGACTTATGACCATTGCACCGTATGTGGAAGATCCAGAAGAAAATCGTCCGGTTTTTCGCAAATTAAAGGAATTAAGTGTTGACATTGCCGCCAAAACATTAATAATGTACGTATGGCCATTTTGAGCATGGGCATGACCGGCGATTACGAAGTAGCAGTAGAAGAAGGCGCCACTTTAGTACGGGTTGGAACCGGAGTCTTTGGCGAACGGGATTACAGTAAAAGATAACAGGAAGCCTTTCCAAGAAGAGTGACCCCGCGCATTCTGCACGGCTGTCTGGCCAAATGCCACAGGACTAAAAATAGGAGAGTATAAGAATGAGTGTTTTAGACAAATTTCTGGATGCCATCCGGCTGAACGACGATTACGAGGAAGAGGATGCTGATTCGGATAGCTTCTTCGATGAAGAAGACGATGATATAGAAGAAAAACCAAAGAAACGTTTCTTCCGTAAACTGGAGAACGAGGATGAGGACGAAGAGGAAGAGCCGCAGGCGAAACCGGTTCACACTGCACCGCGTAAACAGCCGGCGCCAAAGACCACCGCTTCAAGCCAGGCTGCTGCTGCACGAGCTCCAAAGCCAGCTGCTCCGGTTTCCTCGAAAGTTACTCCAATGAGAAAGAAAGCAGGTGCATTAAATATGGAAGTATGCGTCATCAAACCGGCTTCCATGGAGGATACCCGTGAAATCGCGGATACGCTTCTGGCCGGATGTACCGTTGTCCTTAACTTAGAAGGCATTGATGTGGATATTGCCCAGAGAATCATTGATTTCTGCTGTGGTGCATGCTACTGCATGAGCGGAAGTCTGCAGAAAGTTTCCAGCTATATTTTCATCCTGACACCGTCCAGCGTAGAAATTTCCGGTGACATCCAGGATATCTTAAGCGGAGCTTTTGATCTTCCAAATATCCGTACCGATTATTAAAGAAAATTATCTTTGCAGTAAATTAAAATGGATCCACTGGATCAATTATTGATTTGCTTAGTAACAAAGGAAAAGCATCAGATGCAGGATTCTGATGCTTTTTTCATGAAAGAACATACAGGAGGCATAATTTATGAAAACACTTACCGTTAAAAGAGAAGGCACATCTACTGAATTTTCTTATGAAATTGTCTGGGACGGCAGCTACGAACGCCTCGCCGGCTGTGTGGAGAACTTAAAACTCCCTGCAAAAAAGGCCTGCATTGTCACAGACAGCACGGTTTCAGAACTGTATCTGGAAGAGGTAAAAAATGTACTGTCCCCGCTGTTTGAGACCGTAACCGCATTTGTTTTCCCGGCTGGTGAAGCAAGCAAAAATCTGGATACCGTCAAAGATCTGTACACGCATCTGATTGAAAACCACTTTGAGAGAAAAGACATTTTATTCGCACTCGGCGGCGGTGTCGTTGGGGATCTGACCGGCTATGCGGCGGCAACGTATCTGCGCGGCATTGATTTCATCCAGCTTCCGACGACACTGCTTGCACAGGTAGATTCCAGCGTTGGAGGAAAAACGGGCGTCGATTTCGACCAGTACAAAAATATGGTCGGTGCATTCCATCATCCACGTCTTGTCTATATGAATATGGCAACCTTAAAATCCCTGAACGGAGAACAGTTTGCCTGCGGTATGGGAGAAGTCCTGAAAACAGGTCTGATCCGCGATGAAAAATTCTACATCTGGACCATCAATCACATGTCTGAGATCGAAGAGCGGATTGAGCCGGTATTAACGAAAATGATCCAGAAATGCTGCGATATCAAACGCCAGGTTGTAGAAAATGACCCAACAGAACAGGGAGAGCGTGCCGTTTTAAATCTTGGCCATACGATCGGTCATGCCATTGAAAAGCTCAAAAACTTCGAACTGCTCCATGGCCAGTGCGTTGCACTTGGAACCGTTGCTGCTGCCTATATTTCCTACAAGAGAAGTTATCTCTCCGATGAAGAGTTTTACGAGATTCGTGATATGAACGTCGGTTTCTATCTGCCAATCACCGTGGACGGCCTGAAATCGGAAGATATTCTGGCTGCAACAAAATCGGACAAGAAAATGGAACAGGGTACGATCAAATTCATCCTTCTGGAGTCTGTCGGCCATGCTGTGGTGGACCGCACGGTTACAGATGAAGAAATGCTGGAAGCTATCAATTCTATTAATGGAGATCTGATCGATGAAGAGTAAAAAACTTTCTCCGCTGGCCGTTTATCTGGTTTGCGCGGCAGCGATTGTCCTTCTGCTTGCAGCAGATCAGTATACAAAATCACTGGCAGTGCAGTATCTGAAGGACCAGCCGTCGATCGAGCTCATTCCAGGGGTTTTGGAGCTGTTTTATCTGGAAAACCGCGGTATGGCATTCGGACTTCTGCAGGATCAGTACTGGCTGTTTGCTATGATGACGGTATTGTTTCTGATCGTCATGGTGATCGTCTTTTACAAGCTTCCAAAGACACGCCGCTTTTTACCGCTTTTTGCCGTGCTGACTGTTCTGACGGCTGGTGCGGTCGGAAATTTTTACGATCGTTTTCTGAATCACTATGTCGTTGATTTCATCTACGTTTCGCTGATCAACTTTCCGGTTTTTAACGTAGCTGATATTTATGTCACCGTATCGGTCGCTGTCTTTTTACTGCTGTATCTGTTGTACTACAAGGACGAAGACTTCGCATTTCTGCATAAAAACGCCAAAAAGGAGGAGTCCGATGGCTGAAGAAGAACGGATTTTGGAAGTTACACCGGATTTTGACGGAAAACGGATTGATCAGTGCCTGGCCGCATCTTTTTCGGACTGTTCCCGTTCTTTTCTGCAGAAGCTTTTAAAAGACGGAAAGGTTTCGATCAACGGAAAAACGCAGAAAGCAAGCAGTAAGGTTGCCGCCGGTGATGCCGTTCTGGTGCTTCTGCCGGAACCGGAAGAACTGAACGTGGAGCCAGAAAACATTCCGCTTGATATTCTGTACGAGGATGATGATCTTCTGGTCGTCAATAAGCCCAAGGGGATGGTCGTACATCCGGCGGCAGGCCACAGCAGCGGAACACTGGTCAATGCGGTTCTGTATCACTGCCGCGGAAATCTCTCCGGCATCAACGGCGTTCTGCGCCCCGGAATCGTCCACAGAATCGATATGGACACAACGGGTGCCCTGGTTATCTGTAAGAGCGATTTCGCCCACCAGAGCCTCGCAGAACAGCTCTCTGTACATTCCATTACCCGAAAGTACCGGGCAATTGTCCATGGGAATCTGAAAGAGGACGAGGGAACCGTGCGCGGTGCAATCGGCCGCCATCCGACAGACCGGAAAAAGATGGCGATTAATGAACGGAACGGAAAACCGGCGGTCACACATTACCGTGTGCTGGAACGCTTTGGAAATTATACGTATATTGAATGCCAGCTGGAAACCGGCCGGACGCATCAGATCCGTGTCCATATGGCAAGTATCGGGCATCCGCTGCTTGGCGATGCGGTTTATGGCCCGAAGAAATGCCCGGTGAAAAACCTGCAGGGACAGACGCTGCATGCGATGGTACTTGGATTTATCCATCCACGGACCGGTGCCTATATGGAGTTTGAGGCGCCGATTCCGGAATATTTTTCCAATCTGTTGCTGCAGTTTCGAAAAAATGTCTGAAACCGCTTAAAAAGAATGATATTTTAAAAAGTATATAGTTAATTTGTATAAGTTTTATCAAAATGTTCTGTACTTTCTGTGAATTCTGTAGTATACTGGATGTAACGAAAAAACGCGAGTTACTACATCTGTGAAAGCAGATTATTGTGACGGAATGGAAAGGAGCGGATTATATGAAAACTATCATAACGATTGGACGTCAGTACGGAAGCGCCGGACATTCCATTGGTAAGATTTTAGCGGATGACCTGGGAATTAAGTACTATGACAAAGAGCTGCTGGAGAGAGCAGCAAAGGACAGCGGATTATGCCAGGAATTGTTCGAAAACCACGATGAAAAACCAACCAACAGCTTTTTATACTCTCTGGTTATGGACAGTTACTCCTTCGGCTATGGATCTACCATGATGGATATGCCGCTGAACCAGAAGGTATTTCTGGCACAGTTTGATGCCATCAAGAAGATTTCGCAGGACGGTCCGTGTGTCATCGTAGGCCGCTGTGCAGATTATGCACTGGAGGAAAATCCGAACGTGCTGAGCATCTTTATTAAAGCAGATATGCAGGATCGCATCCGCCGTATCGCAAAGCTGTATGATCTTTCCGATGCAAAAGCAAAAGACAAGATCACAAAGATCGACAAACAGCGTGCAAGCTACTACAATTACTACACCAGCAAACGCTGGGGCGAGGTAGACAGCTACGACCTGTGCCTGAACAGCAGTGTATTCGGTATCGATGGAACCGTAGATATGATCAAACAGGCAATTGAAGTTAAAGAAGCGGGAATCCGCAAGATTTTCAGCACCTGATCAAAACAGAACATAGGAGAAACGACCCTCCTCTTAAAAATAAGAGGAGGGTCATTTTATGAAAGGATTTTAAAGATGAGAATTGTTATACAACGTGTAAAAAGAGCAAGTGTTTCGGTGGAAGAGAAGGTTGTCGGATCGATTCAGAAAGGTTTTCTGGTTCTGATCGGTGTCGGCCAGGGGGACGATGAAGCAACAGCAGACAAGTATATGAAAAAACTGCTGGGACTGCGTATTTTTGAAGATGAAAATGGAAAGACGAACAAGTCCCTGGCAGATGTGGATGGACAGCTTCTGATGGTTTCACAGTTTACCCTGTATGCCAACTGTAAAAAGGGAAACCGTCCAAGCTTCACGGAAGCAGGCGAGCCGCACAGAGCAGAAGAACTGTATGAATATATGGTCGCGAAAGCACGGGAACAGGTTCCTGTTGTCGAAACGGGAGTGTTCGGGGCTGAGATGGAAGTATCACTGGTGAATGATGGGCCGTTTACGGTGATCTTAGAGGATCTGTGAAACCTGTTTTTGTCTAGAGATAGTGTACCATCATCGTGCTGAATTGTTTGTATTTATACAGTTTACATAAAATGATTATGTGAACTTGTGAAGAGGAGAAAATCTTTTATGCCGCAATTTGACTATCAGCAGCTGTGTCACTTTGTCCTTCCGGAACAGGGGGGACTGTCGGTGGAAACAATTCTAAAACGTTTTCTGCACCTGACACCACGTGAAATCCGCCATGCCAAATATATTCCGGATGGAATTCAGAAAAACGGTGTTTCCTGCCGCACAAATGCAGTCGTCCAGACTGGAGATACGATCACTTTTCGATATGAGCAGAAGTGTCCCCACCTTTCCGAAGATCAGGTTCTGCCGGTATCAGGTGATTCTGCCGGCGTACGGATTCTCTATGAGGACAGTGATCTCTGTGTCGCAGACAAGCCATCCGGTATGGTCTGCCACGCTTCCCACGGCCATTATTCCGATTCCCTGACACATGCTGCCGCATCCCTGTTAAAAACACCGACAGCGCCTTCTGAACTCCGCTGCATCGGCCGTCTTGACAAAGATACATCGGGTCTGGTACTATTTGCAAAGAATCAGCTGGCTGCTGCCAGACTGTCCCGGCAGCGGGAGAGCGGCGCGCTGAAAAAAGAATACCTGGCTCTGGTACACCATCCCTTTTCCGAAGAAACGCAAAAAGAAACCATTCGTCTTTCCATGGAGCAAATTCCAGGAGATGACCCTGATTCTTTCGATCCGTCTGGGAAACGTATCACTAAAATGCGTATCTGTAAAGAAGGGAACGGCCTGTGGGCTACTACACACTACGAGGCTGTCCTTCAGGATCCTTTCTGGGCCGTCGTGTGCTGCCGTCTGGAAACCGGCCGCACGCATCAGATCCGCCTTCACATGGCATCTATTGGACATCCACTTTTCGGAGATCCGCTCTACGGAGTCCGCGACGGCGGTACCCGTGCCGCGCTCCATGCCTGGAAACTGCACTTTCTGCAGCCGATGACAGGAGAACCAATTGATCTGGAAAATATTCGAACGCACATGTTCGATTAAATATATTTGAAGTATAAGGAGAACATTTTATGGAAGAACAGAAAGAACACAAACGCCGCGTCCGCTACAAAGGCACACATCCGCGGAATTACAATGAGAAATACAAAGAACTGAATCCGGAGAAATATCAGGGGACCATTGAGCATGTGATCCAAAAGGGAAGCACACCGGCCGGCATGCATATCCCGATTCTCGTAGATGAAATCCTCGATTTTCTCAAGATCGAGCCGGGACAGAACGGACTTGATGCAACACTCGGATACGGCGGCCACAGTTCCCGTATGCTTGCATGCCTGCAGGGAAAAGGGCATCTCTGTGCGCTGGATGTCGATCCGATCGAGATGGCAAAAACAAAAGAACGACTGGCCGCGCAGGGGTACGGCCCTGAGATTTTAACGATTCTTCATCAGAATTTTGCCAATATTGATCAGGTTGCTGCCGAATACGGCCCCTTTGACTTCATTCTGGCGGATCTTGGTGTTTCCTCCATGCAGATTGATAATCCGGAGCGCGGCTTTTCCTACAAATATGATGGACCGCTGGATCTTCGCCTGAATCCGGAGGCAGGAATTTCCGCGGCCGAGCGTCTGCGCACGGTTGCACGCGATGAACTGGAAGGCATGCTCATTGAAAACGCCGATGAACCGTATGCAAAAGAAATTTCCCAGGCTGTTACGCGGGCACTTCGGAAAGGAAAGAAAATTGACACTACGTTTGCACTGCGTGATCTGATCGCTGAAGCACTGGATTTTCTTCCGAAAGACGAGAAAAAAGAAGCCATCAAAAAATCCTGCGCCCGCACCTTCCAGGCACTGCGGATCGATGTAAACAACGAATATGAGGTTCTGGAAGCATTCATGGAAAAACTTCCGGATGCTCTTGCTCCGGGCGGCAGAGCGGCAATTCTGACGTTCCATTCCGGCGAAGACCGGCTTGTGAAAAAGTCCATGAAGGGACTGTATCAGATCGGTATTTATTCCGAATATTCAAAAGAAGTCATTCGTCCTTCCAAAGAAGAATGCATCCGCAACAGCCGTGCAAGTTCAACGAAAATGCGCTGGGCAATTAAGGCGGAGTAACTTAAAAAAAGCAGGAGAGAAGTCGTCTCCATAAAAAAGAGGAATCAACGAATGGGATATAATCCCTGTTGATTCCTCTTTGGGTTTCTGATATATTTTTATTCCTCATGCTCCGGCATGGACTCCCGCAGCCGTACCGCTGTGGCAGCCTGACGGCGCCTTGCATCGTCCATGGCAGCATAATGTTTCTTCGTCGTATTGACATCCTTATGGCCGAGGACATCCGCAACAAGATAAATATCGCCTGTTTCCTGATACAGCGTCGTACCGTACGTACTACGCAGTTTATGCGGCGTAATTTTCTTCGTTGTCGTCACCTGGGACGCATATTTCTTCACCAGATTTTCCACCGTCTTGACGTTGATCCGTTTTCTCTGCGCTGAATAGAAGAGTGCGTGTTCGTGTCCTGCCACAGGCGTAATACCTGCGCGGACTTCGATATACTTTTTCAGTGCCTCGGCAACTTCATCTCCAAAGTAGACAAACATTTCATTTCCACCTTTTCGAAGCACTTTGATGCCATTGTTTTTAAAATCGACATCCTCAATATCTAACCCGACACATTCCGACACACGGATTCCCGTGCCAAGCAGAAGAGTAATGATTGCAAAATCACGTTCCTTTGTTTTTTCATAGTAGGCCCGCTGATGATTGCTCAGCCCGTCGCCGCAGGATTCAATAAAATCGAGAAGCTCCGCAACCTCATTTGGCTCCAGACGGATAATTTCTTTTTCATGGAGCTTCGGCATATCGATAAGCAGCGTAGGATTTGTCTCAATCAGTTCCTTTTTGAAATAATAGGAATAGAACGTCCGAAGTGCCGACAATTTTCGTTTCAGGCCTTTTTCCCCGTTGGTGTATAAGATTCCTGGGAACCGATATAAGCCTTTAAATATTCTGTGTATTCCTCAAGATCAAGTGCAGTGACCTGGTCAAGCACATCAACGGACATCTGATCCATGGGAATTTTGGCAAGTTCCGGATTTTCTTTCTGCAGATACTGAAAAAAGATCCGAAGGTCATATGCATATTTGATCCGTGTGCTGGTCGATGTCGTTGTGCTGATGCCGCGGAAAAATTCGGAAGTAAAAGAGGGAAGCGTCTTCAGAACCTCGCGGAGCTTCAGTGTATTTTCCATATCGGTTTGTTCGTGATACGTAATTTTTGATTTCATAACTGCAAATGAGCCTTTCTAAACAGAAAACCGGGAAAATGAAAGAAGTATTTCTTCTATATAACTATTCGGGAAACGCAGGTTTTTCGAATAGTTGAAGAGTTACTTTCAGAAATCACCGGTTTTTCCTCTGAAACCGCCGAATTTTACAGGCCGATTTCTTGTTCGTTTTTTCACAACATTTTTTATTTTCTTCTTTTATTTTTCAGGATAAAAATCTTAATACTCCGATTACCTTTCCTACGATCTGCAGATCATTCACAAGGATCGGATCCATCTCATCGTTTTCCGGCTGCAGGCGGAAATAACCGTCTTCCTTGTAGAATGTTTTTACTGTAGCGGAATCATTGACCAGAGCGACAATTTTTTCTCCATTTTCCGCAGTTGCCTGTTGTTCCACAAGAACAAGGTCACCGTCTAAAATACCTGCATTTACCATGCTTTCGCCCTGTACCTTTAAAAGGAACGTTTCTGCGTTTGGCAGACGGTCTACCGGCATTGGGAAATATCCTTCAATATTCTCTACCGCAAGAATCGGTTCTCCGGCAGCTACTTTGCCGATCAGCGGAATCTGTGCAACCTCACTCTGGGATGCGGTGTCTTCCGATGCAATTCCCTGGATTGCACCAAGGCGGCTGGTATGGAATCCTTCATCGCAGATTTCAATGGCTCTCGGTTTTGTTGCATCTCGTTTGATATAGCCTTTCCGCTCCAGTGTTTCCAGATGTGCATGTACCGAGGATGTAGAACGAAGGGAAACCGCTTCGCAGATCTCACGCACAGACGGCGGGAATCCTCTCTGCAAAATTTCCTGTTTTAAATATTCGAGAATCTGTCTCTGTTTCTCTGTCAGTTTATTTTTGTCTCCAGCCATCGTATGTTCCTCCTGTCGTTTCGTTTTTTATATGAATTAGGGTAGTCCCCTCTTTCTATACGATATTTGCTTAAAATATACCAAATAAATTTTACCATAAATCCCACCGGAACGCAAACAAAAGTTTCGAAAATTTGTTCGTATTTCGCATTGACAAACATACGTTCTTTTATTATAATGAACATATATTCGAAAGAACAAATGTTCACATAGCACAACTACTCTTCTATCACAAATCAAGGGGGAATTTTACATGAGTACCAATGCAAAGAAAAGAAAATCACTGAGAGAAAGACGAAAAATCCAGAGAAGAAAACTGCAGATCCGCGCAGCCGCCGCTCTCCTGTCTCTGGTTGCCGTCACATTTCTTTTAATCTTCCACTTCACGCCGCAGAATACGCAGGCAGACAGTGAGCCGAAAGCTCCAACCTACAAATACTACACCAGTATCCGCGTTTCTTCCAGCGATACACTGTGGGACATCGCCAAAGAATACCGTACAGAAGAATACTCCGATATTTCCAGTTACATTGCTGAGGTCCGTGAGATTAATCACCTGAGTTCCAACCAGATCACGGACGGTATGTATCTCTGCATTCCGTATTACTCCGATGAGTATAAATCATGAAATTCAAGAAATGCTTTACATAATTCGGTTATGTAAACAAAGTAAAAAAACAGCTTCCAAAATGCACGGAACCTTCTAAAACAACATGTTCGGGAAGCATGGTTTATCAAATAAAGAATGAATGTGAAAAGCAGAAACGTCCCGCAAATGAAATTTCTCATCTGCGGGACGTTTCTGCTATCTTATGCTTTTTTTAATCCTCTTCAATATGCTCCTGTCCCTGTGCGATGATTGTCCGTACATGACCATCTGCAAGAGAGTAGAACACCGATTTTCCTTCTCGTCTGCTCTTTACCAGCTTATTCTGCTTCAGAATGCGAAGCTGGTGGGAAATTGCGGACTGTGTCATGTGCAGTGCTTCTGCCAGGTCGCAGACGCATACCTCTGCCTCAAACAGGACAAACAGGATCTGGATCCGCGTGGAATCACCAAATACCTTGAAAAGCTCTGCCAGATCGTAAAGCTCTGTTTCATCTGGCATGGTCTCATTGACAATCTTTACCAGATTTTCATGAACCTCACAGGAGTCACAGCACAGATCAGCTTCTTCCGGATTGATTTTTGCCATTTTGTGTCCTCGTCTTTCTATAGATTTTTCACAAACAGAGCACGAATTGCATTCAGAACCGCCAGAATCATAACTCCGACATCTGCGAAAATTGCCATCCACATGTTAGCGATACCGATGGCTCCCAGAAGCAGGAACAATACTTTGATACCAATTGCAAAATAAATATTCTCATAAACAATGTGAATACATTTTCTGGAAATGTGAATTGCTTTGGAAATCTTGAGCGGATCGTCGTCCATCAGAACGATATCAGCTGCTTCAATTGCTGCGTCGGAACCAAGTGCTCCCATCGCAATACCGATATCGGCACGGGACAGTACCGGTGCATCGTTGATGCCGTCACCTACGAAGGCAAGTTTTTCTTTTTCTGTCTTTGCGGCAAGCAGCTCTTCCACTTTACTTACTTTGTCACCAGGAAGCAGTTCGCTGTAAACTTCATCAATTCCAAGATCTGCAGCTACCTGATCGGCTATCCGCTTGGAGTCTCCGGTCAGCATAATCGTCTTTTTAATACCGGATTTCCGCAGCGCCTGAATCGCCTCTTTCGCATGCGGTTTGATCATATCACAGATCAGGATATGTCCGGCATACTTGCCGTCTACAGCAACATGGACGATGGTGCCGACGCTGTGGCAGTCGATATAATCAACGCCAAGGCGCTCCATCAGTTTTGCATTTCCGGCAGCGACATTTTTACCGTCTACCTTTGCTGTTACACCGTTTCCGCTGATCTCTTCGATGTCCGTGACACGGCTTCGGTCGATCAGTTTTCCATATGCTCTCTGCAGACTCTTGCTGATCGGATGGCTCGAAGCACACTCAGCAAGTGCTGCGTATTCCAGAACATCTTCCTGACTGATCGTATTGTGGTGAATACCGGCTACTTCAAAGACACCCTGTGTCATGGTACCGGTTTTATCGAATACAACGTATTTGGTCTGGGAAAGTGTTTCCAGATAGTTGGAACCTTTCACCAGGACACCTTCATGGCTTGCGCCGCCGATACCGGCGAAGAAGCTGAGCGGAATACTGATGACCAGTGCACAAGGGCAGCTGATAACTAGGAAGGTCAGCGCACGGTAAATCCATACGCTCCACTCAGGAGCGGCACTTAAAAACAGCATCCGTGCCAGCGGCGGCAGGATTGCCAGCGCCAGCGCACCGTAGCAGACGGCCGGTGTATAGTATTTCGCAAATTTGGAAATAAAGTTCTCGGATCTTGATTTCTTGGAGCTGGAGTTTTCCACAAGGTCCAGAATTTTGGATACGGTGGACTCTCCAAACTCTTTCGTTGTTTTTACTTTAATCAGACCGGACATATTGATACATCCGCTGATGACTTCGTCTCCCTCCCGGGCGTCACGCGGAACACTCTCTCCGGTCAGGGCACTGGTATTCAGTGTGGTGTTTCCTTCTTCGATCACACCATCGATCGGAATCTTTTCACCAGGCTGTACAACGATGATTGTGCCAACCTCAACTTCATCCGGATCAACCTGCTCGAGTTTTCCGTCTACCTCGATATTTGCATAATCCGGGCGGATATCCATCAGTTCGCTGATGTTCCGGCGGCTCTTTCCGACAGCATAGCTCTGGAACAGTTCGCCGATCTGGTAAAACAGCATAACGGCTACGCCCTCCGGATACTCGCCAAGCAGAATGGCACCGACCGTTGCAACAGCCATCAGAAAGTTTTCATCAAATACCTGTTTGTTCAGGATTCCCTTCCAGGCCTTTTTCAGGATATCGTATCCGATGACCAGATAAGGAACCATAAAGGTTGCAAATCGCACATAGCCGGTTGTCGGCAGTACCGCGCAGAGAATCAGAAGAACCGATGCAACAATGACGCGGATGAGAACCTTTTTCTGTTTCTTATTCATACATATGCCTCCTTTGTTCTTACCGCCGGATGAAAAAATCCAGCATTTCATCCCAGAGATTTACAGATCCAAATCCGCTGCTCCAGAGAGAAAATACTGGATTTTTCTCGAGCTGAACCGCAGACAGGTTTTAGAATCTATTCTGCTCCAGCTTTTTCTTCCATCCGCCGATGAAAGTTTTTTATTTTAGAGGAAGATCTCGCAGTCATCCTCAACTTTTTTGCAGTTTTTCAGAACATCCTGCATAACGCTCTTTGGATCCTGTCCGTCTTCGAACTCAACGATCATTTTGAGCATCATAAAGTTTACGGTAGCATCCTTTACACCTGCTGTGTTTTTTGCAGCCTCTTCCATTTTGTTTGCACAGTTTGCGCAGTCAACATCGATCTTATACGTTTTCTTCATCGCTTTTGATCTCCTTTTTCATTTTCACTGTTCATATGAACATTTATTCATATGCTTGTTTTTATTATAGCACCAGTGATGCAATTGTCAATGGAAAACTGAAAAAAATCAAAAAATCTGCCCGTCGGATTTTTTTGATTCCTGCGGGCAGATAGATCTGTTATTTATTTCTCATAAAGAAACGTTATGTTCTGCTATTTTTCACTTTTCCGAATCACAATCTGTCCGAACCGTGCACATCCGTCCAGAACCTCTATTTTCAGAATGCCTTCTCCTGTAACGGTACCGAGTGTGAACCGTTCGAGTGTGTTCGGTGCTGTTTCATATGCAAAATATGGATGAACATCCGAAGTTACTTTCTCACCGGCAGGAGGCATTACCCCTTCAAAAAGAGTCTCTCCCTGAATAGCTGCCTGTACCTTCACCTCTTTGTCTGCACAGTAAGTTACAGAAACGGTATAGGTTTCTTTTTCACGGATTGTATAGGAAGCATACTCTCCTGCTCCCAGCTGAAGCTGTACATGATCTCTCAGATGTTTGATCGGACCCGGTGCGGCAAACCCGGCCGGTTCAGGATGATATCCTTTTTCATAAACCAATTCAAACCGGTCATACAGACGATATCCGGCAGCATTCGGAAGATCACTAAGACCACGGTGTGAATCCATCGGCAGCGCGTTGTAGCCGATCGCCGGGATCTCAAAATCGCCCTCTCGAAGCAGATAAGGATGATACTGCGTATTTTCTTTGCATTTATCGACCGCCAGGCATTCCAGGTAGCTGTCCCAGATGGCCTGCGCATGCTCGTAGGACGGTTTTGCAGCTCCATTAATTGCATAATCGGTAATCAGATGCCATTCATCCGGAACATTAAAGTTCAGAATCGAAGCACATCCTGCTCCCTCTACCGTTTTCCAGCACCACAGATTATAACCGGCGTGGTACTCGGCAAGAATCTCATACATCGTTGTCTGCCATGCGTGCTCATTTCTTCCTCCTGTCTCGCCCATCCACAGGCAGATCTTCTGTTCCCGGCAGGTACGGAGAACGCTGGCAAGAGAAGCTACCTCCGGAACAACCATCTCATACGCATGAAGACTGATGCCCCAGTTGTGGTATTCCGGGTCAAACTCATGATTAAAGAAATATGTAAGAGAGGAAAACTGTGTACCATTCAGCAAAAATAAGTGTTTCTGGTCGATCTTTCTGCAGCGACGGATCATTTCCTCGTAAAAATAGATCAGCTTCGGTGTCAGCTCCTCGCGGCGCGGCGTCATGGAGATCGGCTCGTTGATACAGTCATATGCGCCGATGATCCAGCGGTCTTTGTATCTTCTCATAAACTCTTCCATCAGAAGAAACATCCGCTCCATCGATTCTTCATCGTCATACAGATGCTGTCCATTGTCCACGCCGTCATCACACGGAATTCCGGACTGGCCTGCCGTTGCCGCATGGAAATCTACGACAGCATAAACCTGATACGTCTCACACCAGTCGAGAACATCATTCAGCATGGCAAAGGAATCTTCATTATACGTAATCCCCGGCTCTTCATACAGAAAGCTTCCTGCGCGGATCGGCAGACGCACGGAATTGTAACCGCGTCTGGAGAGAAGTGCAATATCCTCCTCCGTCAGATACAGCCGTCTCCAGCGTTTCCAGAACTCCTCCGCATATTTCGTTCCGCAGGTCTCCCGTAGAATCTGGTCCATACTTCTTCCACGGTCCATGCGTCCCATCGGCGCATATTTTCCAGGCTCGAACAGTCCAAAGCCGCTCTGGGTACCGAGCATAAATCCTTCCGGATTATCCCAGTTTCCCATGCCCCAGCCGCGGAGAATCACCTCTTCTCCGAAATCATTCACAATAATACCGTCCTGATTGTGCAAAAATCCCCTTACACGTTCTTTGTCATAATACCCCATACAAAAATACCACCTTTCCGCAGAATCCTTCTGGTTCTGCGCATTTTCTTCTATTATAAAAATTCTGGTTTTTTGTGTCAAGAAATAGATTTTTACTTTTTTCAGGGAAAAAACATGATATTTTTTAAAAAATTGCTTGACAAACCGAAAAATGAGTCTATAATGCAAAGTGTTCAAAAGAAAAAAGGGATCAGAAAAAAGCAATGAGCAGGACAACATTTTTCGGGTGAACCTTTGCAGAGAACCATCGGCTGGTGCGAGATGGCAGGTATCCTAAAGAACAATCCCCTGTGAGCTGTACAGACGAAACCAGAAATGGAAAGTAGTCCGGACCGGCCTCTCACCGTTAGCAGAGAAGAGATTCACCGGAAAGTGTATCATCGGGGATCTTGTCTGAGTGATCGACCAAAAGAAACAGCCGATAATTAGAAGTGGTAACGCGGAGCGTTTTTGAAAGCTTCGTCTTCTTGCATAAGTCAGGGAGACGAAGCTTTTTTTGTTTCCAAGCATACCAACACAATTGCCTTTTCCCTTTTCTTTTTCCATTTGGAATCCATGTAAACTGGAAATATCATTTTTGAACGAGGAGGAATTTTATTATGAACACGTTGGTTATTGTACTGATCGCCGCCGTATGTCTGATAGCAGGTTATACCTTCTACGGAAGCTGGCTGGCAAAGAAATGGGGCATCGATCCTAAAGCAAAAACACCTGCCGTTGCAAAAAATGACGGTCAGGATTACGTCCCTACCGATGGATGGACCGTATTCGCCCATCAGTTTTCTTCAATCGCAGGTGCAGGCCCTGTCACCGGTGCCATTCAGGCCGCTGTCTTTGGATGGGTTCCCGTCCTTTTATGGATCCTGATCGGCGGTATCTTCTTTGGTGCTGTTACCGATTTCGGTGCGCTGTATGCGAGTGTCAAAAACGAAGGAAAATCCATGGGACTTCTCATTGAGAAATACATCGGCAAAACAGGAAAAAAACTGTTTCTTCTCTTCTGCTGGCTCTTTACACTGATCGTTATCGCCGCCTTTGCAGATATGGTTGCCGGAACATTTAATGCTTACGAAACGGTTGACGGCGTCACAAAGCTTTCTGCCCAGGCAACTGTAAACGGCGCTGCCGGAAGCATCTCCCTGCTATTTATCGCTTTTGCTGTTGTCTTCGGACTGCTCCAGAAAAAACTGCAGTGGAAAGGCTGGAAAGAAATGGTACTCGGCCTTGCCTGCACTGTTGCAGCCTTTGCAATCGGCATGAATGTACCGCTTGTAACAAGCAAAGCAACCTGGACTTATCTGGTATTTGCCTACATCTTTCTTGCCGCTGTCCTTCCGATGTGGCTTCTGATGCAGCCGCGTGACTTTATGACAACCTTTATGTTTGCCGGCATGATCCTTGGCGCTGTTGTCGGACTTGTTGTTGCACACCCGAAAATGAATCTTCCAATGTACACCGGTTTCCACAATGCGGCATCCGGAGATCTGTTCCCGATCCTGTTTGTCACCGTTGCCTGTGGTGCTGTTTCCGGATTCCACAGCCTGGTATCGTCTGGAACCTCTTCGAAAACCATTGCGAATGAAAAAGATATGCAGAAAGTCGGATACGGAGCTATGGTTCTGGAGAGCCTGCTTGCCGTCCTCGCCCTCTGCGTTGCCGGTGCTGCTGCTTCTGCAGACGGTACGGCTGCTGTCGGAACGCCATTTGCGATCTTTTCTTCCGGTGTTGCCGGATTTCTGGAAATGTTCGGCATCCCGGTATACGGAGCACAGTGCTTCATGACTATGTGTGTATCGGCGCTGGCACTTACCAGTCTTGACTCCGTTGCACGAATCGGCCGTATGTCCTTCCAGGAACTGTTCACTGTCGATGATATGGAACATGCTGCCGGATTGAGAAAGCTGCTCTGCAATAAATATTTCTCTACCATTGTTACTCTGCTCTGCGGCTACATCCTGACCCAGATCGGATATGCCAATATCTGGCCGCTGTTCGGAAGTGCAAACCAGATGCTGAGTGCACTCGTTCTGATCACGCTCTGTGTCTTCCTGAAAGTCACCGGCCGTGAAAACAGAACCCTGTTCCCGCCGCTTATCATCATGCTCTGCGTCACCTTTACCGCACTGGTAGAGCGTGTCATCGCACTTGTAAAAGCGTATGGAGCAGGAACCGCTGTCTTCCTCGTTGAGGGATTGCAGCTCATCATCGCCATTCTGCTGATGGTTCTTGGTGTCATCATTGTCATCAGCTGTGGAAAAGAACTGTTCCGGAAGAAAGCGGGACAGGAAACGAAATAATATAGATGTTTCTTCGAAGAGCTTCCTAACGCAAAACGCGTCAGACTACAACAAGTCTGACGGCGTTTTACATGCCATAGTTTTTTACGAAACAATTATTTCTTTTCATCCAGCAGCATAACCCCATCTGCCAGATTGTGATCAATGGCACCAACGATTCGGTGCGGTATATATGGTTCTTCGAGATACGCGATTTCGTCATCGGTTAATGTTACAGTGAAGGCTTTTGCCGCATCTTCCAGATACGCCGCCTTGGTCGCACCGATAATCGGGGAGCTGACTCCCTTCGCCCATTGCCATGCCAGTGCGGTCATACATTCAGGGCTTCCATTGTTTCCTCAATCGGAGTTTTGTAGTCAAAACGGTGAATGATATACAGATCCAGATAATCTGTTCCCAGCCGTTTCAGTGTACCGTCAATCTCTCTGTGAATGGCTTCTGCCGACAGATTGCCAAAATTTTACTCCGTATAATACTGTGCCTGCGCATTCCAAAGCTCATAGTATTTGCCGTTTGTATCCACAAATCCCCTGTTCCATAAGGTAGCATCCAGATACTTCGGGATGTCACACTTCATGACCTTATTCCTTCTCCGGAAACATACTCTTCAACAGATGCGTTCCCGCTTCCGTCCGAAATACTTTTCTGCAGAAATTTTCAATCGCCTGTTTTGAATATTCGCTCTCGCCGGCATTGACCAGAAAATCGGCTTCCAGCAGGATCTGGTAATCCATTCCCTCTACATTTGTATAGGTATGATGATGCGTAACCAGCCATGTGATGCGTTCGACATCCAGTTCTCCTGCCGGTACATCTTTGAAAAATTCTGCAACGAGCGGCGCACTTTCCTCTTCCTGATGCTTTCCGCTGGTATTTCCGTATTTTTCCCGACACAGCGGGCAGGCAATATCATGGACAACAGCTGCCATCTCCAGCGTTTCCTGTGTTTTTGGATCCAGTCCTTCCGCCTCGCCGATGTTCTTTGCAAAGGCCCATACCTTCAGAAAATGATAAATATCATGAATATTTCCCTTATAAAAATCTGTCATTTTTTCAATTGCAGCAGCAATTTTCATATCGTGTTTCCTCCTTCGCATCCTGTCTTTCTTCCCATTATATCACATGTTTCACGCATTTGAGTATCAGATTATCATCTGATCTTATCACAAAATATGCAAAAACAGGAGGCAGAACCTGCCTCCTGTAGCTTTTTAACACTATGATGTTCTTTATGCCAGCGGTTTTCCTGTCAGCATCTCATATGCCTGAAGATATTTCTCGATCGTCTTGTCTACGATTTCCTGCGGCAGAGTCCAGTCGTGGTTTCCATCGTTGGCTTTGAGCCAGTCGCGCGCGAACTGTTTGTCAAAAGATGGCTGACCATGGCCTGGTTCATAACCATCTGCAGGCCAGAAGCGGGAGCTGTCCGGAGTCAGCATCTCGTCGCCGATTACGATATTTCCGTTTTCATCAAGACCAAACTCAAATTTTGTGTCTGCAATGATAATGCCTTTGCTTAAAGCATAATCGGCACATTTTTTATACAGAGCGATGGTGTAGTCGCGAAGCTTCTCTGCATACTCGGCTCCTTTTCCCGGGAAGTATTTTTCCAGATGGGCGATGCTCTGCTCATAAGAGATATTTTCGTCATGATCTCCGATTTCAGCCTTTGTGGACGGAGTGTAGATTGGCTCAGGAAGCTTGTCAGATTCTTTTAATCCTTCCGGAAGCTCGATGCCACATACTTTTCCTGTTTTCTGATAGCTTGCCCAGCCGCTTCCGGTAATGTAGCCGCGGACAATGCACTCGATAGGAAGCATTTCCAGCTTACGGCACATCATGCTGTTTCCGTCAAATTTCTCCTGCTGGAAAAATTCCGGCATGTCTTTTACGTCTACAGAGATCATATGATTCGGAAGGATGTCTTCTGTCAGATCGAACCAGAATTTGGACATCTGGGTCAGAACGGTACCTTTTTTTGTTACCACATTGTTCAGAATGACATCAAAACAGCTAATACGGTCGGTTGCTACCATGATCAGGCTGTCGCCGTTATCATAAATCTCGCGTACCTTACCCTCTTTGATTGGCTTTAATTCTTTCATCATGAATACCTCTTCTTTTCGTATAGGATAGTGAACGGAATTACACCCAATCCGGTGAAATTCCTTTGACACCTTTACCCTACACCACTCCTTATAAATTGTCAAGTATTTATTATTAACGCTACTAAATAAACCCCAAAAGGGATCTTTTATTTCCATTTATAATTCTGCTCCGTTTGTTTCTATCACGTGTTTATACCGGAATGCGGAATCTTTCATAATTCTCTCCTGATTTCTGTAGTCCACATATACGAGTCCAAATCGATATGAGTAACCTTTGGCCCATTCAAAATTATCCATCAAAGACCACTGGAAATATCCTCTGATATCCGCTTCCTCTGCTGCTTTTCTCAGTTCTCGCAAATATCTTGCAAGAAAATCAATTCTGTTTGGATCATGCACTTTTCCATCTAATGAGATCACATCATGGCAGGATAATCCGTTCTCTGTGATGTAAATTGGCTTATGATATCTTTCATATAAAAACTTCGGTCCCCACTGCAGACATTCCGGTGTTACCGGCCATTGGATCGCAGTTTTAGGAAATCCTTCATATCGGCAAACCTCCTGTGGCTTTCCGTCTTCCCCCATACGGACGCATCTTCCATTATAAATATTCTGTCCATAGATATCGATCGGTTCTGAGATCAGACGCATATCTTCTTCTGTGATTTTCGGAAGATATTTTTCATAACGCACCAATCCCTCATCCGGATAATGTCCTAATAAAACCGGATCAGACCACCAGGATATCTTCCTCTTATTACTCTACTATTCTAATTATTTCCATTCCTCGATTCCCAGATTCTCTATATAATCAGCAAGTTCTCTCGCCATCTCATAGGTTTCTGGAATTCTGAGATGTCCTGGAGTCGCTGCTCCGTTTCTTTTAAAGATACAATGGGAAATCTTACGGTCTCCCATAGAAACCACTACATCGTCAATTGCTTTGTCCCAGGAACTGTCATGCTCAAGCAATGTCGTACAGCAGACGATTGATGCCTTCGGATATACCTGACGCAGTTTTTTTAAAAATTCTGTATAGTGTTCTCTCCAAAGAATTGCTTTCTCACACATATAGTCTTCTGACATGTAATCAAACGGATGATTATCATTCTGGCCAATTGCCACGACAACAACCTGCGGTGTATACTGATTAAAATCCCATTCTGTCAGTTCACCAAATGTTTTATTGAAGCGGATTTTATTCCAGGCACTTTCCATTCCAATCTGATCCGGCTCATGGAACCAGCCTTGTCCATCCAGCAATGCAATTCCGCCCTGTGCGATATCATGGATCTGTGCATTCAGCATACGTGCTGTCATCCAGGCATAGGAATACCAGCTGTTAGAATAACCTCCCTGATGTTCAGGGTCCGTCTTTCCTGTATAATCCACTGCTTCTGTCACTTCTCCTGCTGATACAGAATCTCCGTAAACTTCAATTTTTCTTGTCTGTGCATCCGGAAGTTCCAATAATTTTGCTCCGTCTTCAATTTCAAATCCAAGGATGTGCATCTCATGGCAGGAATCCTGACGTTTAAAGAAAAGAACATGATGTTCTCCGTTTTCATTCTCAGGAACACGAATCTCTATTTCATTCTCTTTCTCGTTATCCAGATAATAACACGACTGCACTCCATCTAAAATACATCCAAGATAATTCTGCCAGTATTCGTTTTTGTTTCTCAGGAAAATTTTCAAATATTTTCCTGTAAATTTAAATTCCACAGATGTACATGGATAAACCCAGATTGGTTCTTTTGGATTCGCCCAGTCAATCCTTCCACTATAACGTATTTTTTTATTATCAGGATTAATTCTCATCTTATCTCCTCCATATTTTACAGTAAACTTGCTGCACCGATCATTCCAGCTTCATTTCCAAGTGCTGCTGTCTCAATCTCCGGAAGCCTCTCCTTCAAAAATCTTATGCAATAATTAATGACATCAGATAAAATGGAGTTGTATCCGTTACCTCTTCCGGAAGAATTGTTATATCTACCGTATGAATTTTCTTTTCTCCACTGCACTGCAATCTGTTCCAGACGGACCTTCTTTCTTCGTCCCACGTTCTTTCCTACCTTCTGTCACTTATCTATTAGTTCCTCTATGACGTTATTAACATCTAAGATTACGTTAATATGATAGCAAATAACTGTCAACTCAATTTAAGTTATTTTTTGCTAAATTTAAGATTAACTTAAAAAATTATGAAAAAGCAGGCAAATATCCTGCTTCCTCATAGCTTTCTTCCTTTCATCATATGCAGCATTCACGAGAAATCTGTAATTTGTTCCGTAAGAATCCAATAGGCAGTTGGCCGATTTTTTCTTTTATGCGAAATGGAAACGGAACGTATAGCTGTATCTTCCCTTGCATACACGATATTCCGGGTGAATATTTTTCGTCCAGCCGGTATCTCCGCCAAGGCCTGCGTGCGCTACATCCAGGATCAGCCAGGTTCCTGTTGTCTGCTCCGGAAGTTCTTCCTCATATGTGGCTTTTCGATATTCTGCTATAGAATAAGGAAGTGCACTGAAATGGAAATCATCACTGCCCACAATCTGAACGGTATGTGTTCCATCCGAAAGAACGGCAAATCGCGTATCCTCATGGCCACCGCATTCGCAAGGTACTACAAACGGAACGTGCTGTTCTGCTACAGAAGATGTGTAAAATCCGGTAAAAGCTGCGTCCTTTCGGTCTGCATACGTCTCCCAGGGACCTTTTCCATACCAGGTGAGCGTATCAAACGCTGCAGGGAAGCGGAACGACTGTCCGACTCTTGCGATGGTCTCAAGACCGCTGTTGTTTGTTACTTCGTTTTTCAGCTCCATTCCCTCACTGCCGATGCGATACAGAGTATGAGCGGTAAAGAGTACTGCGTTGTCCGGCTCCGCGGTATAGGAAGCCTGCACTTCAAGAAGCACCTGATTTCCGGCACTGACAGCCGATACTAACTGTACTTCCTTTTTCAGACGATCCAGACCTTCCGCGCGCCAGATATCATCGTAATCACTTTCATGGGTTCCCTCATCAATACCGGTTGGGGCACGATAAAATTCATCTTTTCCGCCGGTCATAAAAGAAACGCTCTTTGCCTGATATCTGGTAAATTCACCTGTCTTTTTATCAAAGATAATTTCGGTCTCTTCGCCGGTGATGCGAACATGATTTTCATCCTCCGATACGGTCAGTGGTTTCCCGACAATCGTTTTCTCGTCTGCCAGATAAACACCTGAAGTAACCGGAATCTGACGGCGGTATAGTTCTGTTCCCGCCGGTGCATAGAAGGTATCTTGGGCAAGCTCAACGTAATAATTTACATACGCCTCGCCATGCAGTTTCGCCGGAAGCTCCGGAAGCGTCTCTGTTGTTCCGGCTGCCGTGTAAAATGTCGGATAGCTGCCTTTGGCAAGCGTTTCGCCGTTCTGCACAATTTCATAACGCACCTGCAGATGAGAAAGATCGAGGGTATGGTAGCGGTTTGCCAGCACCCATATAGTTTCGCCGGTATATGGATTTTTCACCTGCTCAATCGTAACCGGGGACTGGCCGTTTCTCACCTCATAGGCGCCCGGTTTATAGGAAAGATCGGCAAAGACAACACCATTCAGACACATATCCGGAACCGGATCGGTCACATCCTCTCCGAACGCTCCGCCGTAGCCGTATTTGATATTTCCGTCCTCCTCGTGGATCGCAATCGCCTTGTCCGCGAAATCCCAGATAAAGCCGCCCTGGAAACGCGGGTATTTATTGACATAGTCCCAGAACTCCTTGAAGTTTCCGTTGCTGTTGCTCTTTGCATACGCATATTCGCACATGATGAACGGGCGGAGATCAGAATCGTCTGCCATCACATCCGTAAGCCAGCTCATCGTCGGATACATCGGGCAGATGACGTCGGAAATATTACTCTTTGGGTTGCCGGACTCATACTGAACGTATCTTGTCTTGTCGTATTCGCGGATCCAGCCGTGCATCGCAGCATGATTCGCCCCGGCACCGGATTCATTTCCAAGGGACCACAAGACGATGGAAGGATGGTTTTTATCACGCAGTACCATACGGGTTGCACGCTCCAGATAAGCGGCTGTCCACTCAGCGGATGCACTGAGCTGTCCGCCGTAACCGTGCGTCTCAAGATTTGTCTCATCGACAAGGTAAATGCCAAGCTCGTCACACAGATCATACCATTTCACGGAATTCGGATAATGGCTGGTACGAACAGCGTTGAAATTCAGGCGTTTCATCACAGCAATTTCTTTTCGCATCTGCTCCTCAGAAACGGTACGTCCCGTCTCGGCGCAAAAATCGTGGCGGTCAACACCTCGGATCACAAGGCGTTTGCCATTCAGGGTCAGAACACCGCGGCTGTTGATTTCCACCTGACGGAAGCCGACCTTGCAGCTCTCGATATCAACCGTCTCATTCTCTTTGTTCTGTAGCTCGACAACGAGGGTGTAAAGTGTCGGAGTCTCTGCAGTCCAGAGTGCCGGGTTCTCTACCGGAGCAGTAACGGTTGCGATGAATTTCGGCATCAGATAGAAGCCGCACTCAGCAAACGGTCTCGAATCCATCTCGGTTACTTTGTTCTGTTCTGCATCATACAGCGTCACTTTGGCATGATACTCGCCGTACAGCGGTTTGGAGTTGTCCGGCCAGATCGTGACAGAGAGGGTAGCTTTCGTGTAATCCGGGTGTGTGAACAGTGTCTCTGCCTTATAGTCCAGGATGTGCTGCACCGGTTTCGATACGAGGCGGACATCGCGGTAGATACCGGACAGATGCCAGTAATCCTGATCTTCCAGGTAAGTACCGTCACAGTAGCGCATTACCTGTACGGCGAGGGTGTTCGTTCCCTCCTGCACATATTCAGTGATGTCAAATTCCGCGTTCACTTTGCTGTCCTGGGAATACCCCACCTGTTTTCCGTTGACCCAGAGATAGAAGCAGGACTCCACACCGCCGAAATCGATGAGAAGCTGTCGGCCGATATAGTCTGTTGGAACCTCAAAGGTTCTGAAATAGCAGCCAGTCAGATTTTTCTCCGGTACGTACGGCGCATTCAGCTCGTAGGTGCCTTCGGTAATCTCGATCTCAAATGCTTCGCCGTTTGCCTCCCGTTTGAACGGATACAGCATATTGGTGTAAACCGGCTTTCCATATCCCTGCAGTTCCCAGTTGGACGGCACCGGAATCGCATCCCATGCTGCGTGATCGAAATTCTCTTCATAAAATGCTTCCACCGCTTCCGGTGACGGATACATTTTGAATTTCCAGTCTCCGTTCAGATCCATTACAAAGCGGGACGCGTTCCGATTTCCGGCGAGCGCCTGCTCTACCGTCTCATACGCACCGTATGGCGTATGCATCGGATAACGATTTTTCTGCGTTATATACTGATTTTCCCAGTCTCTTGTCTGTCTCATGTTCTTGAAACCCTCCTTGCCTTTGCTTTCGCATTTTCCGACTGTCTCTCTTCTTTTTATCCAGATTGGTGTTCCTTTTTTGCTTTCCTGTGATATAATACATCTGTGGATTTTCAGAAGATTCATGCAGTTATCTTATGATTCAGTATAAAACACTGCACGTGGATGAGAAATAGTTGATCTGGTGTTTCTTTTATCCAAAATGGGAAAGCAAAGGAGAAGTCGTATGATACCGGAATATCTGCTTGCAAAAATAGAAAAGAGCGATGTTATCTATCGCTGTATTGGAAATGAAATGAAGAACGGGATTCTGGCGTGCGGTTTTATGCGGAAAGAGACGGCGGACCGCTCGCAGTATCATTTTTCGAACGAGTATTACAGCTGTTTCGTGCTGCTGCGCGGGAGCGGGGAATATATTGCCGAGGACGGCACCTCCTATCCGCTGCAGGCGGGAAGCCTGGTCCAGCGTCTGCCGGGTGTGCCGCATTCCACACGCGTAGACCCCGATGGGAAATGGCTGGAATTTTTTATCTCGATTGGGAAACCGTTTTTTGATTCTTTCTGCTCGCTTTCGGTTCTGAACCGGGAGCCGGTGCTAAAGGCAGAGCTGCTTCCCGGCGATCTCGAGCGGTATCAGAAGCTTCTGCAGTCGTTAAAGGCCACACCGGACAGTCTGCTGCCTTTGCGGATTCCGGAGATGGAAAAAGAGATTCTGCGAATGTACGGCTACCATGCGCACCGGGTGAATCTGCAGCGGGATCCGATCGAGGCCGCCTGCGATATGCTCTCGCAGAATCTTGATGAAGAAATTTCTCTCGAAGAGCTTGCCCGGTCACTCCAGATCGGTTATGAGACGTTTCGAAAAGTATTTAAAAAACAGACCGGCGTCTCTCCTGCACGGTACCGCACCAGGAAGAAAATGGAGCAGGCCTGTATTCTTCTCGAGGGCGGCGTACCGATGAAGGAAATTGCCGGTCTTGTCGGATATGGCGATGTCTATGCGTTCAGCAAGCAGTTTTCCCGGTTCTTTGGATTCCCACCTGGAAAGTACCGCGCACGTCTTCACACGGATGCGCCGGATTTAGAACAGTTTTAAGATATCGTCCACGGTTTTACGTTTCGGCTTGTCCGGGTTGATGGCACGGTAGCCGACAGCAATGACAGCACCAAGGAGCTCATTCTCCGGAATGGAGAGGGCTTCACGGATAGCTTTCTCATCACGGATTCCCATAATCAGAGTATCAAGGCCGAGTTCTCTTGCGCGCAGGATCAGGTTTTCGTCATGCAGGCCAAGATCGTAATAGCCCCAGCCGTTTCCGACTTCATTGTCCGGTGTTCCGTCCTGCGTGAAGCCGGAGCGGTCTTTTACGAATGCTGTTACGACAAGTGCGGCTCCCTTTGAACTCTTCTGATTGAATTCTGGAAGGCATTTTGCGGAAAATTCTTCGACTTTCTCCGGTGTTACAAGGGCATAGTACCGTGTTGTCTGTGAGTTTTTCCAGGATGGTGCCTGAATCGCTGCCTGTACGATCTCCTGGATCTGCTCTGCGGTTACGTGTTTCTCCGGATCAAACGCGCGGATGCTTCTTCTTTCTTCCAGCAGTTTTGTAAATTCCATGGTGTATATCCTCCTTTTATTTATAAAGCCTCGTAATCTTCCCGTGAAAAACGGTGATACGTCAGGCCGAATTCATTTTCTTCGACACAGTAACAGTATTCATCTACAGACGGGTCTGAAAAAGAAAATACATGGCCCATCTCATGCTCCTCGGATGCGTTTTCTTCCACGGTAGTATGCATTTTCTCTGCATAGGAAGAAAAGCAGTTTCGAACCTGTTCCATTGTGTTTCCAGGCGTTGTGATCACCTGCAGAAGGTTCTGCAGGAGCTCCGGAACAGGGATTTCCCGCTCGATATAAGAGCATCCCTCCTCCGGGATTTCCACACAGTAGCGGTCTTTGACTGCCGAAATAGCGAGCATTCCAAGGCGCGGCTGTACGTTCTTACAGAACGCGGAAAGCGCTTTAGCCAGGTCTTCTGTTTCGTCTAAAGAGAGGGAACGGCGCAGGGACTCCGCCGGGTAGTAGAGCTTCATCGTACCGCCCTCATAGCCGATCTTCACCTGCCATTCCCGAATTGTATCGGTAATATGTTTTTCCAACAGTTTTGCTGTCATGTTTTCTAAGTCACCTCCATTGTGCTGCATGTGCAAAAAACACAGTATTATTATCGCACGAATTGGGCATTGTGTGAACACTTAATTTTTTGTTTTTTACAAAAAGAAAAGAATCACTTTTTTACTCCTCGAAACGGCAGAAACCTCCGCCAGAAAAGCTGGAACAGAGGTTTCTGTGATTTCTTATGTCAGAAGAATTTCTCAGTTATTTCGTTCTGAATTACTCTTCGTCTTCGTTTTTCTTTCTGCCGCGGAGTTTGAATCCAAGTCCGCCGGCACCAAGAGATGCAACTGCCATGCTTACCCATCCCCAGATGTTGGTAGCATCACCGGTCTTTGCATTATCGCTCTTCTTGGAAGTAGAAGTATTGGATACTTTATTACTTGCAAGCGGAGTAGATGTTGCTTTCGGGGTGCTTGTCGGGGTCTTCGTCGGCTGCGTCGTAGGTATTGTGGTAGGAGCAGTCGTCGGGGTTGTGGTTGGTGCTGTTGTAGGTGTAACGTCGGAGTCTCAGTTGGGGTTACGGTCGGGGTTTCCGTCGGGGTAACAGTCGGAGTCTCGGTCGGGGTTACGGTTGGGGTCTCTGTAGGAGTAGGAGTCGGCTCTTCTGCTGATTTCTTCCAGGTGAAGCTAAGATCCTGATATCCCAGTGAAGAAACTGTAATTTCAAAGGAATCGCCCTCTGCGAACGGTGCTGCATCTGTCTTTAAGGAACCATCCTCATTGAACAGTACAACAGCTCCTCTTCCGCTTGCTGCATATGCTTTTCCATTTACAGTAACAGAGGTAATGTTCTTCAGATAATCTGCAAACTCTTCATCTGTTGCATCCCCGTTCTTAAACAGACCCGGTGTTGTCGTATCTTCGTTAAATGCTGCCGGCATCTCTTCCGTGTAAAGGATAAAGTCTGCGGAAAGATCTGCATATTTACCATTCTTATCGCTGACAGTCAATGTATAAGAACCTTTCTCTGCATTCTTGAAGTACAGAGTATCACCGGACACGGTTCCCGTCAGACCTTCTACTGTATAGACAGCATCGTAATCATCCGGCAGGCCTTCCAGTTTAACAGAAGCATTTCCAGATGTGACAGACGCATTTTCTACAGAAAATTCATATGCAAACTTAACCGGTACATATACATCTGCGTCGACTTCGTAAATTCCCTTGCTGGTGTAATAGGTAATTTTGTTGATGGTCTGTCCCATCATGCTCTTGTAATGTTCCGAGGAGGTCGGGCAGTTATGAACGCTTGTCGTAAATCCAGTGCTCCATGCCAGCTCAGACACTCTCCAGATATTCTCCAGATGACGCATTCCGTAATCGTTGCCCTCTTTTGTGCTGACAACAACACCATATACGGTATCTTCGCCTGCTTTGATGGTATCAGTAAGACCATCCAGATCCAGCTGATAATCACCGTATTTGCTGTTAGTGGAGAGCTCTGCCGTTACATTTTCCAGCTTTGCTGCCTCGGTTCCCTGAACAGCACCAAAGGTTACATTGCCGTCTGCATCTACAGATGCTTCTTTGTAATAAGACGGAACCTCATGTAAAGTGTAATATGCATAGCTTGCATTCTCATACAGTGCATCTTTTCCGGTATACGTTGTGGTGGATGTTTGTCCACGGTTGGTAACGGTGATTTCTACAGAATCCTCATCTGTCACTTTCGTGTATTTGCTCAGATCCATATCCTCTGTTACTTTTACCGGGAAGGTGATACCTGTAATATCGCTTCCGTCTGCATTCACATGGTAAGATCCGCCGGAAAGTGAGGCTGTTCTTGTTTTGTTCTTGGTTGCGGAAGTAAACGCATCTACCGGAACATCATTATGAACCTCTGCCTGATAGAACGCTGCATACGGAATATTCATTAATACATACTGGGACTGCAGAGCTTCGATGGCTGCATTCAGATGCTCGGTTGCTTCATCTACGGTTCCCTGGCTCTGTTTTTTCTCCAATGCTTCTTTTGCTTCTGCCAGTTCTGTCTGCATATTATTCCAGGAAGTTTCCGTGTAAAGATCTTTATTCAGTGCATCTGCCTTTGCAATTGCCTCTTCCAGTGCTGCTGTGCTCTCTACCGGATCAGCTCCTACAATATTCGCTTTGGTTGCTTCAAAAGTGTAGGAAGCATCTGCATAGCCAAGTGCATGAATCGTAATCTTCCAATAACCGGTTCCATCCGTTCCCTCCGGTAAAGTGCAGCGCAGGGAATCGGTAAGGCCAAGCTGGATTCCCATTACTTTATGCATCCAGTTATCTGCTGCGAATTTTGTTCCATACGTTGCTTTTGCATTCGTATAAGTGGAATCATCACCGTAATAAGTCCAGGTTACGGTCTGCAGATTAGCAGCCAGATCGCCGTAATCTCCCGTTAAATCTACGCGAAGGAATTCTCCATAAGAACCATTGGCTTCTTTCACGGTCAGTCCTACGGTCTCAGCATCCGGAGCTGTCTTCAGCGCCTGATCTTTGATTCCGGATTCACTTCCTGTTGTTCCTGCCGAGAAGGAGAAGCTTCCATCTACATTTTTCACTGCTATCTTCAGACCGTTTGTGTTTTCTGTTACATCTGCAACCAGGCCTGTATAGCTCTGCAGTTTATTTTCAGAAAATCCACCGGAAAGTGTTCCGCCGTTTTCTACCACAACATACTTTTTGCAGAAATCTTCGTAATCATCTTCCGAAACTTTTACAGGCACATATTTCAGGCCTTTTACTTCATAATGATCAATCTGGCTTTTGTCGTAAGTTACGGTCTCGCCGTTGGTCAGAACTGCCGTGGTTGCTGCGGTATAATATGCCACATCATAGGTTGTGCCATCTTTCATGTAGATAGTCGCTGCGCACTGGAAGCTTCCTCTGTGCAGTCCATGGTTTGTGGTCGCACGGGTTACAACATCAAAAGCGCCTTTATCACTTTCTTTGCGACTGTCAGTTTCATCCGAACCAGCGTCGCTTCCTGCCGCCTGAACTCCTTCTGCTGCCCAATACTCAGCCCAGGTAAGACCTGCATATACATATTTATATGTTGTTTCTTTCTTCTCATAAGTAAAGGAAAGCGTCTTGTAACCTGTTGCAGTTACTTCGATTTCAAATTTATTTCCTTCTGCAAAAGCGGCAGCTGTCAGATCAAGCGTACCGTCTTCTTTGATCAGAATTATTTTCCGTTTTCCAGTTGCTGCATATTCTTTTCCATTTACTTTTACCGAAGTGATGTTCTTGATATAATCAGCAAAGTCATCTTCTGATGCATTCTCTGCTTTTACAAGCGCCGGAGCACTTCCTTTTTCGTTGTAAGCAGCCGGCATTGCATCTGTATACAGAGTAAAGCTCTGTGTCAGATCTGCATAAACACCTTTTTTATCATGAATCGTCAGAGTATACATTCCTTTTTTCGCATTTGCGGAATAAGAAATGGTATTTCCGTCTACTGCAAATCCATCCAGACCATCTACGGAATATTCTGCATCATAATCAGCCGGAAGTCCGGTTACGGTCATCGTTGTCTTTCCAGCGGAAAGAGAAGCGTCTTCTACGGATACACTTGCCTCAAATTTTGTTGGAACAAAAATATCATTCACTGGAATCGTGTAGATTCCTTTGCTGGTATAATAAGTAACCTTATTGATATGCTGTCCCATCATGCTCTTGTAATGTGCAGAAGAAGTCAGGCATCCATGTACCTGTGTTGTAAATCCAGTTGACCATGCCAGCTCTGTTCCGCGCCAGATATTTTCCACATGACGCATACCATAGTCATTGCCTTCTTTCGTGCTGACAATAACACCATAGATCTGATCGGTTCCAACATCAATCGTGTTCTCCAGTCCGTCGAGATCCAGCTGATAATCTCCATATTTTGATTCAGTCATAAATTCCGGAGATACATTGGTCAGTTCAATTGCAGTTCCAACTGTTTTTCCAAAAGAAAGAGAGCCATCTGCATTTACCGTTGCTTCTTTGTAGTAAGAAGGTACTTCGCTTAATACATAATATGCATAGTCT
Source organism: Blautia sp. AF34-10 (assembly GCF_003477865.1). NCBI lineage: Bacteria > Bacillati > Bacillota > Clostridia > Lachnospirales > Lachnospiraceae > Blautia > Blautia sp. AF34-10. The sequence continues at coordinate 71,277 of NZ_QUED01000006.1, forward strand.
GAGTTTTCAAATAAGGCGTCTTTTCCAGTGTATGTCTGTGTAGATGTCTGACCACGGTTTGTTACTGTAATACTTACAGAGTCAGAATCTGTTACTTTCTTAAATTTGGAAAGATCCACTCCTGTTACTTTAACCGGGAAGGTAATTCCATTGATTGCACTTCCATCTGCATTGGTATGATAAGAACCACCGGCAAGAGTGGCTGTTCTTGTTTTGCTCTTCGTTGCGGAAGAAAATACATCCACTGGAACAGAGTTGTTTACATCTGCAGCATAAAATTCATCATACGGAATGTTCATCAGAACGTAAGCCACCTGCTCAGTTGGAGTCTCGGTCGGGGTCGCCGTTGGGGTTGCGGTTGGCGTTGCTGTCGGGGTCGCCGTCGGAGTCGGTGCTTTAACAAGGCCTTTTACTGCAGTATTCAGCGCATCTTTCGCGGTATCAACAGCGCTCTGGGATTCTTTTGCAGAAAGAGCAGATTTTGCTGCGGTAAGAGCAGTCTGGACAGCTTTCCAGGAGTCTGCGGTGTAGTCAGCTTCCTTTAATGCTTCGGCATCTGCGATTGCTTTTTCAAGTGCTGTGGTGTCTACTGCTTCTGGAGTCGGGGTTGCTTTTTGGGTTGCTGCAAGAGCCGCGGTTTTTACTGCATTCGAAGTTCTGGTTGCACCCGATACAATATCCCATCCTTCAATGTTTTCAATCGTTGCATCTTTTCCAAGAAGTTTCGTTTTGAATCCTTTGCTGTTTGTAGCTGCTTTTTTAAAATATGTAGCATTTTCTGTATTGTATCCAGAACCAGGTGTTACTGCAATATCAGAAAACTTACCGTCTGCAACTGTGATTTTGACATTAACGTCATATTCATCCCATGCATTCTCATCCTCATCGTCTTCTGCAGTTCTGGTAACATGAGCCGTAGACTCATAAGTGCCATCTGCCAGCACGCCACTTGTAGCATCCGCCAGTGCGGTTCCCGGGAGCAGGCTCATGGTCATGGAAGCTGCCATTACGGCTGCTAATGATTTTTTCTGAAGTTCTTTTCTTTTGATCATAACTTCCTCCTTTTTCCTTTTCCACAGTTTTGCAGGAAAAACAGGGGCAAAACTGTCCTTCATTATTATATTAGTTTTCACTAATCAATAATTGTTTTAACTAACCGTAGATTATTCTACTAATTTTTAATCGTTTTGTCTAACTCTTAACTGATTATTTTTTCTCAAAAGAGGCACAGATTCTGCTTATTGAGTATTTTTACTATTTAATGATCCGATACTGTGAAGTTTGTGGGATGATTTTCGTTCCCACACAGAAAAAATTCCGTAGATATGGAGTTTTCACCGCGAAGAACTCTTTCGTCCATCGCGTTTTACCGCAGAAAGAATGCGGTCCGAAAGGATTCCGATCAGCATTCCGGTGATGACTCCGGCCACGAGAAGCGCCGGCAGATAATAGAACAGTTTGCGGTTCTGCACCACGAGAGCCGCCACGCAGATCTGCGCGACATTGTGCGTCACGCCTCCTGCAATACTTACGCCGGTGATACTAAAGCCCTTGATGTGTTTCAGCAGAAGCATCACAAGAAAGCTCAAAAGCCCGCCGGCAAGGCTGTAAAGGATGGACATTCCATTTCCGAACAGATACCCCATCAGAAGAATGCGGGCGACGGAAATCATCAGGACTTCCCCTGCCGGAAGGAAAAAGAGGCCGACGACTACAACCAGATTGGCAATGCCGAGTTTGATTCCAGGAACACCGAGGTTGATCGGGATCAGTACCTCCACATAACTGAAGATCATGGCAAGTGCCATCAGCATGGCGCATAAGGCAATTTTTCTGCTTGCAGTGCGGCTGTCTCTCATAAATTCCAATTCCTTTCTTCTAAGCTGGTATTATTTTACAATCACATCCGGCGCATCGTCGGCGTCGTCCGTTGTGGATCCGTCACTTTCTACCTCCGCAACCAGCTTATGCGGCAGGCACACGATCGTCTCATTTACCCGGGAAATCGTACCCTGTCTTTTGCAGTAGCCGTCCGGGCAGTCAGCTTCTTCCATATGGACACTTCCGTTTTCGATCACCAGGACATTCGTTCCGTGACCCGTCTGAATTTTCACGGTCTGATTTTCTGCGAGTGAATACGTTCCGTAGACCTCGCCGTCCACCGTGACTTTCATGGTATTTCCATTTTCCGTTTTCGGCAGCCGAGCGCCAGGCAAGGATTCCAGCCAGGAGCAGAACGGCGCCTGCCAGAATCAGATCTTTTTTCTTCATATAGTTTTCCTTATTCTGAATCAGATGCCAGCCCATAACAGCAGTGTCAGCAGGAATACAGCACGGAACAGCGTAAAGAGGATTTCATTTCCGTGAAATTCCTTTACCCCGCAGCGGATATTACCTTTCGGACACGTATCAATACATTTCTGGCACTGGAAACAGTCGCCGGAGATCTCCACGTATCCATCGGATGGCAGTTCCACCGCTGACGGGCACTGTCTCGTGCAGGCGCTGCAGCCGCGGATGCAGTTTTCGCGTTTCCGGTGCAGAGTAAAGAACGGCAGGATCGGAAGCAGAGAAAAGACAGCTCCCATTGGGCACAGGAAATGGCAGAAAAAGCGCTCCTCAAAGAACATGCCGACCAGGATCAGCACCAGAAGAACAATGCCTGGAATATAAGAGGAAAGTCGGAAATTTCCCGCATGCAGCATGGAAAAGACATCCCACGGGCTTGTTCCTCTTGCTTTCTGATAAACTCCTGCAAAGCAGCAAAGAGCAATCAGAAGCAGAATGCCGTATTTGACCAGCGCCAGTTTTTTGCCAGTTCCGGTTTGATGCGTATGGGCTTCTTTTTACGTTTCTTACAGATTATACCATAAATTGCATGCATTGCATCCCCCAGACTTCCAAAAGCGCATGCAAAACCGCAGAAAAATCTTCCGAATACGATCGTAAATGCACAGACAAGGAGCAGAGCCGACACAAACGCGGTCATCTCAATTTTTTCACCCTGTCCAAGCTGCGTAAAAATGTATTTCACTCCGTTAAATGCAGCGGTAAATACTGACGGAAGAAACAGGAAATATAAAAGCTGGATTCCGGCACGCAGGCAGGAAACGATCTGTTTTCTCTTCTTTGCCGGTAATGTGGATAGATCTAAATTTTTCATGTTATTTCTCCGCCTTTTCTATCGCTTCCTGCGCCGCATTTCTGATACCGGTGGAGCTGAATGTTGCTCCGCTGATCGTATCAACATCGGCGGACTGTGCCTCAATAATCTTTGGAATGATCGCCTCCGCGTTTGACAGATACGCACTGTCCTCGCCGTCGGCGGATGTGATGGCAAGATCGGTAATCTGGCCGCCCTCTACGGTTACTTCAACTGCAATGGTGCCGCCGAAGCCGTCAGCTTCACCGTCATACGTACCGTCCACGTACTGCCCTTCTGCTTCTGCTGCTTCACTTGCGGCCGTACCCGCCGTGTTGGATGCAGCTGCTGCGGCCTGCAGATTTTCCTTCTGAAGCTGGGTCGTCTCAAGCTCTGCCGAGAGCCGCGCGATCTGATCCTCTTTGTCTCTTTTATCGAGTACGGTATTGTAGCCGATCAGAACAGCAGCAATGACAGCGACATTCAAAAAACGAACAATCAATTGTCTCATCTGTTTTCCCCTTTATTGCGTTACTTTCGCAGCATCCAGCGCATTCCGGCATGCCTCAAGAATGGCTTTTGAGGAGCAGGTTGCACGGGAAACGGTGTCGATGTTTTCAAGCGTTCCGGTTTCCAGAATCTGAGCGGAAACGCCTTTGATTTTGGAGGTTCCTTCGGATGCGCGGCGGATGTAGGAGACATTCTGACTGTCTCCGTCACCGGTGATGTTGCTTAACGCTACGATTTTATCGTTTTCAATTGTTACCGTCACGGAAAGCTGATAAGCGGTAAAATCTTCATCTTCATCCGGCTCGCAGACGGCAATCGCTGTGTATTCGCCGTCCTGATAGATCTTTTGTTCCGGAGTTTCCGTCGGGGTTGGTGTTGGCGTCTCAGTTGGCTCCGGGGTTTCGGTCGGGTTGGTGTTTCCGTCGGTGTCGGAGTTACCGTTGGCGTCGGGGTTGGATTTTTCTTTTCCTCAGTTACGCGTTCTGCCTCTTTTAAAGCTTCCTTGATTGCCGCAAGAATTCCCCTGGAGCTGTAGGTTGCGCCGGAAACGGTGTCGACTTCCAGTGTCTGGTTTTTCACAACGTCCTTTGCTGTCTGTTTTGCGCGTTTTAAGAATGCTTCGTCATCTTCACTCTCGGTCACGAGAATTGCCTTGATCGTCTCATCCTGAATGACAACTGCCGTTGTAATGTCTCCCAGATAGCCCTCGCCGGTTCCGTAGTAAATGCCTTCCTCGTATGGGAATTTTCCTTCCGGAATCGTTGTGGTTCCGCCGCTGCTCGTTCCGTTATCCGGAACGGTCTCGCCGTTTGTTGCCTTCTTCGCATTTTCCAGCGCCTGTTTTACTGCGTTCTGGATGCCGCGGGAGCTGTACGTTGCGCCGGATACGAGATCCACATCGGTTTTCTGTCCGTCTACGATGCGGTCCGCTACGACTTTGGCACGGTTGAAGAATGTCTCGTCATCTTCGTTTTCCAGAATCAGTACCGCTTTGATCGTCTGATCCTGCAGGCTACCGCCACTTTGATGTCTCCCTGGAAACCGGCGGCCGTTCCGTAATAAATTCCGTCCTGATAAGGAAAACTTCCCTTGGATGCAGACGAGTTGTTATTGTTCTGGCCGTTATTCTGACTGTTGTTTCCGTTGTTTGTATTGCCCTGGCTTCCTCCGTTTGTACTGGAAGACCCGTTCACTGCCGCCTGACTTAAGGCACTCCGCACAGCTTCAATAATACCGCGGGAGCTGTATGTCGCGCCGGAGACCGTATCCACATTCGTACTCTGTGTTGAGATAATCGTCGAAATCAGAGAGGAAGCACTGGAAAGGTAGCTTGGCGTATCGCTGTTTTCCACAATATCAATCGAAGCAATTTTTCCGCCGCTGACAACAACACAGACTTTCATTGTGCCGCCAAATCCCGTTCCAGTTCCGTAATACGTTCCATCCCGGTAGGCAGCCGGCTCTTCAATTTTAGATACCGTAACTGTTCCGCCGCCTGCCGCTCCTGATGCGGATGCCGGTTCTGAAGTGTCCTCCTGACCGGTCAGTGCATTTTTCACGGCTGCAAGGATACCTTTTGAACTGAAAGTTGCACCGGAAACCGTGTCCACATCCACACTCTGGGATGCGATGATACGGTCGATAACTCCCTTTGCACGGTTCAGGAAAGCTGCGTCCTCGCCGGGGGCGCTTACAATCGAAATCGACTGAATCGTTTTGTCTTTCAATACGACAGAGACTGTAATCGTACCGCCAAAACCTGTTCCGCTTCCTTCGTACGTTCCGTCCGCCAGCTCAAAGCTGCCGGAACCGACGGCTGCGACAAGTTCTGCTTCGGTATCGGTTGTCTTTTTGGTATCGTCCTTCTTTTTTGTATCATCTTTCTTTTCCGCTGCATCGGTATCCTGTTCCGGCTCCGGTGTCACCAGTGCCTCCGGCTGCTCTACGGCGTAAACCGGTGCAGTGTAGCCATTCAGCGAAATACCGGCGCAGGCTGCTACGATAACTGCCGCGAGAGCCGGTGCAAATGCTGTCAGTTTTTTCCATTTTCCCATGGTTATGTATCACCGTCTTTCCTGATAATGTTTGTCTCGTGATCGGATGCGAAATCATCGGCAATTCCTTCGGTTACATACAGAACTCCGTCCTCATCCTCCAGAATGGTGTCAAATTCATCGCTGTGTGCACGCCAGTATTCAGCTGCCTTGTCCTTTCCCATGATGAAAAGAGAAGTAGAAAGGCCATCCGCCAGTGTTCCGTCAGCACTTACGATCGTCACCGACACCAGACCGTTATTTGCCGGATGACCGGTCGATGGGTCGATGATGTGATGATATTTCATGCCGTCCTGTTCGAAATACCGCTCATAGCCGCCAGAAGTAATAACCGCCCGGTCGGCCGTCGAGAGAATGCCGAGATAATCATCCTCCGCTTCCGGACTCTGCACGGCAACACGCCATTTGCTGCCATCCGTTTTCGTGCCGACAACCTGAACGTTTCCACCGAGGTTGATGAGCCCGCTCGTCACACCGCATTCCCGGTAAATATCGGCGATTCTGCCGGAGGTATAGCCTTTTGCAATTCCGCCGAAGTCGATTTTCATGCCGTCCTTGGCAAAGCTGATGGATGCGCTGTCCTTGTCGTAAAGGATATCATTGGCATCGGTCAGCGGAAGGAGGCTTTCGATCGTCTCATCCGAAGGATCGTATAATTTCCGGTTGTAAAACCCCAGGCGTCCATGATCGGATAAATTGCGATGTCGAAAACGCCGTTTGTGCTGTCATACAGATCCAGCGAGCGTTCCAGCAGATAGGTGGTATCCTCCGATAAGGTTCCGCCGCCGTTTGCATTGATCTGCGCTACTTCACTCGTCTCCTCTCCGGTCGACAGAAGTGCATCCAGCCGCTCAATCTCCTGCTGTGCCTGATCCACCGCCGTTTCTGCATTCGGACCATAGGCAGTGACCGTCATGTACGTATCCATAGCAAAAATATCTCGGCTGCTCGATGCATCTGCGGCATCGGAAGAAGCTGTGGATGATGCGGATTTCTGCGTGGAATTCTCTTCCGAAGCGTCAGAACTGCTCGAAGACTCCGAAACAGACGCCGGCTGTGTCTGACTTTCACTGCTCTCCGGCTGCGCTGCTGTCCCCGCACCGGAACATCCGCCGACCGTCATCACCATGGCAAGACAAAATGCTGCAACAATTTTCTTTTTCATAAATAAAACTCCATTTTTTCTTATGTTAGGAAATCCTAACTTTGGTATTATAACATTAACTCGTAACTTACGCTATGAATTACTTGATAAAAGTTTTTCAATTAGCGTTCTGCATCTGATAAATTTTCTCATTTTATGTACTCTAAATCAAGTGGATTTTACTGGAATTCAAGCAGCGATATACAAAAAGCCCCCACAGCCGCATTGCTGCGGCCGCGGGGGCTTTAGAAATAACATTTTCAGAAATTACATATGATCGTGGCAGGTACGTGCAATTACGTCCATCTGCTGCTCTTTTGTCAGGTCGATGAATTTAACTGCATAGCCGGATACACGGATCGTGAAGTTTGCGTACTCCGGTTTCTCCGGGTGCTCCATTGCGTCGATCAGTTTTTCGGTTCCGAATACGTTTACGTTCAGGTGATGTGCACCCTGCTCGAAGTATCCGTCCAGAACGTGTACCAGGTTCTCGGTACGCTCTTCGTCGTTGTGGCCAAGTGCGCCTGGGTTGATGGTCTGGGTGTTGGAGATTCCGTCCAGAGCGTCCTCATACGGCAGTTTTGCTACAGAGTTCAGGGAAGCAAGAAGTCCGCTCTTCTCTGCGCCGTAAGACGGGTTAGCTCCTGGAGACAGAGGCTCACCAGCTTTTCTTCCATCCGGCAGAGAACCTGTTGCTTTACCATATACAACGTTGGAAGTAATGGTAAGGATAGAGGTTGTCGGCTCGGAATCACGATAGGTATGGCAGTATTTCAGTTTGTCCATGAAGGTACGAAGCAGCCATACAGCGATCTCGTCTGCTCTGTCATCATCGTTGCCGTATCTTGGGAAGTCGCCGGTTGTCTCGAAGTCAACAGCCATTCCTTCTTCGTCACGGATAACTTTAACTTTAGCGTATTTGATTGCGCTTAAGGAGTCTACTACGTGAGAGAATCCTGCGATACCGGTTGCGAAGGTACGTCTTACATCGGTGTCAATCAGAGCCATCTCTGCTGCCTCATAGTAGTATTTGTCATGCATGTAATGGATCATGTTCAGAGTTCCAACGTACAGATGAGCCAGCCAGTCCATCATAACGTCGTATTTCTTCATAACCTCATCATAGTCCAGGTATTCGCCGGTGATCGGCTGATATTCCGGAGCAACCTGCTGTTTTGTCTTCTCGTCTTTACCGCCGTTGATCGCGTACAGAAGGCATTTTGCAAGGTTTGCACGAGCGCCGAAGAACTGGATCTCCTTACCGGTCTCGGTAGCAGATACACAGCAGCAGATGGAGTAATCATCGCCCCATACCGGACGCATTACATCATCGTTCTCATACTGGATGGAGCTTGTCTGTACAGAAATATGAGCTGCATATTTCTTGAAAGCTTCCGGAAGATTCTCAGAGTACAGAACAGTAAGGTTCGGCTCTGGGGACGGTCCCATGTTTTCCAGTGTATGCAGGAAACGGAAATCGTTCTTTGTAACGATAGAACGTCCGTCGATTCCCATACCGGCAACTTCCAGAGTAGCCCATACCGGGTCACCGGAGAACAGCTGATTGTAAGACGGAATTCTTGCGAATTTAACCATACGGAATTTCATTACCAGATGGTCGATCAGCTCCTGAGCCTCTTTCTCGGTCAGGATTCCTTTTTCGATATCTCTTTCGATGTAGATGTCAAGGAAAGTAGATACACGGCCAACGCTCATTGCAGCACCGTTCTGAGTTTTGATAGCTGCAAGGTATCCGAAGTACAGCCACTGAACAGCTTCTCTTGCGTTCTTAGCCGGCTCGGAAATGTCATAGCCATAGGACTGTGCCATAACTTTCATATCCTGCAGTGCTCTGACCTGGTCAGCGATCTCTTCTCTTAACTGGAAGTCACCACGACGCATTCCCTGACGATTTGTTGCAGCGAAGTCTGCTTTTTTGCGCTCGATCAGGTAATCAATACCGTACAGAGCAACACGACGGTAGTCGCCTACGATACGGCCACGGCCATAGGTATCCGGCAGACCGGTCAGGATTTTATTATGACGGGCTTTCATCATCTCTGGTGTGTAGATGTCGAATACACCCTGGTTATGTGTTTTGTGATATTTAGTGAAAATTTCATGAAGCTTCTCACTTGGTTTGTAGCCGTAAGTCTCGCAGGACTGCTCAGCCATTTTAATTCCACCATACGGCATAAATGCACGTTTCAGCGGTTTGTCTGTCTGAAGACCAACTACCTGCTCCAGATCTTTCATGCTGTCATCGATATATGCTGCGCCGTAAGCTGTGATTCCGCTTACAACGTCTGTCTCCATATCCAGAACGCCGCCTTTTGCACGCTCTTCTTTCTGGAGTTCCTGTAATTTGCCCCACAGACGGTCTGTAGCCTCTGTTGGTCCCTCCAGGAATTTCTCATCTCCGTCATATGGAGTATAGTTGTTCTGAATAAAGTCACGTACGTCGATGCCTTCTTTCCAGAGTCTTCCGGTAAAGCCATCCCACTGTTCAAATTCTCTCATTTGATTTGTTCCTTTCTGGTGTTATTTTGTTTCGTCACGCACCGGCATCTTCTTTGCACCGGGCATGAACACCTCCGCATGGATAATATAACAAATCTCTGCTTTCCGCGCAAGATATGCACTTGAAAAAATACAAGGAAAAAGCACAAAATCTTGTATTTTGACAAGAACAGACGCTACATGTGGCGCTTTTCTTTTATACTCCGTATCCGATCTCGTATGTCTGTTTTGTAAAGTCACAAATAACATACGTTCCATCGGAAAATTCACTTTTCTGAAGACTTCCATCTGCATGCAGGCACGTATGGCGTATGAGTTCACAGAACGCTGTTTTTTCATGGAGTTCTGTCACGACACGGCATCGTTTCGCCATCTCTGGAAGGCTGATTTTTTCTCCGTCGAAAGCTCCGTCTGTGTTCGGATATGCCCCGTCCCTTACCAGATACGGCGCGCCGCCAGCGAGAAGAGCGTACAGCATATAGTCTTCGTCTTTTGACACACGGTCCATCATCCACGGCTCGATGACACAGTCGTGGTATACCAGATTAAAGAGGGGCACAGGGATTCCCTTTTTCGGCGATTCTGCCGGCCGCAGCATAAAATCATACGGCGCATAATGGCAAAATACCAGATATGGAACTGCCCAGTCGCTGACCTCCTCGGAACTTGAGAGAATCCCCTGCGAGAGCAGCCAGGAGAAGCAGTTTCCGCGGTACGTATAGCAGTCTTTTCGCGTCATGACATGTTCTGGATTTGCACATTCATCGCCTTCATTGCAGGTAAAGACATCGAGGTATGCACCGTCAAGCCGGATTCCATTTTTCTTCAGCTCCGCGAAATTTCGTTTCACATAAAACGGCGCCTGCGTTGCACAAAGATAGCTCTGCGGGCCGCCTGCCCAGTGACTGTGCCCCGGCACGGTTCCATCCACAAGACGGCACGCATAATTTTCATCGTAGCTTGGCGCTGCATGGTAATAGTCGCGGTACTGATCGTGAATGCCAAACTGATAGCCAAAATCATGCATCGTATCCACAAGAGATTTCATGCCTTTCCAGCCGCCGGCCTCTTTACATGCCGGGGTATAGTCCGGATGCTGATTGTCATAACCCGACTCAGCCCAGCCGTCCAGATGAAGATACACCTTTTTCATACCAAGATCATGAATCGCTTTCATTTCCTGCTCGCGCACAGAAAACGGCACGACACGGTTGTTTTTTTCCGGATTCTGCGGATCGAAAAAGCCGGACTCCGGCTGCACAAACGTCTTGATTCCTGTATGTATAAAACACGTTCCCGCAAGGTCGCGAATGGATGGGTTCTGTACCGCCTTTTCTTTTAACGTACGAAGATGCCCCTGCTCCCGCACATACCGGCGGTATATTTTACAGAGATCGTTATAATCGCAGTCGTTTCGGAAAGTATACCGGAATATGCGGCGGTACTCCATTTTCCCCAGGCTTGGCTCCAGCCATGCCCCCACGCTGGTATACGGGCCGCCTGCCGGATGCTCTGCCTGATAACCGGCGTTCCACGGTGTTGTACAGATCGCTGTATAGCCGCATCTTTCCTTCACCTGGCCAAACCACGGCATATAGCCGCCGGAGGTCTCAAATCTGCCGTCAAACGAAAGCTTTCCAAGTTCCGTCTTCCAGGTATTCGGAATCAGAAGTCCCTGTCCCTCGGTAAGGAGTGTATACCAGTCATCGCGCCCGTTTGTAAACTCCATTGCCGTCGGCCACAGCACCTTTACCGGATGCAGTCCCTCCTCGCAGAGCGGAATCCACTCCATCCAAAATGTTTCATCCACAGCTTCGATCCAGATAATCGTCTCGAAGGCATACGGTGTTCCCGCAAATCCCGCATAACGGCTCCGGATGCCGCATCCGACGCCGAAGGAATAGACCTCATGGGAAATCTCCTCTGCATCCAGGAAACGGTATGTTCCCTCTGCAAAAATCAGTTCCGGTGTCTTTTTCGGATCCGTATTCCAGACAACGCCGTCTTTTTCGATCCTAAGTCCCAGCGTCTCTTCATCGAGCATCACAGCAAGCGATCCGCTTTCTATTTTTTTCATCGTGTGATATTCCCCTTTTTCTTTATCATATGCGTTCCAAACACCAGAAAGGCGCAGAGAACCCGTCCGCCTTTCTCTGCACGGTTCCGGATTTTCTGCGCCTTTTTCCACCTAACTTACATAATCTCTTCTTTTTCTACGACTTTACCGTCTCTCCAAATTCTCTCCAGATCGTAGAACAGGCGGTTCTCCTCATCAAAGATGTGGATGACAACATCGCCGTAGTCCATCAGAATCCAGTTTGCGGTCTGATAGCCTCGATCTGTTTTGGATGTACGCCGGCCTTTCCGAGTACCTCCTCCACGTTGTCTGCCATTGCCTGCACCTGGTTACGGTTGCTTCCGCTGGCGATCATGAAATAATCTGCAGGGTAGAAACATGGGTAATGTCCAGAATGCGGACATCCATTGCTTTTTTATCTTCCAGTGCTTCCAGTGCAAGTTTTGCAGTCTGTTTTGCTTCGCTCATTTATACTTCCTCCTTTGCCGTCCGTTCCCGGTGCAGTGCCTCATAGAACTGATATGCCTGCTCCGTCATCGGGTCCATCGTCTTCGGGTTTTCCGACAGATACGCCATACTGTCTTTTAAAATTTCATACATGCATTCGTCGATATCGGTGAATGCCAGCTTCCGAGGCGGGTAAGATGAGGCGCCTTGTTTCGTGCCGGCTCGATATAATCTGCGATATAGATGATCTTCTCCAGCAATGTCATATCTTCTTTTCCTGTCGTATGCCAGGTGATGGCGCTTAAGATCTCCGGATCTTCCACCTTATACTTGTCCTTCGCCAGAAATGCACCGAGCTTGGCATGGATCAAAAACGGATTGTTCCGCTCAAACTCAGTGATTTCAATCTTATTTTTCTCACACATGGTGATTTTTTTCTTATTCGGAATGCATTTTGCACAGTCGTGAAGCAGTCCCGCGACACGGGCTTTTTCGAGATCCTCGCCCCATACCATCGCCATGGATGCTGCGGTAAACATCACACCGAGCGTGTGATGATAGCGGTCTTCATCGACTTCCTTCTGGAGTTTTTTGTCCAGTTTCCATAAATCGTACTGTTCCATCCTGCTCTTCCTCTAATCCTGATAGATTTTCTGCTCCTGAATGTAGGAAATCACAGAATCCGGCAGATAGTATTTCACGGATTTTCCTTCCCGGATCCATTCCCGCAGTTCGTGGGAAGAAACATCCAGATTCGGTGTGTCGAGTTTCAGAAAGGTACCGTGAAGTTTTTTTGCATTTCGTTCCATACAGGCCAGAAGCTCTTTCTCTTTTGCCCGATCCCTGGTCGCCACAAGGATCTTTGCCGCGGCGCAGATCCGCTCTGGATTTTTCCACTCATCAAAATAGAACAGGGAATCCGCTCCAATGATAAAGTAAAACTCCGTGCACGGATGTTCCTTCCGCATCGCCTCAAGCGTCCGATAACTGTAGGTATAGCCCTCATCTTTCATCTCTTTGGTGCAGAGCACAAAATGCGGATTGGATGCGATGGCACGGCGCACCATCTCGACACGCTGTGCATCCTTTGCCCGTCCCGCCCGGTTCCGCTTATGTGGCGGATTTCCGGCCGGAAGGAACCAGACTTCATCAAGCCCGAACTGCTCGTACGCCGCCTCGCCAAGGATCAGATGACCGATATGAATGGGATCGAATGTGCCTCCCATAATGCCAATTTTTCTGTTTTTCTTTTCCATACGTTTTCCTCAAAAAGCGCCGGAACTGCAGCGGTATGCTCCGGTCCCGGCGGTTCTTTCCTGCGGATTATTTCGGAAGCTGAATTTTCTTTTTCTCTTTTTTGCCCTCTTTGTACAGCACGATCTTTTTGCCGATCACCTGTACGACCTGGGAATTGGTGCGTTCTGCCAGAACTTCTGCGATCTCTCTTGGATCATCGAGGCAGTTCTGCAGTACATTGATTTTAATCAGTTCTCTCGCCTCAAGTGCCTCTGCTACAGCAGCGGTATGCTCCGGCGTGATGCTGCTTTTTCCTACCTGCAGGATCGGTTCCATGGTCATGGCAAGGCCTTTCAGGTATGCTCTCTGCTTGCTGGTCATACGTCTCCTCCTTCGTTATTTATTCGTTCTATTTATAATAATCAAATTCAAATCCATACATCTTGACGGTATCGCCTTCCTGGATGCCGGCCTGCTCGAGTTCGTCTAAGATACCGGTATCTTTTAAGAACCGCTGGAAGAAAGCAAAACCTTTCTCGGAATCCAGATTGGTGTAGCCGAGCATTTTCTCGATCTTCGGTCCCTCGATGATGAAGCGGTGCTCGTCCTCCGGGTCCTGCTCGACGGTGTACGGCAGGTTCTCGGCAAGAAGCATATCCTCCGGGAAGAATTCCTGCTCGAAGACCATACGCTCTTTCGGAAGCTCATCGAGTTTTTTCTGTACGGCATATAAAAGCTCTTTTAAGCCTTTTCCGCTGACGGCAGAAATCGGATAAACCGGGATGCCTTTCGGCTCGAACTCTTTTTTCAGACGTTCCACCGGATCCTCTTCGCCCTCTTCTACATAGATCGCATCGGTCTTATTGGCCGCGATGATCTGCGGGCGTTTTGCGATCTCCGGGTTATAGGCTTCGAGCTCTTTGTTGATCTTGTTGATATCATCCACCGGATCTCTTCCCTCGGTCGATGCAACGTCTACTACATGGATCATCACGCGGGTTCTCTCGATGTGGCGCAGGAATTCATGGCCGAGGCCGACTCCTTCCGATGCACCCTCGATCAGTCCCGGGATATCTGCGATAACAAATCCGCTGCAGCCCTCAAGGTCTACGACACCGAGGTTCGGGGAAAGTGTGGTAAAGTGATAATTTGCAATTTTCGGTTCTGCATTTGTCACGCGGGAAAGCAGGGTCGATTTTCCAACGTTCGGGAAACCGACGAGTCCGACGTCCGCGATGACTTTCAGTTCCATTCTTACTTCCAGCTCCTGTGCCGGCTGGCCTGGCTGGGCGTATTTCGGAACCTGCATGGTAGCGGTTGCGTAATGCATATTTCCGTTTCCGCCTTTTCCGCCTTTTAATACAACCTGACGGCGGTTTTCACCGGACATATCTGCGATGACTTTTCCGCTCGCAGCGTCCATAATGACGGTTCCTTCCGGTACTTTCAGGACAATATCTGCGCCGTTTCCGCCATGGCATCTGCGTTTTCCGCCCGGCTCGCCGTCGGTAGCAGAAAACTTTCTTCTGTGGCGGTAATCAACCAGTGTATTCAGTCCTTCGTCAACTTCAAAAATAACGTCTCCGCCTTTGCCGCCATCGCCGCCGTCCGGCCCGCCGTTCGGTACAAAAAGCTCTCTGCGGAAACTGACATGTCCGTCTCCGCCCTTACCGGAGCGGATCAGAATTTTTGCTCTGTCTGCAAACATGGTATTCTCCTGTCTTGTTTTATCTAAATCCAAATCGGTCTGTTGGACCTTTAATTATTATTAACAAAAACGGCTTCAAACCTCTTAAGATTTGAAGCCGCACCTTTGTCTTACTCTTCTGTTGCTACCGGATATACGGAAACCTGTTTTTTGTCACGTCCTTTTCTTTCGAAAGCTACGCGTCCGTCAACCATAGCGAATAAGGTATCGTCTTTTCCGATTCCTACGTTCACGCCTGGATGAATCTTGGTTCCACGCTGTCTGTAAAGAATGTTTCCAGCCTTTACAACCTGTCCGTCAGCTCTTTTTGCTCCTAATCTCTTGGACTCGGAATCTCTACCGTTCTTGGTAGAACCAACTCCTTTTTTATGAGCGAAAATCTGAAGGTTCATATTTAACATGGTATTACACCTCCTTGAATGCGATCTCTAAGTATTGTGCTCCATAATCGCGGCGGATACTTTCGAGGCCCAGCAAAAGTGATTTTACAAGAAGTGCGGTACTTTCAGAATACCCATTCGGGAATGAAAAATACACGTATCCATCTCCAGCTTCACTTATAATCAGATCCTCTGTCAATGTTTCCACGGAATTTACGGTGTTTACAATCAGTGCGGAGACAGCGGCACAGATAATATCCTGCCCTTCCTCTGCATAGCCTGCATGACCGTTTGACTCCACGGAGATGTACTCGCCGTCAGACTCTGTTACGGTTATACAAATCATAAGACTTAAGCGTTGATTTTTTCAATCTTCACTTCAGTGTACTGCTGTCTGTGACCGTTTTTCTTATGATAACCAGTTTTTCTCTTATACTTGTAAACGATAACTTTTTTGCCTTTACCGTTTCCAACTACAGATGCGGTTACGGATGCATTTTTAACGTCCTCGCCAACTTTCAGTCCGTCATTGCTTACTGCAAGTACCTGATCAAAAGTTACGGTTTCTCCAGCTTCAACGCCAAGTTTCTCTACTCGGATAACATCGCCTTCAGCTACCTTGTACTGTTTACCACCTGTTGCAATAATTGCGTACATATGGCACCTCCCTATCAATTACTCGCCAGATTTGGTGGTCTTTCGACTCTTTTACCTCTCTGTGCGGCATACTTCTACAATATATCATCACGTCTGCTGTTTGTCAATAGTATTTTTCAGGAAATTGCAGATTTTTTTTCACATGCAATTGCCAGTGCGCCAGGTCCGATGTGGCAGGCAACGCTTAAGGACAGCGGATGCGCATCGACTTCAAAATCCGGGAAGGCTTCTTTTACTTCGACAATCCATCCATCGATTACTTCTTTGTCGTTTGCGGTATAGGCAATGTGAAGTCCCATGATGCCGGCTGCACGCTCTTTTGCGAAGCGTTTGTCCATATCTTTTTTCATAGCCTTGATCATGGCTTTCTTTGCCTGTTTCACACCGCGCGCTTTTTCAAACGCGTCAAGCTTCTCTCCCTGGATCGTCAGCACCGGTTTGATATTTAAAACGGTTCCGATCATGGCTGCTGCCGGCGTAACGCGGCCGCCTTTTTTCAGGTATTTTAACGTATCTACCATAATATAGATACTTGCATCCAGCGCATCCTCTTCCAGAATTGCTTTAATGTCTTTTGCTGCCACGCCGCGGTTTGCCATTTTCTTTGCATCCAGAACAGACTGCTGCTGCGTAACGGAGATTCTCTGGTTGTTGACAACCTGCACTTTTCCTTCGTAGTCCTCGGACAGCACGGTCGCTGTATCACAGGAGGTGGAAAGGCCGCTTGACATCGGAATGTAAACAATGTCATCGTACTCTTCGAGAATTTTGTTCCAGAAATCCATCAGATCTCCCGGAGACGGCTGAGATGTGGAAACAGCCGCATCCTCTGCCAGAATCTCGTAAAACTGTTCCTGTGTCAGGTCGATATCCTCAAACTGGATTTTTCCGCGCATGAAGAAAGGCATCGGAAGGACAAAAACGCCCAGCTCTTTCGCCTGACTCTGTGTAATACCGCTGTTGCTGTCGGTAGCAATAGCTGTTCTTGCCATAGTTCTTATTCCTGCTGTCTCTTGTTAGAGAAACAGCTTTTCCTTTCTGTAATATCGTGTAACGCTTGATTTGCTGTTATTCTATCATAAATCGTACCTGTTTTCTACCCGGCTTGGACATTTCTGCAAAATTGCCCAAACTGCTTTTGATTCTTTTTACATCATACCAATACCAAAGAAAAACAGTCCGCCAAGGATCAGCAGAATGGTCGGAATTACGATTTTTGCAATGGTCTTTTTTCTTCTCTCCTTCGGGAAAAATCCTTCGCTTTTTGTCTGCTGGTACATCAGAAGACGGCTTCCCATATAAAGACCGATCGGCATCAGCGCCGCTTCGATCAGATACATGCCGATGTACGTTTCCGTTGCGTATCCGCTGCCTGCTGCTGCGTTCCCCTGCGAGAACATATAGAGGAAGCTTGCCGCAATGCTCGCCACAATCGTCGATGCGTTATGGACGAAATGAAACAGCGAGCTGTAAAACATGTTGTCGGTCTTCATCCGCACATACGAGAGAACGATTCCCATCATCATCATCGGAAGAAAACGGACGATGCTCATGTGGAAAGCGCCAAAATAAACGCCCATCAGAAGCAGCATCACCCATTTCTTTTTGATTCCGCGCAGGCTGTACTGCAGAAGACCGCGGTGCAGTGCTTCTTCACAGATGGCCGGTGTCAGCGCAACGACAAGCAGCTCGCCGAAATAGGAAAGGCCCGCCATACTGCTGTCCATGGATTCCGAGAGGCTTGCGTATTCCTGCGGGAAAATCCATTCCATCAGAAGGAAAAGGGCAAGCACACCGCGGTACGTCACATACCACATCAGAATGGTTCCGAGGATTCCGGCTCCATCCGGCTTTTTTAATGGGAACACTTCTTTTAACGGAATATGAAGTGCCCGTACGACGAGAATGGATCCGATCAGGAATACAATGATCTCGTCCAGCGCATTTCCATACATCCCTCCTGCAAGAACCAGCGGAATTCCGGCGAGATTAAAAAGAACCATCAGAAAGGCAAACACCAGCAGGCCCTGCCATGGTTTCAGTATCTTTTCTTTTTCCGCCGGATGCGGCCGTTTTGCCGGCATCTGGTTTCGAAAGGGTTCGTAAAGATATGGGGTATCATTTTCATTGAGGTGAATCGGTTTCTTTTGTGGTTCCATATTCATTCCTCCTTTGTAAGGTCACTGTCATTTCATCTGTTCTGCCAGCGGCCGGCGGATTTTCTTTCTCGTCAGTTCCACGAGATGAAGCGCCGTCATATCCACAACTTTGGTCGGAACGGGATCTTCCCGCACAAGACCCTGCAGGAAGCCGAGAAGGCGCTCCTCCTGCTCTTTTTCCGGCATGTTGATAAAGTCAACCAGGATCAGACCGGAAATCCCGCGCAGGCGGATCTGGCGGGCGATTTCGCGGGCTGCCTCCTGGTTTACGCTGTACAGAAACGTATTTTTCCGTCCGCCGAGCTGCTTTCCGCTGTTCACATCGATCGCGGTCAGCGCTTCGGTCGGTTCGATCACGAGGAATCCGCCGGAAGGCAGATCCACACGTTTGTCGAGTGCCTGTTTTACGTGATTTTCGAGATTTTCTTTCTTTGTCAGTGTGGTAAGCTGATCCTCATACCAGGTCAGGCGGCAGTCGTGAAAATCATGGCGCTCCAGATATTCTCTGCAGATCTCATACGTTTCTCTGTCATCTGTCACAAGTTCTGAAACTGACGGTGCATACCGTTTGACGAGCTCCGGCACGGCATCTGACGCCCGATACAGGCAGGAGTACAGGCTCCGCATCGTTCCATACTGGACAATCCGCGCGAGTTTTTCGGACAGCTCGAGATATTCCTGCCGGATCTCTTCTTCCGAAGCATCAGCGGATGCGGTGCGGAAGATCACGCCAAACGGAAGGCTTCCGCCGGAAAGCTCTGGAAACATCCGGCTTCCCAGTTCTTTTAACCGTTTTTTCTGCTCCGGCAGAAGGCGTCCCGAGCATGAGATTTCCGGCTTTCCATAATAGAGCGCCAGGGCACTTCCCGAAAGAGAAAGTTCTGCTGTCGCCGACGGAAGCTTCGTTTTCTGCGCTTCCCGCTGGATCTGCACGACAATTTCATCTCCGACATGCAGTTCCGTTCCCGGTGCTTTTTTCAGAAGATACCCTTCTTTTACACGGGACAGATCAAGAAAACAGCTCTGCTGCTCCGCAAACGAGACAAATGCCCCGCGGATCCCGGGCGCCAGTTTTTCCACCCGGCCGACATAGATATTGCCAAGCAGCGTTTCCTTCTCCCTGCAGAGGGCCGTCAGTTCGACCGGTTTTTCTCCTTCCACCAGCGTGTGTACCAGGTAATCTTTTCCCTCCCACGGCAGATGGGCAATGACAACTCGTTTACTCAACTTCTTCTCCTAATGCTTCCAGCGGAACCAGCTTTCGCTCTTCTTCCGTTCCGATATCTGCGTAAACTTCCTCGCGCAGAATCGTGTATGCAAACGGCGGCAGTTCAACCCCGCACCATTTGCAGAACGCTTCCATCACGAGCTCCGGTTTCAGGTTCGAAACACTTCCGGTGGAGAGCTGCATCCAGACACCACTTTTCTTTGCTTTCATATCGTAAATCCATGGGCGGATATCGGTCAGCTTTTCGCTTCGTTTTGTCTTTCGCATGATCTCAATCTGCGGAAGTGCAAAAAACACCGGTACTTTCGTTTCCAGATCAATCTCCGGCATTTTTCCCTCGCGGAACTGCACGAGATAATCGGCTCCTGCTACGAGAGACATTGCCTTGCTTGCTTTTCCATCCGGCACATGGCGGGCGGAAAGCACTTCCATTCCCTCAACCATCGTCGCATTCAGACGTTTTACAATCTCGTCGGTTTTCATATCTTCCGCGAGCACCATATCGAAATATTCACCGGTGCTGCTGATGCCGACACCGAGCGGAGAAGCAAACGACAGCAGCATGTGCGGGCTGAAGCCCTCGGAATAAGCGATCGGAAGTTCTGCACGGCGGATTGCTTTCTGGAAGTAACGCATCACATCCAGATGACCCACAAATTTCATCACACCTGTTTTGGCAAACTTAATTCTGATTTTCATAGCAGACACCTCCTCCGAATGATTTTGCTCCGCAGCCGGAACACTGCATCTTACAGTTCGGGGTAACGGTTTCTTTCTGTGCCCGCTCCCATTCGCGGATCAGGAATTTTTTCGTCACGCCGATATCAAGGAAATCCCACGGAAGGATCTCATCGGTGCTGCGCTCACGGCAGGCATAGAACGAAACGTCAATGCCGGTCTCTGCAAACGCTTCTTCCCAGGCATCTTTCCGGAAATACTCGGACCAGGCATCGAAAATAGCACCTTTTCTGTACGCTTTTTCAATAACTTCGGCACATTTCCGGTCACCGCGTGCAAGGAATCCCTCCAGAAGGGAAATATCTGCCTCATGATAAATGTAACGGATGCTCTTCTGATTCAGCTGTGCGCGGACCTCTGCCTTTACAATCGCCGCTTTGTCAAGAAACTCCCTCTCCGTGTTCATCGGTGCCCACTGGAACGGGGTGAACGGCTTCGGGATAAAGAACGAGGAGCTTGCCGTAATCTGGCATTTTCCGTTTCTCTGGTCTTTCGGAATCTCATAGTAACGCTCTGCGATCTTTTCCGCCAGATGCGCAATTCCTTTGATATCATCCTCGGTCTCGGTCGGAAGGCCCAGCATGAAATACAGTTTTACTTTATTCCAGCCGCCCTCAAACGCTTTTCCGGCTCCGTCGAGAATGACTTCCTCGGTCAGACCTTTATTAATAACATTCCGCATCCGCTGGCTTCCCGCCTCCGGTGCGAAGGTCAGGCTGCTCTTTTTGATATCCTGTACCTTGCTCATGACATCGAGGGAAAATGCGTCGATTCGAAGAGACGGAAGGGAAATATTGACACCTTTTTCCGGGCAGCTGTCGATCAGATAGTTGACAAGCTCCGGAAGATGGCTGTAATCACTCGAGCTCAAAGAACTCAACGAAATCTCATCGTGGCCGGTATTGCGCAGCATATGGGTCGCAAGTTCTTTTAACTTCTCCACATCGCGCTCTCTTGTCGGACGGTACACCATACCCGCCTGGCAAAAACGGCAGCCGCGGATACAGCCGCGCTGGATCTCCAGAACGACACGGTCCTGTGTTGCCTTGATAAACGGCACGACCGGTTTCTCCGGATACGTTGCCTCGGTCATATCCATGACGAGCTGTTTTTTGATCTTTTCCGGTGCTTCCGGAATGGACGGCGTAAAGGCCGCGATCGTTCCGTCCTCGTGGTACGTTACTTCATAAAACTGCGGTACGTAAATACCAGGGATCCGGCATGCCTTTTTCAGGAAATCCTGACGGGTTCCGCCGTTCTTTTTATTTTCCAGATACGTGTCAAAAAGCTTGTCGTACACAACCTCGCCCTCTCCGATGTAAAACAGATCGAAGAACGGAGCGATCGGCTCCGGATTGTACGTACACGGGCCGCCGCCGATAACGATCGGGTCCTCGTCGGTACGCTCCACCGCATGCAGCGGGATTCCGGCAAGGTCGAGCGCCTGCAGAACGTTCGTATAACACATCTCATACTGCAGGGTGATAAACAGGAAATCCTCGTTTTTCACCGGCTCCTGGGATTCCAGGCCGAACAGCGGAATGCTCTGTTCCCGCATCACGCGGTCCAGATCCGGCCATGGGGAATAGACACGCTCACACCACATGTCCTCACGTTTGTTAAACATATCGTACAGGATCTGGATGCCAAGGTGGGACATACCGATCTCATACACATCCGGGAACAGGAATGCGCCGCGCAGGGCTACTTTCTCTTTGTCTTTTACGACACTGTTGAATTCATTTCCAATGTATCGCGCAGGCTGCTCAATCTGGAGCAGCACTTCTTCTGGCAATGCTAATTTTCTCATGCAATTCTCTCACTTGTTCTTATTTTTATTTGTCCAGATACGCCGCAAGCAGTTCCAGCGTATTCTTCACGCCGTCCACATGGCTTCTCTCATATCCATGGGATGCGTACACACCGGCGCCGATCAGGGCATGGCGTGCGTCTGCGCCGCCGCGGAGCGTTGCCTCCACGTCAGAGCCGTAGTGCGGGTAAACATCCGCCGCATAGTCGATTCCGTTTGCTTTTGCCGCCGCAATCAGCTCACCGGTAAAATCGTAGCTGTAAGGGCCGCCGCTGTCTTTGACGCAGATGGATACCTGATGCTCTTTACACTCCAGTCCGTCGCCGACACAGCCCATATCAACAGAAAGGATATCCGTCACACCCTCCGGCACGGAAGCAGATCCGCCGTGGCCGACTTCTTCGTACACGGTGATGTGCTGATAAACCGGACGGGACGGTGTGATATTTTCTTCTTTTAAATACTTCGCATAGCCGAGCAGGATTGCAACGCTCAGTTTATCATCGAGAAAACGGCTCTTGATGTATCCCTTCTCGGTGATGCGGGTTCTCGTCTCAAAGCAGACGATATCACCGGTCTCGATGCCGAGCGCTTTTGTCTCCTCTTTGGAGAAGACCATCTCATCCAGAACGACCTCCATATTGTCGTAGGTGCGGTCCTGCTGGTCGTAGGAACCGTTGACATGGATCGACGGGTTGTTCATCTGGAAGCAGCCCTCGTACCGTTTTCCGTCTCTTGTGATGACAACGCAGTTTTCCGTCTCCGCATTGTTCGGATTCATACCGCCGAGCGCGGTGAGACGAAGACGGCCGTTTCCTTTCACTTCCGCTACCATGCCGCCGAGCGTATCGGTATGTGTCTCCACAAGGACACCGCCGTTTCCTTCACAGCCTTTGGCAAGCTGCACCAGAAGGCCGCCCTTTGTGGTGATCACCGGCGCATAGCCCATCGCTTCGTACTCTGCTTTCAGCCATGCAATGGCATCTTTCGTGTAGCCGGTCGGGCTGTCGATGGAGAGCAGTTTTTTCAGTTTCTCTGTTATAAAATCAACATAAACCTTTGTATTTTTCATGTTTCTTCCTCCATTTTTGTTTCTGTTTTTTCTTCTTTTTTCGAAACATTTTGAAACAGAAACTGCAGATTTTTTTCTTTCCGAAAAAAGATCCTGCCCTTCATCATACCACAGAAATAAATTGGATACAACCATCGGAAAACGGAAAAATGGAAATAAGGAAAATGTAACTGGACAAACTACCCTATGCCATGCTATGTTTGAAGAGGGGGATACATTATTAGCTGTTATTCAAAAAAGTTTCTTCTATAATAAAATAAAGGTCGCCTCAAATTCAAATAAAGGAGCAAAAAAATGGACACAAAAGAACAGGCATCGCAGCCTGCATTACAAACGTTAAAAGAATATGCTGTCATTACCGCAGCTGTTCTGATCATGGACATTGGAATTTATGTTTTTAAATTCCCTAATAATTTTTCTTTCGGCGGTGTATCCGGTATGGCCGTTGTCATCTGCCGGTTTCTTCCGTTCACTGCCTCACAGATCAACCTTTTTATCAACCTGCTGCTTCTGCTGGTTGGTTTTGCTGTGCTGGGGCGGAACTTCGGCGTCAAGACAGCCTACGTGACCGTGCTTTCCTCGGTTCTTCTGAACATTTTTGAAAAGCTGTTTCCGATGGCACATCCGCTTACCGATGAGATCATGCTGGAGCTCTGCTTTGCCATTATTCTTCCGGCACTGGCGGCAGCACTGCTGTTTTTTGAGAATGCCTCCGGCGGCGGCACAGACATCATCGCCATGATTATTAAAAAATATTCTACAATGAATATTTCCACTGCCCTGCTGGTGACCGACCTCATCGTTGTCATCCTTGCTTTCCTGATTTTCGATACCTTAACCGGACTTTGTTCGGTTCTCGGTCTGATGGCGAAAACACTGCTGATTGACAAAACGATTGAGCGGATGAAGCTGAATAAATTTTTTACGATTATCTCCAACAATCCGCAGCCGATCTGCGATTTCATCACAAAGGATCTCAATCACAGCGCAACCCTTTACGACGCCGTCGGCGCTTACTCCGACCAGCAGCGGACAGTCATTCTCACGGTTGTGGATGTCAAGCAGGCCGTCTATCTTCAGCGGTTTATTCATGATACCGAGCCGACCGCGTTTATTGCGATCACAAAGAGCAGCGAAATTATCGGAAAAGGCTTCATGAGTTATGTCTGATCGATTCAAACCATATTTTTTACGCAAAAAATCCGAAGGTTTTTGACGCCTTCGGATTTCTTTGTATGTGCTTATTCTGTTTATTTCTCTTCTGCTGCTTCGGTATCTTCTGCCGGTGCTTCTACGTTGTGGGAAGCCATCAGACTTACGACAATGGATTCCGGATTGGTCTTTATGGTGATATCCGGGTCAGCGGCCAGGGACAGATCTTTGACGCGGATGACATCACCGATCTTCATCTCTCCGACATCGACCATTACCTGATCGACCAGGGATGCCGGGTATGCCATGTAGGCAACCTCGTTCAGATCCTCCTGCAGAACGCCTTCTGCGATCTTTTCATGGTTTACAAGGACAATCTCTGCAACGGAATGAACTTTCTCGTTGCTGACCAGTGCCTGGAACTCGATCGAATCGATCTGTCCGGCTACCGGGTTATAATCAACATTTTTGATCAGGACATCGTATGCGGTTCCGTCGACATCCAGCATAATCTGGCTGCCTTTGTGGTCTGTCTTCAGCAGTTTCTCGACATCTCTTTTTACCATCTTAACTGGAATGGATTCTTTCATCTCTCTGCCGAATACATTGCCGACAACGTATCCTTCTCTTCTGAGTCTTTTTGCTTTTACATCCAAACTTCTCTTTTCAGCTTTTAAAGTATTCATTTACCTTTTCCTCCAAAAATCTGATTCTTAGCAGGCTTCTTATCTTGTGAAGGGTGTTAAGTTTGCTTTGCCTTGTGGCTATGAATAAGTTTCTTGGAACAGGATGTTTGGGAACATGCAAGGAAGAATTGGTTTCTTGTTGATTCCTTTTCTTTGTTCTAGTTGTAATATAATACCACGAACACAATTTGTCAACCCGGATTTTCCGATTTCACAGTTTCTTCACATTTTCAGCACGCTTCCTTATATTCCATCAGTTTCTGGCGTGCTGTGCGGTTCAGACTGCGCGGTACAGCAATCTCAATCGTCGCATAATGATCACCGTGCACGTTCGCATCTTTCATCGATACCATGCCCTTGCCGCGCAGACGGAGCTTACTGCCGGACTGTGTTCCTTCCTTGATTTTGCAGACCACATCTCCGTACAGTGTCGAGACACGCGCTTCGCCGCCAAAGACTGCCGTTGTGTATGGAATCTGAATCGTCGTGTAGATGTCCATTCCGCGCCGTTCAAAACCTTTCTTTTCTTCTACATTGACCTTCAAAAGCAGATCGCCGCGGCGGCCGTTTGATCCTGTATGGCCTTTGCCGCGCAGACGGATGCTCTTTCCGTTCTCGATACCGGCCGGGATTTTAACCAGCAGCGTATTGGTCGTTCCATCCGGGTTCCGCAGGGTAATCTGTTTTTCACAGCCCGATGCCGCTTCCTCCAGGCGGATCGAAACCTCAGCGTGCAGATCGAGATCCTCTGCCGTACCGCGGCCGGAAAATGCATCCTCAAACGGATGTCTGCTGCTTCCCGAACGCGTATACCGCTCGCTTCCGAATCCACGGCTTTTGCCATGAAACATCTGATCAAAGAAATCGCCGAACATATCGTCCGCGTTTCCTTCAAAGTGAAATTCGTGATAGCCGCCGTTGTTTCCGCTTCCGCCGAACGGGTTTCCATACGCACTGCCGTACGGATTTCCACCGCCCTGCTGGCTGTACGCGCTGGCTCCCTGGTCGAACGCCGCGAATCCGAACTGATCGTACATTTTCTTCTTTTCCGGATCGCTTAAGACAGAATACGCTTCTGTCACTTCCTTAAATTTCTTTTCCGCATCCGGGTTTCCCGCATTCGTATCGGGATGATATTTTTTCGCCAGTTTCCGGTATGCACGCTTGATTTCTTTCTCGTCTGCATTCCGGCTGACGCCTAATACTTCATAATAATCTCTTTTTGTTTCCATCATCAGGCACCTCCAGTCAAGCCTTTTCCTGATTTCCCAGGTGAACAATTCCTGGCTCTCTTTATCTGTTCTATTTGTACTATAACACGCATTTTTTACACTGTCAATTCTTTTCACGGAAGATTCAAAATTCCTATACGAATTGAAAAACCTGCCGTGCACTGTTACAATAAGAGATATACGATTCTCACGATTTTTTATGGAGGTACTTGATTGATGCATTCCATTTTCTGGTTCCGCACCCGGCAGTGGGTGTTGAGCCGCGTTCTTCATCTGACAGAGCATAAGAAACAGACACTCCTTGCAGCACCGGATGCCGTTCTGCTGCTCCCCGCGTTATTCCGGAAACGCCGGATCTCCCGGATTCTCCTGGTGACTACCCCCGGCTTTGTCCGCCGCGGAACACTGACGTCTCTGCTGGATGGCTGTAAAAAAGAAAACATTTCCGTCACCATTTTCTCCGAAATCGCCCCGGATCCGCAGATTGAGAGCGTGGAACAGGGTTTCCGTCTTTATCAGCAGATTCAGGCTCAGGCTATCCTCGCCATCGGCGGCGGATCCGTTCTCGATACAGCAAAGCTGATCGGTGCCCGCGTCTGCTGTCCGAAAAAGACGGTTCCTGCGATGCGGGGCCTCCTGAAAGTCCGTCGGAAACTTCCGCCGCTGTTTGCCGTGCCGACGACAGCCGGAACCGGTTCGGAGGCAACGGCGGCAGCTGTCATCACAGACTGTATCGACGGGAAACCATACAAATACGCCGTCAATGACCTCTGTCTGATCCCGGATACGGCAGTTCTCGATCCGCGTCTTACGATCAGCCTCCCGTCCTCTATGACCGCAGATACCGGTATGGATGCCCTGACCCATGCCATGGAAGCTTTTCTGAACCTCTTCGCCTCCCGCAGCGTGCAGAATGCATCCATCGAGGCAGTCTGCGAAAATTTCCATGCCCTGCCCGAAGCCTGGCGTGACGGCTCCCGTCTTGCCGCACGGCAGGAAATGCTTCATGCATCGTATCTGGCCGGTTTCGCTTTTACCAACAACTTTGTCGGCTACGTCCATGCCATTGCCCACGCCGTCGGTGCACTGTACCACATTCCGCACGGAAGAGCCAACGCGGTTCTGCTGCCTGCTGTTCTGCGCGAATACGGTCCTGCATTGCGCCTAAACTTGCCGTTCTCGCCGATGCGCTTTCTCTCGGCGGAGATACCGTTTCTGAAAAGGCTGAGCGGATGATTGCAGCTATCGAGGCTATGCGCGATTCGTTTGACATTCCATCCACTCTGCCGCACCTTTCGCCGAATGATTACACAGAAATAGCACGCCGTGCTTTAAAAGAAGCAAATCCCACCTACCCTGTTCCGCAGATCTGGGATTCTGAAAAAATCTTTTCTGTGCTCCGCCGTGTACAATCCTAAAGCCGCTGTTTTCTCGAATTTAAATTTGACAGAACGCAAAAAACATGGTAATTTATTAGAGATATCGCATAGAGGAGTGAATAAAATGAATAAAAGAACCATGAAAAAAATGGCCAAAGCGAAACAGCAGGCTGCAGAAGCTGCAAAAACAGCGGAAACCGTTGTAAAGACAGCGGCACCGGCAAAAGAAGTAAAACCAACGACTGAAAAAACCTTACATACAGAAGCAGCAGAAGGAAAAGCAGAAGCTGCAAAAGAGCCGAAAAAAGCAACCAAAAAAGAAACCGTTAAAAAAACAGTAAAAAAGGAGACCACGGAAACCATGGCAGAAGCAACCAAAACCCCACGTAAAATGACAAAAGTATCTGATACCGTTCTTGAGATCTTCGAGACAAAAGTATCTATGAAAGACCTCGAAGCAGTCATCAAAAAAGAAGTAAAAGCAAACGGATTAAAAGGCGAGATCAAAATCTACCTGAACGCAGAGCAGAGAGCCGCTTACTACACCGTAGACGGACAGGGATCTGACGATTTCAAAGTAGATCTGACCACTCTTGCTGAATAATTTTTCTGTCAGCTGATCTATCAGAACAGACCAAAAGCGGCATGTCCGAAACAAAGTCTTCCGGATTTTGTTTCGGGCATGTTTTTTGCTGTCTGTTCCCAAACCTAAAAAACGACAAGGTATTTTTCTATGAAAACTGTAAACCATCTCGAACCGACCCGATCGGAAAACTGGTTCCCCGTATTGCTTTTCCGAGCATGCTGGCACAGTTCGTGAGTGTTCTGTACAGCATTGTAGACCGTATGTACATCGGCCACATTGCCTCTGTCGGTGATCTGGCGCTCGCGGGTGTCGGCGTCTGCGGTCCCATTCTCACCATGATCGGCGCGTTCTCCTCCCTCATCGGGGTCGGCGGCGCACCGCTGCTCGGCATCCGGCTCGGAGAGAAAAATGAAAAAGAGGCATCCCGCATCCTGGCTAATGCGTTTCTGATGCTTGTTTCCCTGTCCCTCGTTCTGACAGCCGCGGCGCTTTTTTTAACCCGCCCGATGCTGATGGCATTCGGAGCCAGCACCGTTACGTATCCTTACGCCAGAGCCTATTTTATGATCTACGTTTCCGGCTCTGTGTTTGCGCTTTTATCGACCGGCCTGAACCAGTTTGTGATCTGCCAGGGCTTTGCCAGTGAGGGAATGAAATCTGTTCTGCTAGGCGCCGTCCTGAATCTGCTGCTGGACCCTGTGTTTATCTTCGTTCTGCATCTCGGCGTGCGCGGCGCAGCAATTGCAACCGTGCTCTCCCAGATCGCAAGCTGTCTGTATGTGCTGCATATTCTGTTCGGAAAGACGATTCCGATCCGCATCACCTTCGGCGGGTATTCATTTGCGATCATGAAACGCATTCTGACAGTCGGTTTTACTCCGTTTCTAATCATTGCCATCGACAATGTGATGATCATTGCGATGAACGCCGTCCTGCAGCAATATGCACCCGCCGGACAGGGAGACAGCTTCATCACCTGTGCAACGATCGTTCAGAGCTTTATGCTGATTATTACGATACCGCTCGGCGGAATCAGTGGCGGAACGCAGTCAATCCTCGCATACAATTATGGAGCTGGAAATTCCAGGCGTATTCTTGAGGCACAGAAAACCATCATCGCACTCTGTGCCGGATTTACGACCTTGATGTTCCTCGTCTCCAATGCCGCCGGAACACTGTTTGCGCAGCTTTTTACTTCCGATCCGCAGATCGTCTCGATGGTGGTCCGCGCGATTCATATTTCGACACTCTCAGTCATTCCGCTCGGCATTCAGTACGAGATTGTAGACGGCTTTACTGCAATGGGCTGCGTGCGCTATTCGTTTGCACTCTCCTTCTTCCGGAAATTCGTCTACTTTACCGCTCTGTTTCTTCTGCCGCGGTTCTTTGCACTGGAAAACATCTTCTACGTGGAACCTATTTCCGACCTGATCGGGCCGGTTGTCTCAATGATTGTTTACTGGACTTCGATTCAGAAGATTCTGAAACAGCGGGAAGAGGCGGTACGGCTGATGCACACAAAAAAGCATAAAAAATCTCATATCAAAAAAGCTGTTCTTTTCCGCGGAGTTTTCAAAACTCTCACCAGAAAAGAACAGCTTTTTCTGCTTCTGTTAAAATGTCTTCGGCATCGGAACGGTTTCCTGTACTTTCAGACCGTATTTTGCTGCCAGCTGCAGTGCCTTCTGTTCCGTCTCCGGATTCCAGACGGCTTTCGGCGTATGGGCATCACAGCCGAAAACGGCGGTGTTTCCTTCTTCGCCGGCGATCTTCCAGAACTTCTCGTTCGGATACCATCTTTCTTCCATCAGACCAAGGAAATTGATCTCCAGCGGAATGTTTCTCTTTTTCACCTCACGGCAGAGTCTCCGGTATTCCCGGTCGAACACTGCTTCGTCGCCGTTGAATAAAAAGAGATCCGGGTGTGCCAGATACAGGTATTTTCCGGTATCGATGCCTGCCAGGCACTGGTCCACATACTGTTTCAGGTAGCTTCCGTCTGTTGTTCCATGGCCGCTGTAGAGAATCTTTTCGATCTCATTTCCCAGGCTGTGCTGGCCAAGCACAAAGTACTCAAACGGATAGTCCGACAAAAAATCAATCAGCTGATCCCAGAATCTCGGGAAATACTCTGTTTCGAGTCCGAGATGGATTTCAATATCCTTGTCATACTCTTTTTTCAATGCCAGCACGGTGTCTACATAGCCTTCCACCTGATCGAGCCGCATCCGCATGCCGGAATCGTAGCCGTCCGGGAACGGATAAGGCGAATGGTCGGAAAAACCGAGAATTTTAAGGCCGCCCTCAATCGCGCGCTCCACATACTCCCGCTCCGTTCCGTCCGCATGGCGGCACCGCCATGTATGGGTATGATAATTTGCAATCATGATCTGTAACCTTCTTTATTTTGTATCTTATTCTGCTGCTTCTTTGGAGATATCCGTTCCAAAATATTTTTCCGAAAGCTCTGTCAGTGTTCCTTCTTCTGCGAGCTCGCCAAGTGCTTTGTTGACTGCCTCAAGCAGCGTCTTGGTCTCATCGCCTTTTTTCATCGGAATACCGACTTTTGTGGATTCCGGATCGAGACATGCAATTTTGATCTCTGCATCCGGGTGTGCTTTCATATAATCGTAATACGTTACCTCTGCGTTCAGAGTTGCATCGATACGGCCGCTTAAGAGAAGCTCGAAAGTCTGCTCCAGATCGTCAACACCGGTAACGGCTGCGCCATATTTCTCGGCAACTTCTGCATACGTACTGGAAATGGTGTTCGCGGTGCTCTTTCCGTCGAGATCCTCCATGGACTGGATTTCATCGTTAGCAGAGTTTACGATAACAGCGGTGCGGTTGTATGCGTATGGATCGGAAAAGCTGTATTTCTCAGCGCGCTCCTCTGTGATATCTACGCCGTTTACCATGATATCGTACCGGCCGGAATCGATTCCTGCAAGAAGGCCGTCCCACTCACCCTCTACAAAGGTTGCTTTCACGCCGAGTTTCTCTGCGATCTGCTGTGCCACTTCTACGTCATAGCCGACCAGGTTGTCGTCCTCATCGTGATACGTCCACGGTGCCCAGGTTCCTTCCATTGCCACAACGATCTCACCCTTGCTCTGGATCTGCTCTAAAAGATCCCCAGACGCACTTGCAGAAGATGCTGATGAAGAGGAAGAAGCACTGCTGTTATCTGCCGTGCTGTTTCCGCATCCGGTCAGTAAAAAGGATGATGTCAGGATACCTGCCAGAAATACTGCTGCCATTTTCTTTTTCATAATATTCGCCACTCCTTTTTTGTTTTGTTCTGGAAGAAGCTGCCTTTGCTTCTTCTGTTTTCTTTATTGCAAACTGTCCGGATTCCGTGCTCCGGGCAGGATTTGCCGCTTTGCGGGATACCTTACTCGTAATGCTGTTCAATATTCTGCAAAAATGTTCTCGTCCGCTCTTCCCGCGGATTTGCGAAAAATTCCTTCGACGGACCTTCCTCAACGACAACGCCGTTTTCCATAAAGACAACTTTGTTCGAAACGTTTCTTGCAAAGCCCATCTCATGCGTGACAACGAGCATTGTCATTCCCTCTTTGGCAAGCTGGCGCATAACACCAAGCACCTCGCCGGTCAGCTCCGGGTCGAGTGCTGAGGTCGGCTCATCAAAATAGATAATTTCCGGATCGGTTGCCAGTGCACGGGCGATTGCCACCCTCTGCTGCTGTCCGCCGGAAAGCTGATGCGGATAGTAGTCCGCACGGTCCAGCATGCCTACTTTTTCAAGCGCTGCACGCGCTTTTTCCTCCGCCCTGGTTTTTGGCATTTTTCTGCCGATGATCAGGCCCTCGGTTACGTTATGAAGGGCTGTTTTGTTCAGGAACAGGTTATAGTTCTGAAATACAAATGCGGTTTTCTGACGGATCGCCGCGATATCTTTTTTGCTGATGTTGTGGAACGGATATTCTTTCCCGTCAAAGATCAGGCTGCCGCCGTCCGCATGCTCCAGAAAGTTGACACAGCGCAGCATCGTCGTTTTTCCCGAACCACTCGGACCGAGGATTGCAACAACATCGCCCTGTTTTACTTTTAAATCTACACCTTTTAATACTTCCAGGCTGCCGAACGCTTTCTTTAATCCTTTAATTTCCAGCATGGCTTATTCCCCTTTTTTCTGATATGTACTCAGTTTCTTCTCTCCGATTCCCTGCAGCTTCGTGAGCACAGTGGAGAACAGCAGGTAGATCAGTCCTACTTCAATATACAGTGCCAGCGGCTCATGGGTGCGCGCTACAATCCGCTGCGTTACCATAAACATCTCCGTTACGGTGATATTTGCGGCAAGGGAAGTATCCTTTACCATGGCGATCAGAGAGTTGGAAAGCGGCGGGAAAGCGGTGCGCATCGCCTGCGGAAGGATAATTCTCCGCATGATCTGCAGATACGACATGCCGACACAGTAGCCGGCTTCGAGCTGGCCTGCCGGAACGGCTTCCAGGGCCGCACGCATCGTCTCGGCACTGTAGGCGCCCTCATTCAGGGAAAAGACGAGAACTGCCGCCGGAAACGGATCGATCAGAATACCGGCGCGCGGAAGTCCGTAAAACACAACGAAAAGCTGGACCAGAAGCGGGGTTCGCGGAAAATCCAGATATAGAAACGTGCAATCTGACGAAGGCCTTTGATGTTTGCAAACTGTACCATAGCCATTGCCGTCGCAATTACAAGTGCAATGGAAAACGAGATTACAGTAAGCGGAATCGTCACCTTAAGGCCCGGCAGAAAGATTTTCCAGAAAGAATCCAGAAGAATATTCCATAATCTTTCGCTCATTTCGATATATCCCCCTTATTTTTACATTTTCCTAGATAGGATAACACTTCAAGTCCGCTTCAAGTCAAGTGTTTTTTCATATACCCCTCCCCCGCATGCAAGAATCCCCGGGAAACACGTTTTTCAACGGCCCCGGGGACACTTATTTATGGTTGGTTTTAAGAGGAAGGATCTTGTCTTTTTTTATGGTATTATGTTATTTACTGCTTAGTCCTGTGTCACATTAAATGCTCTTGCACCAGGGTATACAGCGGCCGTTCCAAGTTCTTCTTCGATTCGGAGAAGCTGGTTGTATTTTGCAACACGCTCGGTACGGCTCGGTGCACCGGTCTTGATCTGGCAGGTGTTCAGGGCAACAGCCAGGTCTGCGATGGTGGTATCCTCGGTCTCACCGGAACGGTGGGAGGAAATTGCGGTGTAGCCTGCTTTGTGAGCCATTTTGATTGCCTCAAGGGTCTCAGATACAGAACCGATCTGGTTCAGTTTGATCAGGATGGAATTTCCGCAGCCAAGGGAGATACCTTTTGCCAGACGCTCAGTATTGGTTACAAACAGGTCGTCACCGACAAGCTGTACTTTTCCGCCAAGCTCTGCGGTCAGCTCTTTCCAGCCTTCCCAGTCTTCTTCATCCAGAGCATCCTCGATGGAGATGATCGGATATTTCTCTACCAGTGCTTTCCAGTGAGCGATCAGCTCTTTGGAAGTAAATACAGTGCCGGCTTTCGGCAGTTTGTATTCACCCTTGGTCCTGTCTTCCACTCGGAGGAAGCAGCATCCATCGCGATCTTGAAGTCTCTGCCTGGCTCGTAGCCTGCTTTTTTCACTGCCTCAAGAATGGTCTCGATGGCTTCTTCATCGGATTTCAGAGCCGGTGCAAAACCGCCTTCATCTCCAACCGATGTTGCCAGTCCGCGCTCTTTTAAGATGGCAGCCAGTGCATGGAAGACCTCAGCGCACCATCTTAAGCACTCTTTGAAAGAAGATGCTCCAACCGGCATGATCATGAACTCCTGTACATCCAGGCCGGAAGAAAGTGCGTGGCATCCGCCGTTGATGATGTTCATCATCGGAACCGGCAGACGATTTCCGGAAACGCCGCCGAAGAAGCGGTACAGCGGAATCTCAAGTGCGTTTGCTGCTGCTCTTGCGCAGGCAATGGATACAGCCAGAATGGCGTTTGCACCCAGGCGGGATTTATCCTTTGTTCCGTCCGCATCGATCATAGCTTTATCTACAGCGTAGGTATCGGATGCATCCATACCTTTTAAGGTATCGTTGATGACGGTGTTGATGTTTTCTACTGCTTTCTGCACACCTTTTCCAAGGTATCTTGCTTTATCTCCATCTCGTAATTCCAGTGCCTCAAACTCACCGGTAGATGCGCCGCTTGGTGCCATGCCGCGTCCTACAACGCCTCCTGCAAGAACAACCTCAGCTTCTACGGTTGGGTTTCCTCTGGAATCCAGAATTTCTCTTCCTTTTACTTCCTCAATTTTCAGGCTCTTCACTTTTCGTGTGCTCCTTTCTCGTTTGTTTCTGGAGTTTCCCGCCTGCGAAGTGTCCAGGATCCGCAGACGGGAGATAACAATGATTGATTCACTTTGGTTAGCCTTTACTAACTATAATTCATTATAACTAATTTTTTAAAAATTGCAAGTGGGTAAAGTGATACTTTTTCTCAGAAATGCAAAAAGTTTTTCTGTTCTTATTTTTCCTGTTTAAATGCCTCTTCCAGCGTATGCCATCCAAGCACTGCACATTTCACTCTTGCCGGCATGTGGGAGATGTCCTTCAGTGCACCAGCCTCCTCGAGTTCGTCAATCTCCTCGTCGGATGCTTCTCCTTTGATCATGCGCAGAAACAGATTTCCCAGGCGCAGTGCCTCGTCCTTCGTCTTTCCGATGATCATGCCGAGCATAATGTCCGCCGATGCCTGCGAAATCGCACAGCCGTCGCCCACGAACGCACCGTCCGTGATCACATCGCCGTCGACTTTTAATTTCAGCCAGATATCATCGCCGCAGCTTGGGTTGACGCCCTCGAGTACGATGTCCGCATCCGGCAGATCATGCTTGAATTCCGGACGCAGATTGTGCTCCGTCAAAATTTCGTTATAAAATCCTCTACTCTCCATAGCCCATTCTCCTTCTGATTGTGGATACACTTTCGATCAGTGCATCAATCTCTTCCGGTGTATTATAAAACATCATGCTGGCTCTTGTCGAACTTCGGACGCCAAGATATTCCAGAAGCGGCTGTGCACAGTGGTGGCCTGCCCGCACATCGATGCCGTCAGAAGAAAGAATTTCGCTCACATCGTGCGGATGCACGCCGTCAATCGTAAACGAAACGATGCCCGTGTGGTTGGCCGGATCTTTGGAACCGAGGATATGAACGTACGGCAGCGCGCCGAGTCCTTCCATAGCACGTTGCGTCAGTTCCAGCTCTTTTTTCTGGATATAATCAAATCCTTTTTCCTGCAGATACCGGATCGCTGCGGCCAGCCCCACCGCACCGGCTGCATTTACCGTTCCCGCCTCAAATTTCTGCGGAACCGGTGCAAAAACGGCTCCGTCGCGGTAAACGGAATCGATCATCTCGCCTCCGGTTAAAAACGGCGGCATTTTTTCCAGCAGTTCCCGTTTTCCATACAGACAGCCGATTCCCATCGGGCCCATCAGCTTATGGCCGGAAAAGGCGAGAAAATCTGCATCCAGCGCCTGTACGTCGACCGGCATATGCGGAACGCTCTGGGCGCCGTCCACAACGACAACGGCTCCCACGCGATGCGCCATCTCCGTGATTTTCTGGATCGGATTCACGCAGCCGAGCACATTCGATACCTGCGCAACAGCCACAAGACGTGTTCTCTCATTAATGCCCTTTTGGAGCTCCTCATCGGTCAGCTCGCCCTCACTGGTACATTCCAGATAATGGAGCTTTGCCCCAGTCATACGCGACACCATCTGCCACGGAAGCAGATTGCTGTGATGCTCCATGATTGTTACAGCGATCTCGTCGCCTTCCTTTAAAAAGTTCAGGCCATAGCTGTATGCCACAAGGTTCAGGCTTTCCGTTGTATTCCGGGTAAAAATAATCTCCTCCGGCTCTTCTGCATGAATAAACTCCTGTACGGTCTTTCTTGCCTCCTGATAGCTCTCCGTCGCCTCCAGGCTTAAAGGATAGAATCCTCGCAGAGGATTTGCATTTTTCTGTTCGTAAAATTCCTGTACTGCAACAAGAACGCATGACGGGCGCTGTGCCGTCGCCGCGTTGTCCAGATAGATCGTGTCCATTTGCTGCAGAAGCGGGAAATTTTTTCTGATGTTATCTGTTGTCACGGTCAAGCACCTCCGCAAGCTGTGTTTTTACTTTCTGTTCGATGTCCGCATCGCCGATCTTCTGGATTTTTGCTTCCAGTTTCGCCCGCGCCATCGTATTTTCTGCCTGTGTACGGTCCATGCCGCGCGCACCGAAGTAAAACAGTGTCTCTTCATCGAGTTCTCCGATTGCCGCGCCGTGGCTTCCCTGTACGTTTTCCTCTGCACAGAGGATCACAGGAATCGTCTTGTTGACTACATCATCGCCGAGCAGCAATACCTGTTCTGTCTCTGCTCCGACGGAATCTGCCGAACCGCGCACAAAGTCGATTGTGCCGCGGAAGATCTTTTCCGCCGCATCCATCAGCGTTCCGTCTGCCTGGATCGTGCTCTCGGTTACTTTTCCGAAGTGGCGCACATTCAGATTGACATCAAATTTCTGCTGATTCTGCAGAAGATAGCCGATTTCTGCCTGCAGTGATGCGTGATCCTTCTGCAGTTCGGTCCAGATACCGTCATAGACATCGCCTTTTCCGACAACGACCTGTAAAAGATCCAGTGCACCATTTTCCTCGCAGATGCATCCGACATCATTTAAAAGCTCCTGTCCCTCACCGCGCATCATCACCTGCACGAGCCGGATGCGGCTGTCTTTTTTCGCGTAAAGTTCTGTCCGCACCGCGAGCTGTCCCGCTGCCTGTGCCGGTTCAAATACCTCGAAAACGGTAAGGGAAGCTCCCTCTTCTGCCACCGCGCGGATCTTTCCGGATGAAACCGTCTCTTTTCCCTGTCCGATGGAAAGCGTGACCTGTTTCGTCTGCCCCTCCTTTGCAGAGACATTCCAGTTTTTCGTCTGCTCCGGTGCAAAAAGGACATCCGTCTCTTTTCCTGCCCCGGTATTCATAGCTTCCGGAAAACCCGTTATCTCATCATCCGCAGACGGCTCTTCCGCGCAGATTTCACACGGCGCACCCGCCGCCCATTTTACTTTTGTATCATTTAATCCCAGCCAGTACCATGTTTTCGATGGAAGCTGGTTGATTTTCATGCTGTTCTGTTCTTCCATGTGTCTGGCCTCCTTATCCAATGCTGCCCTTCATCTCGAGGCGGATCAGATTGTTCATCTCCACCGCGTACTCCAGCGGCAGTTCTTTTGAAACATCATCCGCGAATCCGCTGACGATGCACGCTCTCGCATCCTCTTCCGTCATGCCGCGCGACATCAGATAAAAGACGGCTTCATCGCTGATGCTTCCGATCTGTGCTTCATGGCCGATGTTCGCATCTTTTGTACGGATATCCATCGCCGGAATCGTGTCCGACCGGGAGATATCATCGAGCATCAGAGACTGGCAGGAAACGGCTGATTTCGTGTTCTTTGCCGCTTTTGTTACAGAGACTGACGAACGGAAGGTGCTGATGCCGCCGTCCTTCGAGATCGATTTCGTGTTAATATAGGAACTCGTATCCGGCGCGCTGTGGACAACCTTCGCTCCGGTATCGAGATTCTGGCCCTTACCGGCAAACGTGATGCCGGTAAATTCCATCTTTGCGCCTCTTCCTTTCAGCACGCTCATCGGGTACAGGTAGGAAACGTGGGAGCCGAATGAACCGGAAACCCACTCGATTTTTCCGCCCTCCTCGACCTGCGCGCGCTTCGTGTTCAGGTTGTACATATTCTTCGACCAGTTTTCAATCGTAGAATAACGGAGTCTTGCATTCTTTCCGACAAACAGCTCCACACATCCGGCATGGAGGTTGGCCACATTGTATTTCGGTGCGGAACAGCCCTCGATAAAGTGAAGGTCCGCGTCCTCATCGACAATAATCAGCGTATGCTCGAACTGGCCTGCGCCCGGCGCATTCAGGCGGAAATACGACTGCAGCGGGATTTCCACGGAAACCCCCTTCGGCACATAGACAAACGAACCGCCGGACCAGACGGCTCCGTGCAGTGCGGCAAATTTGTGGTCGGTCGGTTTCACCAGTTTCATAAAGTGTTTCCGCACCATATCCGCGTACTCACCATGCAGCGCACTCTCCATATCGGTATAGACAACACCCTGCGCCGCAACTTCCGCGCGGACGTTGTGATAGACCAGCTCCGAATCATACTGTGCGCCCACGCCGGCGAGTGATTTCCGCTCTGCCTGCGGGATGCCAAGACGCTCAAACGTATTTTTGATGTCATCCGGCACATCGGACCACTTTGCTTTCATTTTCGTATTCGGGCGGACATACGTTACGATGTCATCCATGTTCAGACCCTCAATCGACGGACCCCAATCCGGAATCGGCATCTGGTTGTAGATCTGTAAAGAACGCAGACGGAACAGCTGCATCCAGGCAGGGTCTTTCTTCTCATCCGAAATTTTCTGTACAATTTCCGGCGTCAGGCCGGCTTTTACTTTATAGGCATCCTTTTCATCGTCTTTGAAATCATAGATGCTTCGGTCAATATCCTCTACATAACTTTTTTCTCTCACAGCGTTTTCATCCTTTCTGTACCTTCGGTTTTACGCCAGTGACTTTTCGTATTTTCCAAATCCGTCCCGGTTGATCTCCTCTACAAGAGATGCATCGCCGGTTTTGACGATTTCACCTTCCACCATGATGTGGGTCTGATCCACCATCAGCGATTCCAGAATCTTCGTGCTGTGCGTGATGATCAGAAGACTTCCTCCGCATTTTCTGCGGTATGCCTCAATTCCGGCAGAAACGGTGCGGACCGCATCGACATCCAGGCCGGAGTCGGTCTCATCGAGAATGGTAAGGGACGGCTCGAGCATCAGAAGCTGCAAGATCTCGGCTTTCTTTTTCTCACCGCCGGAAAATCCGACATTCAGATCACGGTCTGCATACGACGGATCCATCTGCAGAACTTCCATTGCTTTTTCCAGTTCTTTCCGGAACTCAAACAGACGCATCCGTTTGCCGGTTTTTAACTCGACGGCGCTGCGGATAAAAGAGCTTAAGGTTACGCCAGGCACCTCAAGCGGATTCTGAAACGAGAGAAACAGTCCCATTTTGACGCGTTCATTGACCGGCTCTTCTGTGATGTTCTTTCCCTGGAACCAGATTTCGCCGCATGTCACGTTATATTTCGGATTGCCGAGCAGCGTATTGCCAAGCGTCGACTTTCCGGTACCATTCGGTCCAAGCAGCACATGCGTCTCCCCTTTTCCAATCGTAAGATTTACGCCGTGCAGGATCTCTTTTTCTTCTACATTTACCGTTAAATCTTTCACTGTTAAAAGATTTTTTCCCATATTGATATCCTCCTTATTTTGCTTCGAGGTTAAAATCTCTGTTTTCGCCTCCGATTGTAGACCTTTTTTCCGAGTATTTCAATCGGATTTATATATTTGAAAAATTTTATCAAAAAACGCACCTGCCGCCGGATTTTTTTCCGCACGACAGGCGCGTTTTCTATCAACATCGTTTCAGCCGATTCCGCCCAGCACGATTCCGAGAATCAGAACCAGCACACAGATCGGCACGTAGATATATTTGCAGATCGGATAATACAGATCCGTGAATTTGCTGCTTCTTCCCTTGTCTACCTGGGACTGCACATACTTCTTTCCGCAGATCCAGAAGAACATGACTCCGGCAAGGCCGGCGCCGAGCGGGCAAATGTAGATCGACAGAACATCCATCCACTGGGATACAATGCCCTGGATCAGAAGAGATACGACCACACCGATAACCCCGATCACACCGCAGGCTGCTACTCTTCCGAGATGAAATTTTTCCTGTACCGTTGCAATCGGTGCTTCGTACAGGTTAATCAGAGAGGTAAGGCCGGCAAAAAAGACAGCGACAAAGAAAACGATTGCGATCAGCGCGCCACCCGGCATAGACTTTATCAAATTCGGAAGGAAAATGAACAGAAGTCCAGGTCCTCCTGTATTTAACTGTGCTCCCGTAGTTGCCATCGCCGGGATAATAACCAGCGCAGCAAGCATAGCAGCGAGCGTATCAAAAAATGCTACTCTTCCGGCGGCGGCCGGAATATTTTCTCCATCTGACAAATAGGAACCATAGATCAGTGTTCCGTTTCCGGCTACAGACAGGGAAAAGAATGCCTGACCAAGTGCAAAAATCCAGGTCTTCGGATCTGCAAGTGCTTTTGGTTCCACACGGAAAATATAACGGTATCCATCCGCTGCACCGGGCTGAAAGGCAACATAGATACCAAGTGCAACAAACAGGAGAAAGAAAACAGGCATCAGCACCTTATTGACCTTCTCAATTCCCTTACCAACACCAAATGCCAGAATGACCATCGCAACCACAAGAGCTGCGATCTGCCAGAAATTGTTTCCAAACGCAGATGCCATGGATTCAAACGCTCCGGCAAAATCCTCTACGCTCACAGCTGACAGTGTCTTTCCGGTAAAGGTTCCGATCATGTACCTGAAAATCCACCCCATGACAACCGTATAACCGATCGCCATTGCCAGGGAACCCAGCACCGGAATCAGACCAAGCGCCTCTCCGGCTTTTCGTTTTCCTTTCGTTTCACACGCAAAACCGAACGCATCAACCGGACCGGATCTTGTGGCACGGCCAAAACTCATCTCCCCGCTCACACCGGTAAAGCCGATCAGTGCAACGAACAGGAAATACGGAATCAGAAAGGAACCTCCTCCGTACAAGGAAACCCGGGTAGGGAACATCCAGATGTTGCCCATTCCAACTGCAGAGCCGATGCAGGCCAGGATAAATCCCCACCGACTGTTAAATGACTCTCTCTTTTTCATACTGCTCTCCCTTTTTCTTACTTTTTCTGAAGATATCATGGCCAAAGTACCTTTTGACTCCAACATCTTCTGAATATTTTATCATAAGCTATTGGGAAAAGCTATAGCATTTCTCATCTTCCTGCAACTTCACTTTATATTTTATGCTTTTTCCGCCTTGCTGCTGCCATTCCCGCGGAGAACATCCGCAGTGGCGTTTGAAATAGCGGCTGAAATGAGACAGATTGGAAAAACCGCAGATTTCCGCGGTCTGTCCGATGGAAAGTGCCTGATTTGTCAAAAGATTTTTCGCCTTGTCGAGCCGTACTTCAATCAGATCGCTGTGCGGGGTGCTGCTGAAAAACTGTTTATAATAAGAATAAAACTGGCTTTTTTCCATATTGGCCATCTGGCAAAGCTTTTCTGTCGTCCAGCCTTTCTCATAATGGCTCAACATCTTAAGGCGCAGCTCCTGGAATTCCTGATACAGTCCGGCCGGCTCCTCTGCCGCTTTCTGGTACAGCCGCATACCGCGCGATGCCGTAATCATCATCTGACGAACCAGTGCTTCCTCATATTCCACTGCGTATGGATCTTTCACAATATATTCCCTCTGCAAAAGGCGAATCAGCTCATCAATTGCTTCCGTATTCTGTGGATAAAAAACAGCATTCTGCGGAATTCCATACGTTTCACCCAGATTCTTACCGCACCAGAAATGGACATAGCTGTTGCGAAACTTCTGAACAGCCTGATAATGCTGCTCGTGATCCGGCGTGTAAAAAAGGCAGGCATTTTCCTGTGCAATGAAAAACGCAGTTCTGTCATACACCTTCATCGGCGTTTTAAACAACAGAAACAGATAGTCCCCGCTGCCCTCCGGCCGATATATCGTCTCATAATCGGCGTTGGATCTATTATATTCACAAATATGAACTGAAAATTCCATTCTTCTCGTTTCCCCTTTTCTTTTCTTCTCCCTATTTTACCGCAAAACCGGAAAAAAAGTCAAATTTGCCGGACAAAAATCTCTGGTTTTTTTCTATCTTCCTGTTAAAATTGAAACTATCCAAAGCGAAAGCGAAACGGTGGAATAAAATCATAGACACGCCGGTGATCCTTTGTTTTTCTGGATCGTGTCTGAAAACGAACATTTCTTTTAACAGGAGGATTTTTAAGTATGAAAAAAGCAGAGATTATCATTGACAAATATTTTCTCACCGGAAAAGTTGACAAACGAATCTTCGGTTCCTTTATCGAGCACCTGGACGCGCCGTTTACGAAGGCATCTATCAGGAAGGAAGTGCTCTCTCCGACGAGCAGGGCTTCCGAAAAGATACCCTGGATCTTGTCAAAGAGCTTCAGGTACCGATCGTCCGTTACCCGGGCGGAAACTTTGTCTCGGGCTATCACTGGGAAGACAGCGTAGGTCCGAAAGACAAACGGCCTGCAAAACCGGATCTTGCCTGGGGCGTGATTGAGACAAACGAATTCGGTCTGAATGAGTTTGCGGACTGGTCGAAAAAAGCCGGCAGTGATATTATGATGGCCGTTAACCTCGGAACCCGCGGACCGGAGGATGCCAAAAATGTGCTGGAGTACTGCAACTTCAAGGGCGGCACCTACTACAGTGATCTGAGAAAATCCCACGGTTACAAAGATCCACACAACATCAAACTCTGGTGCCTCGGCAACGAGATGGACGGACCGTGGCAGATGGGACATAAGACCGCTTCTGAGTACGGACGTATTGCAGCAGAGACTTCCCGTCTGATGAAATTCATGGATCCGACGATTGAAACTGTTGCCTGCGGAAGCTCCAATCTTACGATGCCAACCTTCGGTTCCTGGGAATATACGGTTCTGGACGAATGCTATGATGAGGTGGATTACCTTTCTTTACACCAGTACTACGGAAATTATGCAAATGATACTGTCGATTTCCTGGCAAGCTCCAAGGGCATGGATGATTTCATCTCCGGTGTAGTTGCGATCTGTGATGCAGTCAAAGCGAAAAAACACGGCAAAAAGCAGATTAACCTTTCCTTCGATGAGTGGAACGTATGGTATCACAGCAATGAGCAGGATCAGAAGCTGGAGAAATGGGTACGCGCACCGCATCAGCTTGAGGATGTTTACAACTTTGAGGATGCACTTCTCGTCGGAAGCATGCTGATCACACTCCTGCGCCACGCAGACCGTGTCAAGATTGCCTGCCTCGCACAGCTTGTCAACGTTATCGCTCCGATCATGACATCCGATACCGGTGCATGGCGTCAGACGATCTTCTATCCATACATGCATGCAAGCGTATACGGCCGCGGAACCGTCTTAAATACACAGGTTCTGACACCGGTTTACGAGAGCAAAACGTACGGCGAAGCTCCGTATCTCGATT
Source organism: Blautia sp. AF34-10 (assembly GCF_003477865.1). NCBI lineage: Bacteria > Bacillati > Bacillota > Clostridia > Lachnospirales > Lachnospiraceae > Blautia > Blautia sp. AF34-10. The sequence continues at coordinate 114,472 of NZ_QUED01000006.1, forward strand.
CTGTCTGCATCTGGGATGAGGAAAACGATGCACTGACCATTTTTGCAGTCAACAAGAGCCTGGATGAGGATATGGAGGTTTCCTGCGATCTGCGTCAGTTCGAAGGATGTCGTCTGGCTGAGCACATCGTGCTGACAAACGACGATATGAAAGCGGTCAACACCGAAGCAGATCCGAACCACGTTGCTCCGACCCATTCCGATGCTACCAAACTGGAGAATGGAAAAATGCACACCGTTCTTGGAAAACACAGCTGGAATGTGATCCGTCTTACAAAATAATGGAACCGTATAAGGTATGGCCTGAAAAACAGAACATCTGAATTTTTCATCCAAACATATGCATAAAGGAGTTTTATTTTATGGCACAGGCATATTTATTTGTTCATTTTCGGGAAAAAACAACACCAGACGGCGAACAGGTTTATTTCGGCATCAGCGCGATGGTTTCCACTGGGAAGCTGTCAACGACGGCGCTCCTGTTCTCTGGGCGTATTATGGAGATAAGGGTGTACGCGACTTTACTATCACTCACAGCATAGAAACCGGGAAATATTATATTTTCGCCACTGACCTGAGTCTTTCTTACGGTATGCGGAATCAGTATCACAATTCCTGGGATGAGATCGGCAGAAACGGCAGCAAGTATTTCTCCGTCTGGGAATCAGAGGATCTCGTAAACTGGAGCGACCAGCGTCTTGTAAAAATCGGTGATGATGACTTCGGCTGCCTCTGGGCACCGGATCTGATTTACGATAAAGAAAACGGTGAGTACGTTCTGCACTGGTCTTCTTCCCATGCAGCAAACGATTACGGTCCCAAAAAAATCTATTACAGCACAACGAAGAATTTTGTTCATTTTTCAGCTCCGCAGGTTCTGTACGAAAAAGAGGACAGCGGCGTGATTGATTCGGCGATCTATGAAGAGAATGGGGTTTATTATCTTTTCGTAAAGAGTGAAAGCAATCCGGCGAAAATTATTCTGCTCCGCTCCGACCATGCGGCCGGCCCGTATGTGCGGATGGAAAGCTTCGATGAGAGCATGAAAGATGTAGAGAGCGGTCTCTATGAGGCTCCGACCGCAGTACAGCTTGATGACAGCAGATGGTGTCTGTTCCTTGACTACTACGGCGTTCCGGGTGCCGGCCAGGGATATGTGCCGTTTGTTGCAGACAGCCTTGCTTCCGGAAAATTTGTTCGTTCTGATGCTTTCTTCTCGTTCCCATACGGCTACAAGCATGGAACGATTCTTCCGATTACAGAGGAGGATTACGAGCGGATCAAAAACCATGACTGGTCAGATCACGGATATCAGTAAAATCGCTGTCCGCCTGATGGGATTTTCATACAAAAAGAACTGCGGCAGGCTTCCTTTTGGGGAAGTTCCTGCCGCAGTTCTTTTTCGCTTTTCTTTTCCGACAAAACCCATCCGCTTCCTTTTTGTTCTGGCGGACAGTACCTTTTCTGCAGATTGGTAAATGTATCGTTTTGATGGTGTCTGAATTTTTCTTTATCTCTGTGCCTGTGCAGCGGTTCTTGCATGAAACATGCGGAAGACGCCGGTCTGCTCGATCAACTTCGTCAGGCTGTAGAAAATGATGGAATCGATCGGCCACATAATCAGGTTCTTTAAGGCACGTGCCGGAAGAAGCACCATGATTCCTTTTCCATACAGCATGCTGATCCACAGGGTGTTCAGCAGTACGTTGACAGTCAGCATAACGATGAACTTGGCTGCAAGCACACGTTTGATGGTCAGTTTTTTGCGATAGTAGAAGCATCCATACATAAAAGATGCCAGCATCGCATTAAAGGTGAATCCGAAGAAGAACGGGCCGCTCGGTTTCAGGAAGTATTTTACGACATCAAGAATGCCGGAGAAAAGACATCCTGTCACTGGTCCGAACAGGTAATCGACAAGGCGGTTCGGGATTCCGGAAAATCCGATGCGGACATAAGGTCCGATATCAATCGATGCTACCTGGTTCAGAATCATCGCCAGCGCTGCGAACATGGCACAGGCTGCGAGGGTTGTGACTGCTTTCAGCTCTTTTGCTGACTGCAGAAACATGTTTTTTGTTTCTTTTGCTGTTTCATTTGCATTTTTCTGCATAAAAAATTACCTCCTTTACAGATATCTGACTACAATAGGAGATAATCTCTTGTCTCTATCTTCTGTTGCAGCGAGATGCAATTCATATACCGCAAGATTTTCTCTTTTCGTCTCCCTGGCTACTCTCTATCCCGGGAGCACTTTACGCATATGAACTTACTCTGCAGTTGTTTTTGTCCTGCTCATTATACAGTAAAATCCCCTTGGTTTCAAGAGGATTTTACATTTTTTTCTAATTTTTTACGATCAAATATCAGCCCTGCATTTTACGGTCTTTCCGGTGATAAAACGGAGACAAACGCAAACTTTTTATCCAGCAGTTTTCCCATCAGCACAATACCTTTTCCCATCGTAAAAGCAGCTGCTACCGTTCCGATTCCAAGACCTTCGATTCTTCCAAGTCCGAAGAAGGTGAGCAATGCGGCTGTTGTCTGGGCTGTTGATCCGGAAAAGGGACAGTTGGGAGTTGGTCAGTGATCGGGTGACGGGTGGTCATCAGCAATCGGTCACTGGATCAACTGGGTTGCCCTTTGACAACAAGATCTTTCTTCTTTTATTTTCGGATCTGTCCCGTTCCGTATACGATATTTTTAATCGACGTCAGCGCCAGCAGTCCCATTGGGCCTCTGGCGTGAAGTTTTTGGGTGCTGATTCCGATTTCGGCGCCGTAGCCGAATTCGAAGCCGTCGGTGAAGCGGGTGGAGGCGTTGACGTAGACTACAGCTGCATCGATTTCGTCCAGGAATTTCTGGGCGTGGGTGTAGTTGTTGGTGATGATTGCTTCGGAGTGTTTTGTGTTGTAGCGGTTGATGTGCGCGATCGCTTCGTCGATAGAGGAAACCGTTTTAATGGATACGATATAGTCGAGATACTCTTTTCCCCAGTCCTCTTCTGTCGCTTCTTCTGCTTCCGGCATGTATTCTCTTGCCTTTTCGTCTGCGCGCATTTCCACATGTTTTTCTTTTAATCGTTCCTCCAGAACCGGGAGCAGTTTTTCACGTACATTTTCGTGTACCACAATCGATTCACACGCATTACATACGCCGACGCGCTGTGTTTTTGCGTTCAGAATAATATCCACTGCCATGGAAAGATCGGCTGTCTCATCCACGTAGATATGACAGTTTCCGGTTCCTGTCTCAATGACAGGAATCGTGCTGTTTTCCACGACAGCGCGGATCAGTCCGGCACCGCCGCGCGGAATCAGAACATCGACATAGCGGTTCATCTTCATAAACTGCGCCGTCGTCTCGCGGGAGGTATCTTCGATCAGAAGCAGGGCGTCTTCCGGCACCTGCTCCTCTTTCAGTGTTTTCCGAAGAGAGGCAACAATCGCCGTATTCGAGTGGATTGCATCGCTTCCGCCTTTTAAAATCACGACATTTCCCGTTTTGAAGCAGAGTGCAAATGCATCCGCCGTCACATTTGGGCGTGCCTCGTAGATGATGCCGACAACACCGAGCGGAACACGTTTCTGTCCGATCAGAAGACCGTTCGGGCGTTTTTTCATTCCCAGCACTTCCCCGATTGGGTCGTCCAGTTCGGATACCTGACACATGCCTTCTGCCATTGCTTCAATCCGGCTTTTGTCCAGAAAGAGCCGGTCCAGAAGTCCCTGAGACATGCCTTTTTCTTTTCCATGCTCCATATCCAGCGCATTGGCCGCGATAATCGTTTCGGCGTCTGCCACAAGGTTTTCCGCTGCTTTTTTCAGCACACGGTTTTTCTTCTCCGTCTCCATGATTCGAAGCACAGGCTCCGCCTGGCGGGCTCTCGTTCCGATTTCTTCCAGCTTCATCATACTCGTCTCCTCCTCGTGTTGTCTTATCGTAATTGGCTTAACGGTAAATCTTCTGCTCTGTCACCAGCATCTGCGGCAGAACATCCGTCTCTTCAAACGGCACCGCATCAAACAGCTGAAACTCAAACGCCGCTGCAACCGTTGTAAACCCTGGATGTGCGGCAAGAAAGCGGTCATAAAATCCTTTTCCATATCCTACTCTGTGGCGCGCCGGATCAAAGGCCACACCGGGTACCAGCAGAAAGCCCTCTTCCCGCGTGCAGACCTTTCCGCCGTCCGGCTCCATAATGCCAAAATAGCCGGATTTCAGCGTGGAGAAATCTTTGATCTCATAATAAACCATATCATCGCCTTCCACGCGCGGCACAGCGACCGTCTTTCCCATTTGCAGGGCCTTCTCGATCAGATCCCGTGTCATGACTTCTTTTTTGAAGTCCATATACGCAAAAAAGCAGTCCGCATCCAGAAACTCCGGCAGAGCCGTGATTTTTTCATAAATCATACGGCTCTTTTCCTGAATTTCTTCCTGTGTGGCTGCTCTTCTTCGGGCAAAAACTTCTTTTCTAATGTTTCCTTTTGCTTCCATAGCGCTCCCCCAGATTTACGATTGTTCCGTCTTTCTCCTGCACATCAATATTGTCGAGCTGGGTACGGAGGTTCATTTTCACGGCTGCAATATATTCTCTCCGCAGCTTCTGCTGCTCTTCTTTCTCCGCCGGTGTCAGCCCCTCTGCTTTCGCCTTGCGGGCAAGTTCGTTGATTCTCTGTATATTAATTTCCATTTTCTGTATTTTTCTCCTTTGTTTCAACTCACAGTCGGTATTTTCACAGAGTCTGACATGTCGAAAATAGTTCGACTGTGACTCGCCTCATGTCAGTGGAGGATACCGATTTCTCTCCGCCTGCCACTACCGTTATGTTTCTTTTAACAATTCATCCCACCGCTTTAGAAGCGAGGGACTTGCTTGATTCGGTTAAATGACCGGATTTTCTTTTTATCTTACCGCAAAACACAGGATCTGTCCAGCCGATCTGAGAAAAATCCTGAAATCCAGCTTTATCACCGGATTTCAGTCTCATCTGCATAATTATCTAAAACAATCAGAACCCATGTTTTTCCAAGATTCAGTTTAATCTCCTCTCCATTGCTGTCCCGGTACTTTGTGACACCCCACGGATCATCCTTGCTCCATGTCACGTCGATGGCCTTTCCGCTTGTGATATACGTTCCCGTTCCGCCGTTTACCACATCGATATCGAGATATTCCGCATTGTCATCATACTTTTTCCAGGAACAGTACTGCACGATAATGTTCTTCACCGCAAGCTGTTCCTGTGTCATCTCATCGATCTGCGGTTCCCCGAACTGATAACGCAAATACGTGCCGCTCGCCTCATCGTACGAAAACCACGGATTGTTGTGGAAATATCCGCCCGGTGCCACATAGGCGGCATTTCGTCCCTGTTCCAGCGTTTCCGGTTCTGTCTCGGATGCAAACTGGAAAAATCCGTCATAACCGTCTTTGTAAGATGTCCGGTAGCCGCAGAGATCGATTCCCGCTGCAATCCCGGCCGCATCCAAATACGCATTGTGCGGCGACGGACGATCCGACGTCCGGTAATACACCTGTTCCGAATACTCCATGCCGTTCACATTGTCTATGTGATCCGATTCGAGCAGCGGAATCGCATACGCCGCCTGTCCATAGTGGTAATACAGAGCGTCAAATCCCGCTGCCAGATACACATAATATTCGCGGCAACTCCGCACCGATCCGATCTTTTCGAGATCATCATAGTTTTCAAACAGCCCCATCAGGCGCGTAATGCCGCCTTCGACCGGCGCTTCATAGATCACTCCCGCACGGCTGATACCGCTCTGCGGGCAGGCGCTGATGATATTACTCAGCATAACCGCCACCGGGCGCCTTCTTCCCTGTACTTCGGCGACAGGTTCTCCTGTCAGATAACTTTTCACCATACCTTCCGGCAGCGCATCCTCCGCGGGTGTCGGCTCAATCGCTTCCGGAACCAGCGGCTCCGGTGCCGGATCTTCGGTCGGGGCCGGAGCCGCTGGTTCCGTAGCTTTCGTTTCTGTCTTGCTTTCCCCTGCTGTCTCTTCTGAGACATAAGAAGTTCCTGCCGATGCAGTTTCCGGTGCCGTTTCCCCAATTTTCCGGCATCCGAACAGCATCATGCTTCCCAGCAGAGCAATCCCCAATGTGTAAAACCCTCTCTTTTTGATAAAGACCCCTCCTTTTCTGCTCTCAATCAGTCTCTTGTGATACCGAGACGCTGCAGCACCTCTTCCTGCTTTGCCTCCATCACGGCTGCTTCCTCCGGTGTCATATGATCATAACCCAGAAGATGCAGCATACTGTGTGCAACAAGAAAAGCAAATTCGCGTCTTAAAGAATGACCGTATTCCTCCGCCTGCGCTCTTGCGCGCGCAACAGAAATTACGATATCACCCAGCATCAGCTCACCGCTGTCCGGGTTAAAACAGTCATCTCCCTCTTCCGTCTCCAGAAAATCGAACGAAGCCGGAGAAGGATAATCTACCATCGGGAAAGAAAGCACGTCTGTCTCCCGGTCAATGTTTCTGTGTTCCCGGTTCATGGTGCGGATATTTTCCGGATCGGTCAGAATCAGTTCTACTTCTGCCTCATACGGGCACGCTTCCTGATCCAGCACACCATTGATTACCGCTGCTGCAACCTCTTCCGGATCAAATCCAAGGTCAAAATCCTGTTCATTTTCAAACGTCAGTGTCATTTATTTTCCCTCCGTTTTCTCGTCGTACTTTTTGCTCTGCCGCTGTGATTTTCCGGCTTTGCTTTCTTTTCATATTCATCGTAAGCCTGTACAATCTTCTGCACCAGCGGATGACGGACAACGTCCTTGCTCGTCAGCTCGCAGAAGGAAATTCCGTCTACTTTTTTCAGTACCTGCATTGCCACATCAAGGCCGGAGCGTGTACCGGAAGGAAGGTCCTTCTGAGAGGCATCTCCGGTTACAATGACTTTGGAACCGAAACCGATACGGGTCAGGAACATCTTCATCTGCGCCGGTGTCGTATTCTGTGCCTCATCAAGGATAATAAACGCATTGTCGAGCGTACGGCCTCGCATGTACGCGAGCGGCGCAACCTCAATCAGGCCTTTTTCCATGTTTTTCTGGAAGCTCTCTGCTCCCATGATCTGATACAGCGCGTCGTAGAGCGGCCGCAGATACGGGTCAATTTTACTCTGCAGGTCGCCAGGCAGGAAACCGAGTTTTTCACCCGCCTCAATCGCCGGACGCGTCAGGATAATACGTCCTACTTCATCGTTTCGGAACGCGGTGATCGCCATCGCCATTGCAAGGTATGTTTTTCCGGTTCCGGCAGGGCCGACGCCGAAGACGACCATCTTTTCCCGAATCGCATCCACGTACGCTTTCTGACCGAGTGTTTTCGGTTTGACCGGACGGCCTGCGACCGTGTGGCAGATGCAGTCACTGTCGATTTCAGCAAGGCTGCTTCCGCTGTCCTCCATAACAAGTGAGATTGCATAATTGACGTTCTGTGTGGTGATATCATTTCCGCGGCGTGAGAGCTCCAGAAGCTGTGTCAGACATTCCTTTGCGCGCGCTGCATTCGATGCCGGGCCTACAATTTTTAAAACGCCGTCCCGGGAGATCAGCGTAACCGCCAGGGATCTCTCCAGGATTTTGATGTGTTCATCAAACTGGCCGAATACTTTCTTTTCATGTTCGATGGGCAGTTCCATCTGCAGTTCTATCATGTTGTTATTGCTGTTCATCTACCATTGTTTCCTTTCCATCCGACATCTTCTGCATTTCGCAGGGCTGTGCTTCTACGGCCCGTTCTATCACGCGAAGTGTCCCTTTTGTGATACATGACGTATCGTTAAGTTCTATTGTAACATGATTCTCCGATATTTGAAGTCCTTTTTCTGATAAATTTCTGTGGAATTTCTGATAATTCTGCGAGGCTTTTTCTTTTGCCTCGTGTTCTGAGTAGGTTTCTTTCTGAACTTCAAAAGGAAATTTCTGACGGTAGCCGAAATAAAACGGAAGGGCAAAGTTTTCTGTCAGATAAAGCTGCTGAAGGGACACTTCCTCGTCTGCTCCATTTTCCCTTTTCTCTGTTTTCTGATCCGCCGTTCCGGTCATGCTCCGCAAACTCGCCACAAAATTCTCCGGCAGCAGATTTCCAAGGAAAAATCGGTAAGCAGAAATCTGGAATACCGGCGTTTTTTTCTCTGCTTTCTGATATGTCCGTACCGTATGGGAAAGCGGAAAGGTATCATAATAGTACCACGTCGTCTCGAGATCGATATCCGCATCTGCGTGGACATAAGAATAGCCGTACGTCTCCCCGCTGTCATTCACAAGCGGAATCTCGCCCTTTACGAGAATATCACCTGCCTGGCACGTATCGCCTGGGAGCACCTGCGGAATGCCGTTCCGTGTGATAATGCGCACGACCGTCCCTTCTTTTTTCGCCACAAGATTCTGCGGATCATCTGCTTTTTCTTCGATCACATAGCCGTCTACGTTTTCTTTTACCGCAAGGACAAGCTGCGTCCCTTCTATTTTTGCGGACACCCAGGTCAGATTGGGAAACTGCTCCCGCAGATACGATGCGGTTTTGCTGCAGTCCACTCGTTTTTTCCAGATTCCATGATGAATCCCGGCCGCATCCAGGCTGTTTAAGATCGTCTGCGTACTGTTCGCGTAGTTTCCTTCCACATGAATATTCCAGATAAACTGCGACAGTATATAAAGTCCCGCCAGACAGAGAAAAATGCCAATAAAAAACGCCTTTCTTTTTAAACTTCGCCGGTAAAAGAAAGGCAGTCCCTGTTTTTTCTGTATTCGGATGCGCACACCGCTCTTGCGGCGGATCGGCAGGAGACGGAAGAAATCTTCCGGCAGAAGGCTCATCTCAAAGCAGCCTGATGTTCTGTCACGTCCCACAGTGTGATGTTATGGTGCCCGCACAGATTGAAAAAACGCTCCGGTTCACGGCCCGTCACACGAATCCGCACATTGCCTTTCCAGAAAACCTTTCCCCTCTGCAAACGCACACCCCCTTTTCAGCATTGGAATGATTGGAATCATTACACTTATTGAAACGTCACCTGATCGATTCTCCCTTCCACCCGCATCTCCTCCCCGGAATACGAAACAATCCGGATTCCCTCTCCCACAAGGAGCAGCCTGCCGTATTGTGTAAGCACACAGAGGCGGCACGCATTATATTCCAGAATCCTGCGGTAATTTTCAATCTGCACTTCTCTCCCGCCGTAAAACGTCACAACCGGCTCGCCAAAAGCAAGATCTGACGGAACCTGCATCGCCGAAAGCAGCTCCCCGCCCGGCGGATGGAGTGATTTTTTTTGCTTTTTCTTTTTTCGCATCCAAAACCTCCTCTGCTTTGCGGGTCTGCTTTTTGTTCTATCGCTATTTTATGCAGAAAAAAGCACAAAAATACCCCGCAGCCGCTGGGGTTTCCTGCCCGATCAGGCTGCGGGGTTTCATTTCTCTTTTTTAAAAACATTTTTTGCAGGGTTCATACCCCTGGGTTTCTGCATTTTCTCTCGTCATCTGATATGCCCGATCCGGATTCATTCTGCCGCAGTTATTTTTGTTATGGTACTTCGATCCGGTCTCTGAATCCACACGAGCTGTCCTCCATACGGATCCGATTCCTGCGGAGCTTCCGTTACCTGTGGTTCTTCAGCAGTCACTGCCGGCTGCGTTTCTTCCGCTGCCTGCGTTTCAACGGTTTCTTCCGCCGCAGCTTCTATGGTTGGCTCAGGTGTCGGCGTCTCGGTCGGGTCAGCCGTTGGAGTTGGGGTAGCAGTCGGAGTCGGTGTTGCTGTCGGCGTTGGTGTTTCGGTCGGTGTTGCTGTCGGCGTTGGTGTTGATGTTTCAGTCGGGGTCGGTGTCGCTTTTTTCGTCGGCGCTGCCGTAACGCTGACGGAAACAGACTCTGCAGATGCCTTCTGTGTTTCCTTACTGCTGTACGTCACAGGTGTCAGCGCACAGGCGGAAACCAGCAGCAACACAGGAAGCAGCACAGGAAGTGCTTTCGCCACATGAAACCGTTTCTTTATCGTATTCCAGGTAACCGGAAGCAAAAAGATTCCAAGCAGCAGCAGTGACAATGCATATGCCTTCTCCTCTTTCCAGTAACCGGCTCCCGCCAGTATCATCAGAATACCGAACAGATACCTGAGAAAATTTCCTGCCTTTCTCAGCATATTTCATTCCCCCTCTTGTGTATTTTCTGAATTTCTTACAGCGAAATCCTCTACTGTAAATACGTTTGAAAGAATGGAAAATTACATCACAGATTACGATTCTTTATAGAAAATCATGCTGAACCATATGACCATATGCTCGCCGAGGTAATAATCCATCATGTTTTTTTCAATCAGGTTTGCAACAACGATGCCGTGGCTCTCGATGCATGGATGCATCAGTTCAAGATGGCGGCAGCCGCCTCTCGGGTAGGTACATTTATCGCAGAGCTGGCAGGAATCGGAGGAAAGGGCGAAGGTGAGCAGGGTTTTGTCTTTTAAATGCTGCTCGATTTCGCGTGTGATTTTTTCGTGCTCCGATTTTGTTTTTAATGTCTCATCCATATCCATGATGTTGTCCACTTCTGCGATGCTGGAGAAGAACAGAACGTGATCGTAGTTCATGCAACGCTCCTTACAGACTTCAACAGTGCCGACCGCCGGTGGGCAGGACCAGGAGGCTCCGTAGCGGGAGCACTCCTTTTTGCAGATCTGGCGGACCCGGTCATTGAATTCGATGTCCTCCGGTTTTACAAATGCATACTGATAGATAGGAAACTGGGTAATATATTCTTCGATTTCTGTCTGTGTCATTTTGTCATCCCTTCTCTTTTGTTACAGATCTTTTTCCAGAAAAGCAAATACCATATTCCAGTACGTCTGGAGCATGCGCCCTCTGGTTCCAAACAATTCATGCTTTGCGCCCGGTACTTTTACCATTTTTGCCATGCCGGGACGGCGTTCTGCCATTTTCCGGATCATCCGCTCCTGGGCACGGTTGGACACAAGATGATCGTTCTCCGCCTGAAATAAAAGGACAGGAGCCTCGATCCGTTTCCATCCGCTCCGCATCAGATCGCGGTACAGATGTGCGGCGGCATGGAGCCATCCGTAAGAAGCGGCATTTAGGTGATACAGCGGCTCTTTTTCCCGCTTCTGCTGGTAATAGAGAAAGCGCGGACGGGAGAGGGACGAACTTTGTTTAAAGCTTTCGATTCCCTGGTATGGTTTCTGTCCTACCACATACTGTGTGCCTCGTTCTGTGGCACAGGCAAAAGCTGCGATCCGTTTTGCATCGGCGAACGGCACTTTTCCGGTCAGCGGACGGATCATCGGCGAACTCAAGACCACTTTCCGGACAGATGCGGCGCTTTGGCGGCCGCTGCTGCTGCGATTCCGCCGCCCATCGAGTGAGAATAGAGAACGAGCGGAAGACCGCATGCCTCTGCTTTTGCTTTTCGTGCAACAAAGAGCAGATCTTCTACATAACGATGGTAGGAATCGACATAAACAAGCGACGGATCATCCACCAGACGGTAGCTCTTTCCGTGGCCGCAGTGTTCCGGCAGATAAACATGAAAATGCTCTTTGATAAAATAATACACGATCTCTTTATATTTCTCTGCATTTTCCGTAAAACCGTGTGAAATTACAACAACACCTCTCGGGCGGAATGCGCGGTAACGAAGAACATGAATCGGATGACCGCTCTCCCTTTCCCAGTAAAATTCTTCTGCATGAGCGGCGAGGTACGGCTCCACACCATTCTGCATCCGCTCCGCATAATTTTTTTCCTGTAATACGCGTGTTCTCATTAGCAAATCACCTGCTTTCATCCAGATACGAAAGGATATCCTGAAGATTGTCGATGGTACAGTCCGGTGTAACTTCAATTTTGTTCGGAAGATGATCCGGGTTGTACCAGCAGGTCAGGATTCCTGCATTTTTTCCGCCGCGGATATCACTTGTGAGGGAGTCGCCGACGATCACAACCTCATCCGGTGCATAACTTCCGATTTCGTTCCATACCGCATCAAAAAAAGCCTTCTGCGGCTTGTCCACACCGACCTGTTCCGAGATAAAAACGCCGTCCAGAAGCTGATCAAGCCCGGAAAAGCGGAGTTTACGCTCCTGTGCAACAGTGGTTCCATTTGTTACTGCATACTGTTTTACGGTAGCTTTCAGCTGTTTTACCAGTTCATCTCCGTGATCGCAGAAGAAAGCCTTATCGCCGAGGCGGATCTGATATTCATCATTGAATACTTTTACCTGATCCGTCGGCAATCCTTCCGATTCAAAAAATTCATGGAACCGTCCAAGCATCACCTGTTCTCTCGTAAGCTCTCCCGTCTCCAGCCGCTCCCAGTAACCGCGGTTGATCACGCTGTAGCGCTGCAACATTTCGTCCGTGCAGGTTCCCATATGAAACTTGTTGAAACAGTACTCAATTGCATATCGTTCCGACATCTTAAAATTCAGAAGTGTTCCGTCGATGTCCCACAAAATTACTTTTATCAAAGAGAAATCCTCCCTTGGTTTCATTTGTATTTTCCAATTATCTGTTTTTCATTCTAGCATAGATTACAAATACGATCAATTGTATTTTAGGCATTGTATCTTTTGAGAAAAAGTGCTACGATAAAAAAGAATTTCCGTGAAAAAGAAAAGGAAGAAGGAAGAAACACTATGAAATTTACTTATCCAGCCGTTTTTCATAAAACCGAACAGGGAACCTACGAAGGTTATTTTCCAGATCTCGCCTGCTGCTATGCAAAAGGGGATACCCTCGACGAGGCGCTGGAAGATGCCATTCACTCCGCCTATGACTGGATCTCTCTGGAACTGACGGAAGAAGAACCTGATTTTCCGCCGGTATCGGATGTGGCAGATCTCGGGAAAAGCGAAGGTGAAATTGCAAGAAATATTGCCGTCAACATCCGGCTTTTTGAGGGATGGGACGAATAAGTTCAAAAAAGAGAAAGAAAACCGTATTGCTGCGATATTCAAAACGCGGCGATACGGTTTTCTTTTTATCTCTTCCAGGTTTTCAGCATCTCTTTTTCTTCTTTGCTGATCCGCAGCGACTCTCTGATTTTCTGAATTGTTTTGTTATGTGTCCAGTCATCGAGACTGTTTTCTTTCAGCAGTTTCTGTGTTTTTTCCGGAAAATGAATATAACAGATCGATACTGCCCAGGCGACGGCCATTTTTACGTAATAGCCATCGTGATGAATCTTTTTCATCTCCTCCAGCACAGCATCGATATACGCTTCGTTGATAAAAAAGTCCAGCAGACACACAACACCAAACCGGATTTCATATTCCCGGCTGCTTTTCAGCCATTTCTGCAGATATCCATACCAATACTCCTGGTCTTTCTTCATAAAATGGCACGTTGCACAGGAGCTGTCACAGATTCCCCAGCTGTTGATCATCGGCACGAAGCGGTCCAGTTCTGCCGTCTGTTCTTCACTGGTCAGCTTTCCGTAGCCGATCATCATTCCGCGGATCAGAAGCTCCTCGTAGACTTCTGGATTAAACTGTTCGGTATAAACTTCATAATGGTCTCTTGCTGTCGCTTTTGCAATCCGTCGCGAAACCGGAATGCGGACACCAAGAATCCGACAGTTCTGTCCCGGCACAAGAGAGCTGTGAAATTCCCGGTATTTTGCATCTATATTGCTTTCCAGTTCTGCCCGAATGGCCTGCATTACTTCCTGTTCCATATGATTTCCCCTTTCTTTTCTTTCTCTTTAAGATGTTTTACACGCTTTTTACAAATGTTTAACCCTGTTATTTCTGCACTTCTGATAAGATAAAATTAAAGTAAACGATAACATCCACCCTGCCAAATGCCAGATCTTTTCCGGCTGAAAGGTGAGTCTTATGAGAAAGAAATATACATTTTTTCAAAATATTCCATTCCTGTGCAAATTTCAGAAGCAGCCAGCCCTTGCAGAAGAAGCGCCAGTTGTTTCCACAACGCTGTCTATTCCGTTTTCCGGACCCGCAGAAAGATCCTTATATTTTACCGAAAACCCGGATTTTACCGCTCCCTCTGCCGGTATCCATTCCCGTCGTTTTCCGGGAAGCCGGATCTTTCTATATTCCAGCGATCCCGAGCACGATCTTGCGGCAGTTCCATCCTCTCTTTTCGATGTGCTGCACCGCTATTTTGCCGTCCATTCACCGGATGATGTCGTTTTATGGAAAGATGGCATTCTCTCCTTCCAGACCATGGAAAATCAGCCGCAGCCGTTGACTGCTCTTTGTACACCGGATGATGCACGGGATTCCAAAATCATTCCGTTCCCCACACTGTCAGAACGGCAGCGCATTTCACAGTAACTGCTATTTAGCCAAACCAGCAGGAGCATGATGGAAAATACCCCTTTCCGTCATGCTCCATTTTTTACTTAATTCCGAGAATTCCACTAATCCGCTCTTTCGAAAGCCCCGCGCCGATTACAATCAGCACTTCCTGGCTCTCCGGCACTGCCTGGAATGTCATCTGTTCCCGCGTCGCATTGATTTCGCTCCACACAGTTTCGCCCGTCTTTACAATTCCTTTGATCCGGAATACATTGCCGCATGATGGATCCGCAAAGATTGCTTCTGCTGCCTTTTTCAGCGCTTCTTCCGTAATCTTCGGCTCCAGAAAGCAGAGCGAATCAAATGTCTGCTGCTCGCCGAAATCCAGCTTCCGGTAATCCTCCGAACGGTAACTACATTCGGAGAGCATTTTGAAATCATCCTCTGTCAGATCATCCCAGTTTTTCTGTAAAATTTCTGCATCAGAAAACTGTCTTCTGCAGCCTGCCTGCTCGAGCGTGCGGTTCAGATGGGCAATCGTTTCTTCTTTCTTTTCCTCCGAAACATTCTGTACTTTGCTCAGCACGATTTTACCAGCGTTCGCCGCCTCGGAAGCCAGCAGATACTCTTCTTCCTCCGACAGCTTCTCATCGAGCCCGGCATCCAGAATCGTGATGACGCTTCCCGCCTCATACCAGCGGTTCAGCGGCTCGTCATACAGCGTGTCAAAGAACTCATCCACATCGTAAATCCCCGACGGTTCCACGAGAATGCGGTCGTAGCCGCTCATGCCCATCGAGATCAGTTTCGTGCGGAATCGTCTGCGGTGTGTCTCTTTGTCGCATCCGCCGGAAATCATCTCCAGCTCGCACTGATCGCCGCGCAGTTCCTGCAGAAGCAGCATATCCACATTGACTGCCCCAAAATCATTCTCCAGGATGCCGATGTTCTTTCCCTGTGCCATCAGATACTTTGCGTACTGTTTCAAAAAAGTCGTCTTCCCTGAGCCAAGGAAGCCTGTAATCAGATCAATTTTAATCATTTCTGCTGTCCTTTCTGCTGTCTTTTTCCGTCTGCAGCCTGCGGAGCTTCGAACACTCTATTTTCGTCTGCGCTCTTTGCCGGTAAATATATCGATGTCTATGCGCCATACGGCAACGCGCTCCACCATCTCCGGCAGAAAAGCGATCTTCGCCTCCGGTGCGATATGCGCCATGATTTTTTCCAGGCCTTTCTTCTTTACCTCCGGATCTGTCACCTCCGTGATGGTTCCGTTTCCCATGATACTGCGGTACGCATAGGAATACGCACACGTATAGTCACCTGTAATCACTTCATGGTTGTAATCCATCTCCACCGCCACGCGCGGATCCGCTGCAAATGCAGCCGCCTTCCGCCCTTCTTTTGCCCCATGCAGGTACAGACAGACGTGAAGAGTTCCATCTTCTTCCCGGACATCATATCCATAATTCATCGGCACGATAAACATGCCTTCCTCATCCATCGCCCCGATCCGCACAACCTCGCAGCTTTCCAGAATTTCTCTTAAAATTTCAGGATCTGTAATCTCCCGCTTTTTTAAACGCATTTCACGCATCGCAATCACACCTCTCTTATTCGCAGCTATTTATGATATGGCTCCCCGCAGTTAATGCGGTAGCTCCGGTAAATCTGTTCCAGCAGAATAACCCGCATCAACTGATGCGGAAATGTCATTTTCGAAAAACTGAGCGCATAGTTCGAACGCTTCAGAACTTCCTCGCCAAGCCCTAAGGAACCACCGATCACAAAAATAATATGGCTCGTTCCCTGCACGCCGAGCGTATCTATTTTCTGGGCCAGCTCCTCGGATGTGAGCTGTTTTCCCTTAATTTCCAATGTAATCAGATAAGCGTCATCCCGGATATATTTGAGAAGGCGCTCTGCTTCTTTGTTTTTGATATTTGTCTCTACGGTTTCACTCGCGTTGTCCGGTGTCTTTTCATCCGCCACCTCGATAATTTCCAGCTTTGCATAGCGGCTGAGGCGCTTCGAATACTCGGCAATCGCATCCCGCAGATATTTTTCTTTGATTTTTCCTACTGTCAATACTGTAATTTTCATTCTGTAATCTTAAAACCCTTTCGGATATCTGTCAAAAACACCAAAAGCCATATAGATCACTTCTTGTCCGCGTCTATATGGCTTTTAGTTTAGAAAAGCAATGCCTTATGCATTTTTGCTTTTGATATACTCATCAATTCCTTTAGCTCCGGCTTTTCCGGCACCCATAGCAAGGATAACGGTTGCTGCACCTGTTACAGCGTCACCGCCGGCGTAAACGCCCTCTTTGCTGGTCTTTCCGGTTTCTTCCTCAGCTACGATACATTTTCTTCTGTTGACATCCAGACCGTAGGTGGTGGAAGAAATCAGCGGGTTCGGGGAAGTACCAAGAGACATGATAACTTCGTCTACTTCAATTTCGAACTCAGATCCTGGAATCTCAACCGGTCTTCTTCTTCCGGAAGCGTCCGGCTCGCCAAGTTCCATACGGATGCAGCGGATACCGGTTACCCAGTCTTTGTCGTCGGTCAGAATTTCTACCGGGTTGGTCAGAAGGTCGAAGATGATACCTTCCTCTTTTGCATGATGAACTTCCTCTGCACGGGCCGGAAGCTCTGCCTCAGAACGACGGTAAATAACGTGTACCTCTGCGCCGAGACGAAGTGCGGTTCTTGCAGCGTCCATAGCTACGTTGCCGCCGCCGACTACAGCAACTTTCTTGCCGTGTGCGATCGGGGTATCGTAATCATCGCGGAATGCTTTCATCAGGTTGTTTCTGGTCAGGAACTCGTTTGCGGAGAATACGCCGTTTGCGTTCTCACCCGGGATTCCCATGAACATCGGAAGGCCTGCACCGGAACCGATGAAGACTGCTTCAAATCCTTCGTCTTTTAACAACTCGTCGATGGTAACGGATTTTCCGATGATAACGTTGGTCTCAATTTTAACACCGAGAGATTTTACGTTCTCGATCTCAGCGGCAACTACTTTGTCTTTCGGAAGACGGAACTCCGGAATACCGTAGCTTAATACACCGCCGGCTTTGTGAAGTGCCTCGAAGATGGTTACATCGTAGCCAAGTTTTGCAAGGTCTCCTGCGCAGGTAAGACCTGCAGGGCCGGAACCGATAACCGCGATCTTGTGGCCGTTTTTCTCTGCTGCCGGAACCGGTTTGATACCGTTTTCTTTTGCCCAGTCAGCAACGAAACGCTCCAGTTTACCGATGGAAACAGCGTCGCCTTTGATTCCGCGGACACATTTGCCCTCGCACTGGCTCTCCTGCGGACATACACGGCCGCAGACTGCCGGGAGTGCACTGGACTCACCGATAATTTTGTATGCTTCCTCGAAGTTTCCTTCTTTTACCTGTGCAATGAATGCCGGAATGTTGATATTAACCGGGCATCCTGTGATACATTTTGCATTTTTACAGCCCAGGCAGCGCTGTGCTTCTTCTACTGCTTCGTCTTTGTTGTATCCAAGACATACCTCGTCAAAATTTGTGGCACGTACCTTCGGCTCCTGCTCACGTACCGGTACTCTGTTTAATCCCTTTGCCATTATTTGTCACCTCCGCACTGGCCGCATCCACCGTGATGGGTTGCGCCTTCCTGGTATCTTAAGAGAGCTCTTCCCTCTTCTGTCTTATACATCTGCTGACGTTTCATAGCCAGGTCGAAGTCTACCAGATGACCGTCAAACTCCGGTCCGTCTACGCAGGCAAATTTTACTTCATTGCCTACCATTAGACGGCAGGCACCGCACATACCGGTTCCGTCTACCATGATCGGGTTCATGCTGACAACGGTCGGGATGTTCAGTTCTTTTGTCAGAAGACATACGAATTTCATCATGATCATCGGTCCGATGGCAACACAGACATCATACTGTTTGCCCTGGTTCTGTACAAGGTCGCGGAGTACATCGGTACCCATACCTTTTCTTACGTAAGAACCATCGTCTGTGGTTATGTACAGATTGCTGACAGCAGACATTTCTTTCTCGAGAATAACGAGATCTTTTGTCTTTGCTCCGACAATGGCGTCAGCAGTGATTCCATGCTCATGCAACCATTTTAACTGCGGGTAAACCGGTGCAGTTCCAACACCGCCGGCTACGAATACGATCCGTTTTTTCTTCAGTTCTTCGATATCTTCGCTGCAGAACTCGGACGGCTGCCCCAGAGGTCCTACGAAATCCATGAAAGCATCTCCCGCTTTGAGATCTTTCATTTTTTTGGTAGATTCTCCGATCGGCATGAATACGATGGTGATAGTTCCTGCTTCTCTATCGTAATCACAAATGGTCAGAGGAATTCTTTCTCCTTCTTCATCTGCCTTGACAATAACAAACTGTCCAGGGAGGCAGTGCTGTGCTACTCGCGGTGCTTCTACTACCATACGGTAGATATTATTCGCGAGCATTTCCGCTTCTTGAATCTTGTACATAATATCCTCCTAATCTTGTTAGAAATATTTTAACAAAAGCACGACTTGGATTTTCGCGCATTTTATGTTAATACTTTATCACGTTTCCGGTTATTTGTAAACAACGGACAACATCTTTTCCCATCATCCGTGTTCCTCCAGATAATTTTCGAACTGTTCCATGGACATCAGAACTTTTCTCGGCTTGGTTCCTTCCTCCGGTCCTACAACACCGGCATCCGCGAGCTGGTCCATGATTCTGGCCGCGCGGTTGAAACCGATTTTCAGCACTCTCTGGAGCATGCCGATCGATGCCTTATCTTTTTCGATGATAAATTTTCCGGCTTCCACGAAGTAATTATCGCGGTTATCTCCGCCGCCTGCGGCAGAACCGCCATCCAGGCTTACGGTGTGAATCCGTTTTTCGATATCCGGATCATAAGCGTTCTCGCCGTAGTGATCTTTTAAGTAGGCAACGACATCGCTGACCTCTTTATCCGAAACAAAGGATCCCTGCAGACGGGCCGGTTTCTGGTAATCCTGCGGCTTGTAGAGCATATCGCCTTTTCCAAGCAGTTTTTCCGCACCTCCCATGTCGAGGATCGTACGGGAATCTACGCTGGAAGAAACCGAGAATGCAATACGGGACGGCATATTTGCCTTGATAAGACCAGTGATGACATTGACGGAAGGTCTCTGTGTTGCAATAATCAGATGGATGCCGGCCGCACGGGCAAGCTGTGCCAGACGGCAGATCGCATCCTCCACTTCTCCCGGCGCAACCATCATCAGGTCGGCAAGCTCATCCACGATAATGACGATCTGCGGCAGTTTTTCCGGTTTTTTGCCGTTTTCATCCGGCGGCAGCTCGGCAACTTTTGCATTGTAGCCTTTCATATCGCGCACGTTGAATTCCGCAAATTTGTTATAACGGTCTGTCATCTCCGCAACCGCCCAGTTCAGAGCTCCGGAAGCCTTTTTCGGGTCTGTGACAACAGGAATAAAAAGGTGCGGAATGCCGTTATAAACAGAAAGCTCAACGACCTCGGGTCGATCATGATCAGTTTGACGTCTTCCGGTTTTGCCTTATAAATAATACTCATAATCAGTGTGTTGATGCAGACCGATTTACCGGAACCGGTCGCACCGGCGATCAGAAGATGAGGCATTTTCGCGATATCTGCGATGACCGGCTGACCGGCGATGTCTTTTCCGACAGCAAAGGCCAGATTCGAAGAAAAGTTCTTAAACTCCGGTGTTTCAAGAAGATCACGCAGCATCACGGCCGTGTTCGTCTTATTTGGAACCTCGATTCCGACTGCGGATTTTCCCGGGATCGGTGCCTCAATGCGGACATCTGCTGCTGCAAGACTCAGCTTGATATCGTCGGTCAATCCGACAATCCGGCTTACTTTCACGCCCTGTTCCGGCATCAGCTCATACCGTGTGACGGTCGGTCCGCAGCTTACGTTATTGACTGTAACTTTGACACCGAAGCTGTCCAGCGTCTCCTCCAGTTTCCGCGCTACTTCCCGCAAATGCGCATCGGAATCGCCCATGGCACCGCGCATCCCTTTTTTCAGAAGATTCATCGGCGGTGTTTTGTACTCCGGCCGCTTTTCCTCTGCTTTTTTCCCGATTTCCTGACGAATGCCGTCTATATCCGCCTCGATCTCTTCACAGGAAGACCGCGGATTTCTCGTATGATCCGCAGACGTTTTCTCTTTTTTCGCCTCTTCTGCAGCTTGCCGTGTCATCTCCGGTCCTGTCTTTTCCGGCTCTTCAGCCGGCACAGAACCACGGTGAATCGAAAGCTCCGGCATCTCCATCTGATGGGTATCGTCGTTTTCGTTTAAATCAGCCTTCGATTCCACATGAGAAAGAAGGCGGGATTTCTTTTTCTTCCCGGCTTTTTTCGGTTCCTCCACTGGCTCAAGAATCAGCTCTTTTCCTTCCTCTTCCTCCATCGCAGCTTGGCGCGCCAGACGCTCCTGGCGGCGCTCCTCCGCCATCCGGCGGTGGTCATTCGTCTTTTCATGGATCGGCGCGAGAATCGGCTTCTGCGTCATCACGATCACGGAAATCACGATGGCGATCACAATAATCACCCACGCGCCGATCTGGCCGAATCCCATGCCGAGAATTTTCACGACAGACCCTCCTAAGATTCCTCCGCCGAGATGATCGTAGGCGCTGTCAAAATAGTAATCCAGAAATGTCGTATCTCTCGTATAGCCGGACGCCAGAAGCTGCATAAAAGCGCAGAAAAAGACGAAACAGCTGATCGCTCCCCCGGTTTTCCGCACAATTAAAAAGTTCTGTCTGTTTGCTATGTAAAATGCTGTTCCAAAGAAGATCAGAACCGGTGCTGCCCACTCTGTCACGCCGAAAAGGCCGAAAAAGAAGTCGCAGACAGCCTGTCCGATCACGCCGCCCATACCGAAATTACTGAGCATCAGCAGAATCGAAACAGCAAGCACGGAAAGCAGAATAATTTCTGCGCGCACTCCCTCGTCCATCGGCTCACGGACTGTGTTTTTCCTTGTGCCGGAGGTACGTTTTGCGGTACTGCTCTTTTTCACCGTTGTTTTTCTGGCCGTTGTTTGGGTCTGTTTCTTTTTTGCTGTTCCGGAAGCAGAAGTTTTTTTCTTTGTCTTCCCGCTTCCCTTTGTTGTATTTGCCATGCAGAACTTCTCCCCTTTCTCGTATTACAGCAGAAAATATCCTGCAATGGAGAATGTCCCGACAAGAAGACAGTACAAAGCAAAATATTTCAGTTTCCGTTTTTTCACCACACGCATCAGAATGCGGATCGTAAAGTAACCGGCAAGTGCCGCCATGAAAACGCCGACCAGATATACCGGATGAAAAACAATTTTATTTTTTCCCATGGTCGCAAGTTCAACGATCGTTGCCCCGATAATCGCCGGAACACTCACAATCAGAGAGTATTTCACAGCGTACGAACGGGTCATGCCGCCGATCACACACGCAGAAATAGTCGAACCAAGACGGGAAAGACCCGGAATCGTGGAAAAGCCTTGGAAGAATCCGGCAATCAGTGCATCTTTCGGCTTTAAATTTTTCTGCGTTTTTTCTCCCTCCGGAAGCATATCTGCCACCACAAGCAGAATCGCCGTCAGATACAGACCAACGCCAGGTGCCAGCAGATTCGAGGAGGTCAGTGTGACAAGGCTCTGAATCATGCCGCCGATTACAGCAGTCGGGATGGTGGTCAGAATCAGCAGGAAAGCAAGCATACGGTAGTTGCTGCCGAGCACCTTCCGGTACTGCTTTCCCTCCTGATGCTGACTGGAAAAGTGTTCCTTTAAATTATGAAACAGATCGATTATGATTCCGCACAACGCGAGGAAGAGACGTTTCCATCCTTCGAAAATGTGAGCAGAATTGCAATCATGGAGCCAAAGTGCAAAAGCACATTGAAAAACACCGTCTGCGTATCTTCGATCTTCATAAAGTGACGGAAGATAATCAGATGTGCGGAGCTGCTGATCGGCAGGAATTCCGTGATTCCCTGGATCAGACCCAGAAATAAAGCTTCTATTACTGTCATTTTTTTATCCTGTTCCCTTATTTTTCTCTTTTGTGAAAGTCCGGACAAAACTTCCGTTCGAATTTTCACAGCGAACTCATTCTAACACAAAATCCCCTGAAACACAAGCCGCGCCGTGAAGTCAATTTTCTGTCCCTGCTGCCTTTTTCATCAGCTCATTCAGCTTTTCGAGCGCGCGGGCAATGCCGCCGACCTCGTCGATCAGGCCTTCTTCCACTGCCTGCGGGCCGTCCAGCATTGTTCCGACATCCTTGACCAGCATTTTCGTATCGAGCATCAGCTCCTCGAGCCGTTCCTTGGTGATTTTAGAATGGGCCGATACAAAACCTGTGATCCGATCCTGCGTCTTTTCCATATTACGGTACGTCTGTGCAACACCGATGAACATGCCGTTTGTACGCACCGGGTGAATGACCATGGTGGCACTCGGCACGATCAGCGAATAGTCTGCTGCAACTGCGAGCGGGACACCGATCGAATGACCGCCCCCTAAAACGAGCGATACCGCAGGCTTTCGCATGGACGCAATCATCTCTGCAATTGCAAGACCGGCCTCCACATCTCCGCCTACGGTATTCAGGAGAATCAGAAGACCATCAATACTTTTGTCCTCCTCGGCACGGGCAAGAGCAGGGAGAATGTGCTCATAGCGCGTCGCTTTCGTGCGCTCGCCGAGTGATTCATGCCCCTCCACCTCGCCGATGATGGACAGCAGATAAATGTTGGTCTTCAGTTCTACAATATTTTCTTTTTCTGTCTGGTTTTTCTGTGATTCTGCCATACGGATTTCCTCTTTTCTGCTATTCCAAAATAGCTTCATCAGTATGCGCAGATTCTTATGATTCTATGTAATTTCCAGCGAAATTACTCGTCCAGATTGGTGTATACGTACTGTACGTCGTCGTCGTCATCCAGCAGATCCAGGGTACGGTTCAGATCTTTTAATGCCTGCGGATCGGTCAGCTCTACGTAGGTCTGTGGGATCATGGTAACGTCTGCCTCTGCCATGGCGATACCGTCTTTCTCCAGAGCCTCACGTACTGCGGAGAAGTCATCCGGATCGGTAATGATTTCGTAGCTGTCCTCTTCGTCTGCGAAGTCTTCTGCGCCTGCATCCAGAGCAAGCATCATCAGATCGTCAGCATCCATTTCGCACTCTTCTTTGTCGATGATGATCTGGCCTTTTTTGTCGAACATGTAGGATACGCATCCCGGTGTTCCAACGCTTCCGTTTCCTTTGGTGAAAGCGCTTCTTACGTTTGCTGCGGTACGGTTCTTGTTGTCGGTCAGAGTCTCTACGATGATCGCGATACCATTCGGGCCATAACCTTCGTAGGTGATACGCTCGTAGTTGTCTGCGTTTGCATCTCCGGCAGCTTTTTTAATACCGCGGTCGATGGTATCGTTCGGCATGTTGTTTGCTTTTGCTTTTGCGATAACGTCACGCAGCTTGCTGTTGTTTGCCGGATCCGGTCCGCCCTCTTTGACAGCGATTACGATCTCACGGCCGATGATGGTAAAGATTTTACCTTTTTTTGCGTCGTTTTTTTCTTTCTTATGCTTAATATTGGCAAATTTTGAATGTCCTGACATACCTCTTTTGTCTCCTTTATTTAAAGTATTACTTTTCTGTAAAAAGGTTTCCCCGAAAAACGGCAGAAGCCCATATAATATAGAATATAGCACGATCTTTCTCATTCGTCAACCGTGAACCGCGCCAAAAATACCCCTTATGTAGGCAGATCCAGGCTGATTTTCAGTGCTTCGTTCACAAGGGCCAGCTGTTCCGGCGTCAGATGACAGATTTTATCTTTCAGCCTTCTCTTATCGATCGTCCGAAGCTGTTCCAGTAAAATAACAGAATCCCGTACAATCCCATAGGCGGACGCTTCGATCTCAATGTGCGTCGGCAGCTTCGCCTTATTCATCCTCGATGTAATCGCCGCACAGATCACCGTCGGACTGTGCCGGTTGCCGATGTCATTCTGAATGATCAGCACCGGACGGACACCGCCCTGCTCACTTCCCACAACGGGCCGCAGGTCGGCATAATATACATCGCCACGCTTGATTACCACTTGTGCTCACTCTCCGATTCTTTCCGTTTTGCTTTCCCATACGATAACGATCCGGCGTTTTACGCCTTTTAAAATCGTTTCCATGTATTTAATATTGCCTGTTTTTCCGGAGGTATTCACAAATTTCATCCGGCGCTTCAAAAAAGTCCGCCCGGAGTCCTTTTGGGAACCCGTGATTCTGATCTGCTTTGCTCAGATTGACTGCAATCCTCTGATAATCTCGGATGCTGTTACATAGGAAGCACTGCTGTTTTCTTCCGCAGCCTCTCCCGCCTTTCCATGCGCATATGCCGCCAGTGCCGCTGTTTTGGCAAGGCTGATTTTTTTCTCGTTTTTTTCACACTGACGTTTTGCTGCAAAGGCGCCTGTGATTCCCGCGAGCACATCGCCGCTTCCCGCCGTCGCAAGCGCACTGCTTCCGCTTGTGTTTATGTAATACTGCTCACGCCCTTCCTCTGCTGTCACGGTTACGGAATCCTTTCGTACACAGCAGGCCTGGTATTTTTCGGCTGCCCTTCCGGCGCTTCCTGCCGGGTCACACTGGCATTCTGCAATGGTCATGTGCAGCAGCCGTGCAAGCTCTCCTACATGAGGCGTTAAAATTTTTTCTGCCCGGCAGCCCGAAAGAATCTCTGCATCTTCTGCAATCAGGTTCAGCGCATCTGCATCCAGAACAAGAGGAACTTCTGTGTGCTGCACCGTAAAAACGAGCAGTTCTTTTGCCGTCCGGCTTTTGGAAAGTCCCGGTCCCGCAACAACAGCGTCCGCCCAGGCGAGATCCTGCAGCAGGGCTTCTTCCGGAAGCGGCTCATCCTCCTTCCAGAAATCCGCCATTGCTTCCGGCAGGGCACAGAAAAGCGGCGTACGGTTTCTTTCCTCTGTCACAACCTTTACCATGCCGGCACCGGATGCAAGGACTGCCCTGGCACACAAAACAGCGGCTCCGCACATGGCACCGGAACCGGCAAGTACCAGCACCTTTCCGAAGGTTCCCTTATTTCCCATCGGCGTGCGGGTAAGAAACCGGTCCAGATCTTCTTTTTCCACTGAACCGTACCAGGGCGTCTCCTCTTCTCCTGCATCAAAGCCGATTCCGATATCACGGACCAGGACCTCTCCGGCATATCGTTTTCCGGGATCAAAGAGAAGCCCTGGCTTTGCACAGGCAAATGTCACCGTGGCTCTGGCTTTCACCGCCGCATCAAGGACCTCTCCGGTATCCGTGTGGATCCCCGAAGGGATGTCCACGGCAAGAACAGGAACACCGCTTGCGCAGATTGCTTCCACTGCCCTCCGGTACTCCCCTGCCAGCGGACGGGATACGCCAATTCCAAAGATGGCATCTATGATAACAGTATATTCCCGGAAATCCGGATTCTTAACCTCACGGACCCCATAATTTTCCGCAATTTTCTTCTGTGCTCTCATGCCTTCGCTGTATTTTTCCGGATTTCCAAGACAGAACAGTTCCGCATCCACCCCTTTCGTCTTTAAAATCCGTGCAATTGCCGCACCGTCCCCTCCATTATTTCCGGGACCGCACACAGCAAGGACTTTTCCTGTATCCCATGTTCCATTTTGAAGCTCCTCCACGCAGGACAGCGCTGCGCGCTCCATCAGTACCAGGGACGGTACCCCCATGGTTTCGATCGTATTGCGGTCTGCCTGCTTCATCTGTGCTGCTGTAAGAACCCGTTTCATCGCTTTTCCTCCTTTTCCTGCCTTATCCGGAAAGTGAACAGAAAAAGTCTCCGGTTTCCCGAAGACTCTCCTGCTTTTGTTTTGGTTTCTTAATTGTTCTTTGGATGCTCCGCCTCATATCTGGTCAGATTGTAGGAGAGACGCATCAGACTTTCGGAAAGATGGACGTTCTCGACGATCACATCTTTCGGAAGTTTTAAGTTTAGATCGGTATGTGCAAAATTCCAGATTGCTTTTACACCGTTGTCCACGAGAATCTCTGCCATCTCTACCGCTTTTGCTTTTGGCAGTGTCAAAGCCGCAATCTCTACATGGTGTTCCTTGATAAATTCCGGAAGCTCGTCCGCCATGCGGATTTCAATTCCGCGCACGGAGATTCCTTTTAATACCGGGTTGACGTCAAAAATACCGACCGTTTTGAATCCGCTTCTTTCAAAGGCCGCATAATTAGCAAGCGCCTGTCCCAGATTTCCGGCTCCGACAAAAATCATATTGTGGACTCTGTCCAGACCTAAAATTTTTCCAATCTCGCTGTACAGATACCGCACGTTATAACCATACCCCTGCTGGCCGAAGCCGCCGAAATTATTTAAATCCTGGCGAATCTGGGAAGCTGTCACTTTCATCCGCTCGCTCAGCTCACCGGAAGAGATCCGTTCTACTCCGTCCTCCAGCAATTCGCCCAGGTAACGATAATATCTAGGAAGTCTTTTGATAACTGCCCGCGAAATTCCTTTTTCTTCCAAGATAAATTCCTCCTTATTTACACCTGCATATATTCATATTATATATGGTTGATAGAAAATTGTCAAAGATTTCTTGAAATTTTGTGTATTACTCTCTATAATAAGGATGGTGTATTATGTCAAAATACAGAAATATGTTATCTGGAGGAACCACATGATTCTTGCATGTCAGAATATCTCGAAAGCATTCGGGACAACGGAAATTATCAAAAATGCATCTTTTCATATAGAAGAACGCGAAAAAGCCGCACTGGTCGGCATCAACGGTGCCGGAAAATCGACGCTGTTAAAAATCATCATCGGCGAAATGAGGGCCGATGAGGGAGAGGTCATCCTCTCCAAAGGAAAGACGATGGGCTATCTCGCCCAGCATCAGGATCTGACCGGACACCTTTCCATTTACCAGGAAGTGCTGACCGCGAAACAGAATCTGATCGATATGGAGGAACGCCTCCGTCAGATGGAAAGTGATATGAATACAAAATCCGGTGCAGAGCTGGATGAACTTCTTTCCACCTACACCCGCCTCTCCCATACCTTTGAACTGGAAAACGGATACGCGTACCGCAGTGAAGTCGTCGGTGTTTTAAAAGGTCTTGGCTTTTCCGAGAGCGATTTTGAAAAACAGGTGGACTCCCTCTCCGGCGGTCAGAAGACCCGCGTGGCACTTGGTAAACTGCTGCTTACCAAACCGGACATCATTCTGCTCGACGAGCCGACCAACCACCTCGATATGGACTCGATCTCCTGGCTCGAAACGTATCTTTTAAATTACAGCGGAGCCGTCCTGATCGTCTCCCATGACCGTTACTTTCTCGACCGCGTTGTCACAAAAGTCGTTGAAGTGGACAATAAAAAAGTAACAACTTTTGAGGGAAACTATACCGCCTACAGTCAGAAAAAAGCAATGCTCCGTGAAGCCGCTTACCATGCCTGGGTCAACCAGCAGCAGGAAATCCACCATCAGGAAGAAGTCATTGCAAAGCTGAAATCTTTCAACCGCGAGAAATCCATCAAACGCGCCGAGAGCCGTGAAAAAATGCTGGACAAAATGGATGTGCTGGAAAAGCCGACCGAAGTACGCTCCGATATGCGGATCCGTCTGGAACCGCGCATCACAAGCGGAAACGATGTGCTGACCGTCGAGCACCTCTCCAAAGCCTTCCCGGGACAGACGCTTTTCCAGGATCTGAATTTCGAAATCAAGCGCGGCGAGCGCGTGGCAATCATCGGAAACAACGGAACGGGAAAAACGACGATCTTAAAGATCTTAAACGAAGTCATCCGCCCGGATGCCGGCTCTTTTACACTTGGAAGCCGTGTACAGATCGGTTACTACGATCAGGAGCATCAGGTGCTCCACATGGAAAAGACCATTTTCCAGGAGATTTCCGACGCGTATCCATATCTGACAAACACCGAAATCCGAAATGTGCTGGCCGCCTTCCTGTTTACAAACGACGATGTCTTCCAACCGATTCATACCTTGAGCGGCGGTGAGCGCGGACGAATTTCCCTTGCCAAGCTGATGCTCTCGAACGCCAACTTCCTGATCCTCGACGAGCCGACCAACCACCTCGATATCGTCTCTAAAGAGATTCTGGAAAATGCACTGAAGGACTACACCGGAACGGTGCTATATGTCTCCCACGA
The DNA here is from genome assembly GCF_003477865.1 of Blautia sp. AF34-10. Taxonomy (NCBI): domain Bacteria; kingdom Bacillati; phylum Bacillota; class Clostridia; order Lachnospirales; family Lachnospiraceae; genus Blautia; species Blautia sp. AF34-10. The sequence goes on from NZ_QUED01000006.1 coordinate 143,009, forward strand.
TCGTTATTTTATTAACCAGACCGCAACCCGGATTCTGGAGCTGACGGGACAGACACTCGTCAACTATATCGGAAATTACGATTACTATCTGGAGAAAAAAGAAGAGCTGACCCGCATCTATGCTCCTGCTGCCGATGCCGCCGCTCCGGAAGAAACAGCGGCTCCTTCCGAAGCCTCCTCCACAAAGCTGGACTGGAAAGCGCAGAAAGAAGAACAGGCACGTCTCCGCAAGAAAGAAAACGAGCTGAAAAAGACGGAGAAACGAATTGAAGAGCTTGAGACACGCGATTCGGAAATTGATGAGGAAATGTCGAAACCGGAAGTCGCAACGAATGTGGCAGAGTGTGTGAAATTAAGCAAAGAGAAAGCAGAGATTGCCGCGGAACTCGAAGAGCTGTATGAAAAATGGGAAGAGCTTGCCGAATAGACCTGGTTTTCCCCGGAAAAATTCAAAACAGAAAAAGCCGGTCCGGCGCATCCCTTTTTGCGGGAATGCCGGATCGGCTTTCTTTTTTGCTTCGTTTAATTATTTCTCCAGCTCCTCGCGGATGGCCAGGATGAAATCACGGCTGTTTAATACGGTCGGATTTTCCATGGTGGTGATCAGCGCAAGGTCTTTTGTCATTTTTCCACTCTCGATCGTTGCGATCGTTGCTTTTTCCAGACGGTCTGCAAATGCGGAAAGTTCTGCGTTTCCATCCATTTCCCCGCGTTTTCTGAGTGCGCCGGTCCATGCAAAAATGGTGGCCACGGAGTTGGTGGATGTCTCCTCACCTTTTAAGTGACGGTAATAGTGGCGCTGTACGGTTCCGTGCGCAGCCTCGTACTCGTAATATCCGTGCGGGGATACGAGAACAGAAGTCATCATCGCAAGGGAACCGAAGGCGGAGGATACCATGTCGCTCATGACATCGCCGTCGTAGTTCTTGCAGGCCCAGATAAAGCCGCCCTCTGCTTTCATGATGCGGGCAACGGCGTCGTCGATCAGAGTGTAGAAGTAGGTAATGCCTGCTTCTGCAAATTTCTCTTTGTACTCTGCATCGAAGATCTCCTGGAAGATATCCTTGAAGCGGTGATCATACTTCTTGGAAATCGTATCCTTGCTTGCAAACCACAGATCCTGTTTCGTGGACAGTGCGTACTCGAAACAGCTTCTCGCAAAGCTTTCTATGGAGTTATCCAGATTGTGCATGCCCTGAATGACACCGGCGCCGGTGAAGTTGTGGATCAGCTCTCTTGTCTCGGTGCCGTCCTCAGCCGTATAAACCAGCTCTGCTTTTCCCGGTCCCGGAATGCGCATTTCTGCATTTTTATAGACATCTCCGTATGCATGACGGGCAATCGTGATCGGTTTTTTCCAGTTGCGCACGCACGGCTCGATGCCTTTTACGACAATCGGGGTACGGAAAACGGTTCCGTCGAGCATGGCACGGATCGTTCCGTTCGGGCTCTTCCACATTTCTTTCAGATTGTACTCGGTCATACGCGCTGCATTCGGCGTAATGGTGGCACATTTGACTGCTACACCGTATTTCTTGGTAGCGTTTGCGGAATCTACGGTTACCTGATCGTTCGTCTCGTTTCTGTGTTCCAGTCCCAGATCGTAATATTCCGTTTTCAGGTCAATAAACGGGAGAAGCAGCTCATCTTTGATCATTTTCCAGAGAATTCTGGTCATCTCATCTCCATCCATCTCTACCAGAGGAGTGGTCATCTGAATTTTTTCCATAGTAGGCCTCCTTTTTCTATTCCCGTTTATTGTATAAAGTATCCTATAGCTTGTCAAGTCAAAATTCGCCTGATTTTTTGGCATTTTCCCATAAATTCACACAATTTTTGCAGGATGAGAGGTGTTTTCCTTCATTTTTCTTTTTTTATGCTGCCGCACAGTGTCTCACAGAAGAGACAGAAAACGGTCTGTTTGAAGCATCCCATGCCCCTGACGGTTGCGCGGAAGGCCAAGGTCTCTCGCCGATTCGCAAAGCAGCATTTTCGCCTGGACATTTGTAAGATCCGGAACCCGTTCAAGTGCCAAAGCCACGGCTCCGGACACCCGCGGTGCCGCCATCGAGGTGCCGCTCTTCACCACATATTCCTTCCTGCTTCTTCCAGGCGCGCAGGAAATGAGACGTTTTCCAGGCGCGACAAGATCCGGTTTGCAGACGCAGTCCCGTGTCGGGCCGCATCCGGAGATTCCTCTTCTTGGCTCCAGCAGATCGCCCGCTCCCACGGTGATCACTTTTCTGCTGTTCCCCGGCGCCGTAATACTGCCCGGAGCGGGCCCCAGATTTCCGGCCGCTGTCACAACAGTGATCCCGTCATCCCAGGCGCGCTCCACCGCCTGTACTAGCAGATCATCCACCGTTTTTTCCTGCTCTGTTGTTCCCACTGAAATATTTAAAATGCGGATATTAAGTCTTATTCGCTCTTTGCACACCCAGTCAATCGCCGCGAGGATATCCTGCTTTCTTCCATTTCCCCTTCGGTCCAGAATCTTCACTACGACAAACCGGCATCCCGGTGCCGCACCCTGGTATTTTCCGCCGGACGCTCTTCCACTTCCGCCAAGGATACCACAGACATGCGTTCCGTGTCCATTGTCATCGTAAGGCGTCTCCCGCCCGTACACAAGATCCCGGAAGGCTACAATCCGGCCGTCAAAATCCATATGGGGAAAAATCCCTGTATCCAGCACGGCGGCTGTAATTCCTTTTCCTGTCAGATTTTCCTGCTCTTTCATCCATAAGCCCCTGTGTATTCTTATCTTATGGTATGCAAAAAAGGCTGCCTTTCGCAAAGAACAGCCTTTTTGTTTTTCTTTTCTATACTTAAAACTGAATCTGCTTTTCCCCTTTCCGTTTCCAGAGAGCTGCTGCAAGCGGGATGCCGCAGAGCTCAGCCAGGACAAAGGCGCCCATATCAGATTCAGGTTTCCAAATCCTTTGAGAAGAAATGCAAACACCAGCGGCAGAATCGCCTGGCGTGTCATGGATATGTACATACTTTCTTTTCCAAGGGAAAGTCCCTGCAACGCCGCCTGATAGATCAGGCCTGGAATCGAAAGCAGATAGGCCACTGCCAGAATGCGGAGCGCCGGGACTCCAATGCGCATCAGATTGTCCGAGGCATCATATTGTATGTATGGCAATAAAAAACAGGAAGATATCTGCCAAAACCGTTTCGGTAAAGATCTTCCTGTCCTTTTTTCAGAAACTTTTCAAAAACATTACTTCTGCTGCTCCATTCGCTTCAATTCCGGCAGAACCAGAATCAGCATGGTGATAAAGCAGAGACTTCCGCCGATTACGTTTGATACCGGTTCGGCAAGGAAGACACCGTCCGTTCCCATGTGGAGTACGTACGGCATCAGATAGGTGAGCGGTACAACAATGAAGACTTTTCGGAGCAGGGAGAAAAAGATCGCCTGTTTCTTTTTATTCAGAGATTTGAATACGGTCTGTCCAATGTACTGCAGATCCATGAAAATGAATGCTGCAAAGTACTGCTTCAGAGCCGGAACCGCATCTGCGGTCAGTACCGCATCCGAACTGAAAATACCGATCAGCGCATGCGGCGCCAGAACAATCACGCTCCACATCACTGCGGTATAGCCGAGGATCATCGCACTCATGACACACATCGCCTTGCGCACGCGGGCCGGACGGCGTGCACCGTAATTATAGCTCAAAATTGGAGAAGTTCCCTCATTCATTGCATAGATCGGTGTCTCGACGAGCTGACGCACGCTCGATACGATCGTCATAACAGAGATGTAAATATCACCGCCGGTCACAGAAAGTACATTGTTGCAGCAGATCGTGACAAGGCTGTTGGTCAGCTGCATGATAAATCCGGCGGTACCGAGACTGACAATATTTTTCGCATAGCCTGCACACTCAGAAATTTCATCTTTCCGCACAAAGCGCACTTTCAGTTCCGATTTCCGGGTCAGGAAATACAGAACGAACACGGCGGAAAGTGTCTGGGAAATCACAGTTGCAATCGCAGCCCCCTGCACACCAAAACCAAATACAAAGATAAACAGCGGGTCAAGCAGCAGGTTTGCGACCGCTCCGATCGTGACGGAAAGCATGCCAACGGTCGAATAGCCCTGCGCGTTGATGAACGGGTTCATGCCGGTTGCCACCATCGACGGCAAAGTTCCGATCAGATAAATCATCATATAAGGATACGCGTATACCATCGCATCTGCCGATGCACCGAACAGCGACAGCAGTGGACGAGCAAACAAAAAGCCGATCACCATCAGTATGACAGCACAGACACATACCATGGAATACGACGTATTCATAATACGTTCCGCCTTTTTTTGATCATTCTTTCCACTCTCAATCGAAAACAGCGGAGCGCCGCCGCTTCCAAACAAGTTGCTGAATGCTGTGATGATAACGATCAGCGGAAAGCACAGACCGACTGCACCGAGTGCCGCCGTTCCTACCTCCGGGATCCGCGCGATGTAGACGCGGTCTACAATATTGTACAGCAGACTCAAAATCTGAGCAACCAGCATCGGGAGCGCTGCCCCGAAGATGTTTCCGGTTACGGTTCCATGTTCGAAATCAATTCGTTTCATTTGTTCCCTCATTCCCTTCTTTTTCACTTGCTTTTCAGTATAGCATGGCGTATTCTATATGTAAATTATTGTTTTTATATTGAAATTGAATAATTTTTATATAGTTTTTTCAGGAGGATTTTTATGGAACTTCGACAACTCGAATACTTCCGCGCCATCGTGGACGCGGGAACCATCAGCGGGGCGGCACGGGTGCTGCATATGACACAGCCGCCGTTAAGTTATCAGATCAAAATGCTGGAGGAAGAGCTTCAGGTGCCTCTTCTCATCCGCGGTACAAAGAAAATCACCCTGACCGAGGCAGGAAAAACACTGTATGAACAGGCAGGAACGCTTCTGATGCTTGCGGATCTCACCAGGCGCGAAGTCGTAAAATCCAGTCAGTCTGCGACACTCCACATCGGCATGACGCCATCCACCGTTTCGCTGCTCGCCGACTATCTCCTGCGATTTTCCCGGAAATACCCGCACATCCATTTTGATGTCCACGAGGGTTCTACCTTTGCTTTAAAAGACCAGCTCGAAAATCACATGGTGGATCTCACCACGCTCCGCACGCCAATCGTTTTAAATGGTTGCGAGACGAAGACCCTTTTAAAAGAGAGCATCACCGCCATGGCACTCCCTTCTCACCCGCTTTTTGCCGGGCGTGAAACCCTTTCGCTTACGGAACTTGCCGAGCAGCCGCTGATTCTGTCGAACCGCTACCGGAAATACATGCTCTCCGCTTTCGAGCAGGCGGGTCTGTTCTGCGATATCTATCTCACCTGCGAGGACGCCCGCACGGCAATGACAATGGCAGAAAAAGGCCTTGGCATCGCTCTTCTGCCGGCCTCCATGCTGAATCTTACCCATAAATTAAAGGCCTGCACCATCACAGATGCAGACCTTACAACCGAAATCCTGCTTGCCTGGCGCAAGGGGCGCCTTCCGTCTGAACTTCGGGCTTTTCTGGAATTGTGGGATGAAAATGACTCCCTCAATAATCAAATTCATGTTCCCCAACCGTAATCGTCTGCGTCAGTTTTTCATTCAGATACGGTTTACGAATCTCAATTAGATTCAGAACGGTGTAACCACGCTTTCCCAAAAATTCAATCATCCTGTGGTTATTGGGATGGACATAGTTGTAAACCGTATCGTTTCCATAAGAAGCTGCAATTTCTTCTGCCTTGCCATGCAGTGCGGCAGCAACTCCCTGCCGGCGGTACTCTTCTCTGACAAAGATGGATTCCACCCACACCACCTCGCTCTCAATACGACAGACAACATAACCTGCGTATTCGCCATGCACCGTGGCGGCAAACACTGGAAATCCTGCTAAAAGGTATTCCTTCATTTCTTCCCGTCCGTCTTCCACGTTCGGTTTTGATGCAATTCCTTTATAGGAACGCAGTTCTACTCGAAACAGCGCAACCATTTCTGCAAGGGCATCGTTTACCTGCCTGATTTCTACCAGTTCTATTTTTTTCATGGTTTCTCTCTCCTGCCACTGTCGTTCTTTTTCCTATTTGCAATTCGTCTCGCTGCTCATATCCGTGATCGAAGTATATCAGGCTTCTTTTCTCTTGCGAAACAAATATTCATCCAATTGTTTCCGAATCGTTTCCGGTATTTCTCTTGCCACCGGGCAGACCGCTGCGTTTGCGAATCTTCCGGTAAATACTGTCAGGAAATCAATATCTTTTTGCAGCTGCTCCATCGACATCACATCTTTGACATCGTAGCGGCAGTGAATCGGGGCGACATTTCCGTTGGCAATACGCGCAAACGAAACAGCCGGAACCCCATGATCGGCAAATGGTGTGGAATCACTGGAATAGACGCCGTTTTCTGCCGCAATTGGAAATCCAACTTCTGCAGCCATATAGCTGATGTAATGGGTAAGCTTTTCTTCTGCCGATACACAGGCGATAAATTTTCCCATATACGTTCCGATCATGTCCAGATTGATGTTCAGTACTGTTTGTCTCAGTTCTTTTTCATGATCTCTGACATACGCTTTTGATCCTAAAAGTCCTCTTTCTTCGCTTCCGCAGAATACAAACCGAAGACCATAATTCAGCTCTTTCCCTTTCATCTGCTCCATGATTCCAAGAAGCCCTGCGCATCCGCTCATGTTGTCATATGCACCATGCGAAAGCGATGTCGTATCATAATGCGCGCTTAAAACGATCCATTCTTCTCTTTTTCCCGGCAATTCTGCAATCACATTATGGGATTCTCCATCGTATTCCTTCTGCCGGATTTCCAGACGGATCTGTTTTACTTTATTTTTCACAAGTTCTACTGCCTGTGCGGAGTGAATCATAGCGCAGAGCACTTTCTTTTCCTCTCCGACAACGGCTTCCCGAAGATCTCTCTGATCAATGTCTGTATGTGGGTAATAGCTGTTTCCATATTGGAACAGAATCGCTTTCGCGCCTGCTTTCATCAAATCCTGGTACGCAAAAAATCCGATTCCCTGCGTATCCATCAGCACAATTTTATCTTTTGCACCGGCAACGGAAACCGGATCGGTTCCCGGCATATAGTAGAGTTCGCCTTCCACGCTTCCGCTTCCGCAGCATGTGAGCGCTTTGCATGGAATTCCCATCCCGTCTGCATACAAATGTGCCTCTTCGATTTCGCCCATTGCAACGCGGAAACTTTCCAGTTCTGCCGGGACTCCTAATGTCTCGCACTGCTCCTTTAAATAATTTGCAACCTGCAATTCTTCTTTTGTGCCGCTTGCATGCACAAAATCTGTCTGGTCAAAAATAGATTGTAATTTCATTATATTTACCTTCCCTTTCTTCCTTTAGTCAAGCGGATATTCGCAATCCGCTTTCGCTACTTGCTCATAACCAAAATCGAAATCCCATTTGTAAGCGCAAGCCAGATTTTCATGATTTACGCTTTTCCATGTTGCGCCCAAATATCAGAGAGACTCCATCAACCCTTTGATTCCCCGTTCTTTATAGATATCTTTATAGTATTGGACCTCATCTTTAATCAATTCATCGATCACCTGCATGCCAAGCAGTTCCACCGGCGCCTGGTCATCTGTGAGGATATAATTTCCTTTTTGATATTCTGTAAGATTTGAAGCAACTTCCTGCATCATATTTTTCAGATTTGCATTTGTAAGTTCGCCTGTATGCTTCGTCAGATTCTTTCCGATGTCCGGATCGTCCGACGCAAAGAGTTCCCGGTTGGATGATCCCGCCACATCGACGATAACCTCGGTAGTAAAGACACTTCCAATCGTATCTGAAAGGTACTGATTGATGTTTCCCTCTTTCGTTCCTCGCATATTCATATTTACCACCATGACGCCATCGTCCTTCAGATGCGATTTCACCAGCGCAAAGAACTCTTTCGAGGACATCTGGAATGGAATTGTGATGTCCTGATATGCATCAACCATAATCACATCATATGCTTTCTGCGAGGCGTTTAAAAACGCTCTTCCATCGTAAGTAGTCACCGGAACATCCTCTGAGAGTGAGAAATATTTCCGAGAGAGATCCGTGATCTTCTCATCAATTTCTACGCCTTCGATATTCATGTCCCCAAAATATTTCCTGCACTGTGTGGCGTAGGTTCCCGTACCCATGCCAAGGATCAGCACATCCATCTGATCTGTCGGCTTGTCTTTGAGCATAAGCGGCGCCGCCATCGCATAATCATAGTACATTCCGGTCAGTTCATCCTGCTTCATATAGACAGACTGTACGCCAAACAGAACATTGGTAGACAATGCTACTCTCTCATCATTTTCGTACACCTGAAGATAGTTGTATACAGACTCTCCCTCATATGTCAGGTTGTTTTCCCAGAATGCGAAGGAATCGGAATAACCTGTTCCACAGCAGAACGCGAAAATAAGTACCGATGCAATCACTTTCTTTTTCCCTGCTTTTTCCATCACAAAATACACGATGGATAACGCAAGTAAAATTCCCGCAAAGATCAGAAAAGTGATCGATGTTCCAACCGCAGGGATCGTAACAAACGTCGGCACAAAGGTACCAATAATGCTGCCGATCGTATTGAATGCTCCCAGTGTTCCCACCGTTTTTCCGTTATCATCCAGATTGCTCACCGAATATTTGACCAGCGACGGAGTTACCGTACCCAGTAAAAATAACGGGAACACAAAAATTACCATACAGGCCACAAACGCAGCCAGGATCAGAAAATTGTTATTTACGGAAAAAATCAGAACCGCAGAAATGCCAACAATGATATATTTTCCGACCACGGGAATTAACGCAATCCATAAAGCAGCTACGATGATACGTCCATAGAGCTTGTCCGGATTGGGCGACTTGTCCGCCGTTCTGCCTCCATAGATATTTCCCAGTGCCATAGCAATCATGATGGTTCCGATGATGATCGTCCATACAATCTGTGAAGAACTAAAATACGGGGCAAGCAGCCTGCTCGCACCAAGTTCTACCGCCATCACAGACATTCCGGAAAAAAATTCTGTCAGATACAAAAATAACTTGTTTTTTAAGATGCCACGATTTTTTCTTTCCATGTCGACTCCTTTTTTATTTTATCTTTTTGCTGCCATCATGCCGGCAAAAGAGTGAAACATACCGCAAAATGGAACGCACAGAATGCGGAAATGATTTTTCAAACGCGCTCTACTATCATACTATAGACTTCTTTGGAATTTTGCAATATATTTTTCCATGACTCTTAATGTCCAAACAGCCATCCCATAATTTTTTCATCCCGACAGAACAGATAACCGCCTCCGTGCTGATAAGTCACTTTCGTTCCTGCAAAGTAATTTTTCTCTTTTATATCCAGTACCAGCAAATTGTCTATTTCGGATTTTGCTAAACCCTGCTCTGCATACAGCTCATATAAAATCTGATACGCTTCTTTAAACGGTTCTGATCCATAATATTCATCACTTTCGCCAATCACAAAATAGACCGGTGTTTTTGCCTCTGTCACCGGTTCATATGCTCCATCCCATTTGGAGCTGCACATGAGCGCTGCAGTAAACAGTTCCGGCTTTTTTCCCAGGATCAGCGCCAGCGTTTCTCCTCCGCCGGAATAGCCGTTACTATATACTTTTTCCGGTTCTGCTGCCCCTTCTGATGCTGCTGTTCTTTCTGTTTCTTCCAGCTCTGTCATTTCTTCTGTGTTTCTTTTTTCTTCTGTATCCTTTGAATCCTCTATCTGTTCAGATCCCGCTGCCGGAACATCCATATTCCTTTTTCCAGCGCTTTTAAAAAACTGTCTGGATAGCAGAAGCGATATAGCAAAAATAGCAAAGCAAACCGTAATCAGCATTATTTTTCTTTTTGTCATAATGTGAATTCCTCCTTTTTTTACTATTTTTAATCATAGCAAAACGAGACCTCCATAAGAAGTCTCGTTTTTTTTCAGTCATAACCTTTCCGTTTATTCTTCTGGTCAAAGCTCTACCACTTTCGTTGCCAGCTTTTTGGCAAACCTTGCATCATGCTCCACGATCAGCATCGTTGGCTGGAACTGCGCAATCAGTTTCTCAATCTGCATCCGTGAAAATACATCAATATAATTCAGCGGTTCATCCCACAGATAGAGATACGCAGGTGTTAAAAGGCTGGCAGCAATCAATACTTTTTTCTTCTGTCCCTCGGAAAATTCCTCCATGTTTTTTACAAACTGTTCTCTGTCCAGATCCAGGCTGCGCAACATGGAAAGGAGCATTGGCTCATCAATTTCCTGCTTTTTGGCAAATTCTTTCAGCGTTCCGGACAGATGCGAGGTATCCTGGTTGATATAGGAAATAACGAGATTTGAGGCAATCGAACAGGTACCCGTTGCCATTATATTTTCGCCGGAAAGATTTTCGCATCCGGACATCGTAATTTTCCGCTTTTCGATTCCGCCATTGGAAGAATTTTGCAGGTTCTGCGTCAGAATATACTTGATCAGGCTGGATTTTCCACAGCCATTTTTTCCTTTCAGAAAAACACGGTCTCCTTGTTTCAGTTCAAAATTCAATCCGGTGATCACATGTTCTTTTCCATCCCGATATTTTAAGGAAAAATCCCTGCATTCGATCAGCCGTTCTTTGTAATGGGAAAGCGGCATAATCTTTAAATCTTTTACCGTTTCGATATCTTTTAACAGCCCTTCCTTTTTCTCGATCTCCCGGTCCATTCTCTCCTCGTACGCTTTGACGCGCGACTGCATTTTCTTCGTCTTTGCTCCGATATACGATCGTGTCGATATCGATCTGTCATGTTCTTTGGCTGGATCATACCCAATCTTGGTATTTTCATTTTTTTCTGCCCAGCGCGAAGAACGGTCGGCGGCTGCCTTTAGTTTTCCAATTTCTTTTACATGTTTTTCATGTTCCATTCTGGCGAAGTTGTCTGCTTTTTCCTTATTTTCCCACCAGCTGGAAAAATTGCCGCTCTGCACTTCGATCGAGGCCCGGTTTAAAACCAGCACATGATCGATACAGGCGTCCAGCAGATCCCTGTCGTGGGATACCAGAATAAATCCTTTTTTTGACGCCAGATATTTTTTGATAATCTCTCTGGCGTCCTGATCCAAATGGTTGGTGGGTTCATCGATCAGCAGAAAATCATTTTCACCGGAAAAAAGGACTGCAAGCATGACCCTGGTCCGCTCCCCAAAGCTTAACGTACCAAATGGTCTGTACAAAAGTTCTGCGTCCATATCCACTTTTTCCAATTCACAAAGAACTCTCCAGCTCTCTACTCCCGCTTTCCAGTCTTCCATCAGCTCCGCTGCTGTCCGTTCCAGATCTTTTTGTTTCACCGGATACGGAAAATAATCGAAGACAACCGATCGGGTGATCGCTCCCTGGTATTCGTATTTTCCCAGGAGTAACTGAAGAAACGTTGTCTTTCCCTTTCCGTTTCTTCCCACAAAACTAAGCTTCCAGCTGGTGTCGATTGAAAACGATACATTTTCAAAGATTGTATCATAACTTCCTTCATACCCAAAGGTTAGATTACTGACATTGATCTGTGCCATAAAAACTCCCTTCTGCCTGTTTTTCTTTTTCTCACGGCATAAAAAATTCTGCTAGAGTATTTAAAAAGCGAGCCCGCTTTGCGTACGCAAAACAGACCCGCATCCTAAACAGACACAGCGTGCATGGCACTGGTGTCGGAACATAACGAATCGTCTAAGTATCTAATTTAAGCGTACACAAAATAACCCGTTTCAAACAGGTCTTACCAAAATACAATTGTGTTTTCCAGCTTAAATTATTTCAGATACATTCCCTCACCTTTACACGTTCATGTTCTTTCTTTTTTCTATTCATGCTTTAAAGCGTCTTCGAAAAGCATTTTTCAAATATGCTCTATGCATAGTTGGACAATATCACAGATTTGCTGATCTGTCAATGCCAAACTAATTTCTCAGCATCTTTCCATTTTACATAAAAATAGTACAAGACCTTCCAAAAATGCCAGATCTCTGGGCTGGAACATCCTTTTCCACTCAGAAAAAATCCCCATGCCGGATCAAATGCCCGGGTTCAGCTACCAGAAACTGCTCATCCCATTCTCCCGACACCAGTTTTTCCAGGATTCGGTTACTTCCCTGCACATAGTCCAACGCTGCATGAATCATATCTGCATTTTTCTGCGCCTGCTCCGCATACGCAAGTTCATAACAATCATTATACCCGGTATCAATGATATCCAGAAAATAATACTGGTCAAACCACATGTGGAACAACGTTTCTTCATCTAGTCCCTGAAATTCCTTGGATGCTTTCCGATAATCTTTCAATAGTGATAACACAGAAAATTTTTCGGGCTCATCCTCATAAAGATACAGATGCCCGCTCTCCTTGCGGTTGGGGATGTACCGGTCATCTGTGGCTAAAAGCAGGGACACACAATCATCTACTCTTGGAATCACAGTCCTTACCTGTGCCCGCACCTGGTCCCAAACTCCTCCGCAAAATCCCATGGCAGCCAGAATCGTATCCGGCTTCCTTTTTCTTTTTTCCAGTTCCTGCCAGATCACCGTTTTCATAGTCGCCGGCTCTACGTGATAGATCCGGTCAATGACTATAATCGGATAATTGGTATGCATCTTCTCCTGTGCCCGTTTCACATAACGTTCCAGCGAACTGCAAGTCAAAATGACGGTTTCTTTTTCCATATTCGTGCTCCTCGTACAATATATAAAAATTGATTTATCTGCGTCGTTTACCGTAAGTTTTTCTTTCTATGTTATACTACAATAGTTTTGATGTTGGGGGCAAAACCATAAATAACTTTGTCCTCTATTTCTATAAAGAGTTTTCTGAAATTCAATGCTGCTATCTTGGAACCGAAAAAGAACTTGCCCCGCTGTTTCCCACGAGGTATCTTTTCCAAGTGGTAATTCTTGCGTATATTCGATGGAACAGTTTCCACTCCATTACGCAG
>NZ_QUED01000060.1:0-4142 GCF_003477865.1 Blautia sp. AF34-10
CTACTGCCGTTCCTTTTCCGGAATCAACAGCATTTGCTGAATTATCTACATGACCGCTCTGCATCTCTCCAACGAAGCCACCTGCATAGCCTTCTGCGTTTTCAAATCCACTGTCAGCCGTAACAGTCAATCCATCTGCGGTACCAGCAACTTTGCAGTTTGTAATTTTGCTGGATGCAGCTGCAGGACACTTGCCAGTTCCTTCAGACTCAGAATCTTACCAAGGACACTGTTCAAAAGATCTCCTGTGGCATCTCCTGCCTCCGCCGCACTTCCGGAACGCATGATTCCGATATAGCCACCGGCATGATACGGTGCAGTGACTTCTTTTACATTGGTCACATCAGAGTTCTTCACCATGACTGCTTTTCCATTACCGATATATCCTCCAGCATCTCCAAGCGCCACATCATCATTTTTTCCAGATGCTGTTACAACTAAGCTGTCTCCTGCAATAGAAGAATCGGAAATTCTCGGATAAGCCACATCCATGACACTGAGAAGTTGATTTACATCCAAGAGGCCCAGTAACTTAATAGAACCTGTCTGTGCCACATCACCAGGCATCAGCCTTCCTGCAAAACCACCGGCATAGCTGGTTCCCTTTATATAAGAGAGTCCGGTAATATTTGTTGTTGCAATCGCACCAGTCTCACCTTCTGTTGTTTCATTCTCGCTATTCGTGACTGCTGAAATGAAATCTGCTTCTTCACTATTCTTTTCACCTGTAGATCCATTCGAAGATGAATTCGTGTCTGTGTCAGCTTTGAATCCGGAATTGTTGTTTCCATAGTTGATATCTACTGCCTGTCCTTCACCCAGAAAACCTCCTGCCATATCAGCGGATACCTGAGGATCAGAACCATTCGAAACATAGGCAATAGACGTATTATTGAACTCCGGTCTCAGGGCACTGACAACTCCAAGCAGGTTCTCCAATTCAATTCCTGTCAGTTTTGATGTAGTGGAATCTCCAGCACTTAATGCATCTCCGGCTTTAGCAAAACCTGCAAAGCCTCCGGCTTTTCCTGATGTTGCAGATGCAGTAACAGTTTTCAGGTTGCTGATCTTAGTGTCCCTTGCTCGTCCACTAATGCATTCTCCAATAAAACCACCACTATAACCTTTCTCATTGCCAGTAAACACACTATATCCTGACGAAACACCTGAAACAGTGCTGTCAACTGTAAACGTCTCAATCATCTGCCCTACAGAAAGAAGGCTGTCAATTTTCAAAAGCGGTAATCCAAGAAGTTTAATACCACCAACATTAGCAAGAGTACCACTTCCGAAATATCCGGCAAATCCTCCTGCACACTTTCCAGCCGTTACAGAATTCAGATTTGTGACGGATATTTTCCTTACTTCTCCACCTGTTCCATAACCGATAGCACCTCCGGCACGACCATTCTCTTTATCTGACGCAGTAACTGTAAGTCCCAAAGAGCCTCCGTTTACGGAACAATCTTTACATTCAAAACGCATGTAGTCTGCTGCTGTAACTGTTCCGCCAAGGACATCACCGACACTGGTCATTTTAGCGTAACCTAAGATTCCTCCAGCATTCTCCGTTGCTGAAATCTTCACAGAGGAAGCTGCATTGATCTGATTCACACGGTCTGCAAATTCGTAGGTAACACCGGTCTTATTAAGCACTCGCTGGAGGGCTTTTGTAGTTGACTTTGAATCGTCCGTAAGTTCTGAAGTATTGGAAATCTGGACAGCACCTGCATATCCCACAAGTCCACCGGCATTTTTACCGTTTGCTGTTACAGAAATGTTATCTCCTGCAATGGTGCATCCGCTTATAACAGAAGGTCGAAGTCCCACCAGGTTCAGAAGATCCATGTTGGTAAATTTACCATTTAACAACCCTGTAAGAAGATCCTTTACAATTACCAGAAGTCCCTGGCTTTCATCAATATCCGCTACATCACCAAGAGTTGCTATACCGGCAAATCCTCCGGTATAATCTTTTCCGGACACTGTGCCAAGAGAGGAAATACTGCAGTCCACCGCATAACTATTTCGCATTTCTCCTATAAATCCGCCTGCATAACCACTTTCTTTAGATGGGGTTCCCTGTGCAGATACGTTTACCGCTCCGTCGATTCTACAGTTCAGCATAACTGTATTGACCGGGAAATTTCCCATTACTTCAATACCAAGGCTGCTTAATGCGCCTGCTACGACTGCATTCGCAGAACGTCCCACAAATCCACCGGAACAGTCATTTCCAGATACTGTGGTAGTGCCGCCTACAGAACAGTTTTTCATCACTGCACCGATGGCTTCCCCGGCGAATCCACCGGTACTCTTCTGACCTGTAACAGAAGTGCCACCGCTTACAGAACAATTCTGGATACTTGGATTGACATAGCCTACCGGAATCAATTTGTCTACACTGAGCAATCCTCCCTTTAAAAGTACAGTTAACAAATCACCGACTCCAAGCAGCGGAATCAGATTTAGGATTTTTGTTAAAGTACCAACCAGACCTCCTAAGCCACTTGATACCAAATCATACTGTGTCATACCACTGATATAACCTGCAAAGCCACCTGTTCGATCATTTACATTGGAAACTCCATGTAAATTTTCCACATTACAGTTTTCAATCTGGATATTTCCTTTTACAACACCAGCAAATCCTCCCGTTGCCAGAGATTGCGGGTCCGGTTTCAGTCCGCTTAAATTTCCAAGCAGGAGCTTCAGCACACTTCCAATCAGACTGACATTCTGTTTAACCTTTGTTGTAGTTGTAGAAACCGTCACATCAGAAAGGGTAATGTTTTTCACAGTGATTGGATTTTGGGATATTGTCAGGGATGTAGAATATGGTGTTGTCAAATTTCTGAAAAATCCGATACCATATTCTGCCTGATTGTCCTGATCAACTGGATTAGCCTGTGAAATATTGATATGGCTGATTGTTATACTCTGACCTTCAACCATTCCCTTTCGGCCTTCCATGTTTCCCTGGTAGTTGTCAATAGGATCCCAGTTATCATCTTCCCCATTAGAATTGGTACCCGCTTTGGAAAGATCAATATCACGAAAGATAATGTAATTCGCATCCTTACTGTATTTATATCCAGATCCTGCAATATTGGTATTGCTATGTTTTGACGTATCATAAGTAAGTACATAAGTTTTATTCTCATCAACTGTTATACTTTCCGAATCTATATCATCAGTAAAACCACTTTCATC
Organism: Blautia sp. AF34-10; assembly: GCF_003477865.1. Taxonomy (NCBI): domain Bacteria; kingdom Bacillati; phylum Bacillota; class Clostridia; order Lachnospirales; family Lachnospiraceae; genus Blautia; species Blautia sp. AF34-10. Next base: position 3,214 of record NZ_QUED01000060.1, read on the forward strand.
CCCACTGCTTGTAAAAGCTTCTGCATCATCACTTCCTGTCTCAGCTGCTTCCTCGCTATCTGACGGAATCATATCAATCAAATCACTGTCATTTACAGTTTCATCTGCTTCAACGGATGCCGCTTCGGAATCACTGGCAGTACTTTCTGTTGCAGTTACTGTCATATCGGCTGACTCCTGAATCGTACTACTTACATACACATAACACTGTGTAGCTTTTGTACCAGCTATATCCCAAGATGGATTATCCAAATATTCTGTATCATTCAGCTTATGAGCACCGTTTTTATTAGCATACAATTCCTTTCCGGACCAATTATATGTATCATTAAACTTTACAATATCCGCATCACCCGGATAATACAGTTCCGTTTTGTATTCTGATGTATCCGCTGCCGGTTTCCAGTCTGTATATCCCCCCAGTATTCCCTCATTTTTCTCTCTTGTTTCATATACTCGCCAGATTGGTTCTGTCACATCCGTATCTGTTCCGATTGCCCGAAGCTGTGTTTCATTTCCAATCAGAATATAATTTTTATCACCAATCTTTTTTACCACCTGACCGAAATAATTTCTTCCTTCATAGTCGGACGGATATGCGCTAGTAATATCCTGAGTTGTCTCCTCTGTCCCAGCCTTATTAGCAAGAAGCTCCGGTGTTTCTGTTGTAAATGAAGAAGCAAGCACATAATTATGTGTTTTGCTGTAAGTAAGATAGGAACCATCTTCCAGTGTAAAAACCTGTCCCATTCCAACTTTTTCAGCAATATAATCCTCGCTCATTACAGGTTCGCTGTCTGAAGATTTCCCTTTCATCAACTCAAGCTGGTATCGGTTATACACATAAATCGTATCAGTCACTGAATCATATACTGTGTTGCCCGTGCGCTCTGATGATGAAGTGATGCTACCTGTAAAATCTGATGGGA
>NZ_QUED01000061.1:0-4022 GCF_003477865.1 Blautia sp. AF34-10
TTCTATAAGGCAAAAGCTATTATTAATCTGTCACTTGATAATAGTATAATACTACTTTTATATCCATATGGAATAGACTCCTCAGCAACTCGCAACATACTATTTTCTGAAATATAATCATATATATGTCTATTAGAGCCTTTGTACTCTTCAATTGAAGCGGATACATCTGAATGCTCCTCAAAATTCTCCACCTGCTCCATAACTTTCTTAAATACTTCCGGGCTATATTGTGGTGGATAACCATTCTTAACTAGACAAATCTTTATTTCCAATTTCAACTGATCTCTTACATTTTGATTGTTAAGCCAATCAGCAAAAGAAGATTTTGTATCAATGATTTCCTTTACCTTTATTGCCAAGTTTTTGCACTTATCATTGATTACAATACCATCGACCTCTTTATCCGTTCCATACTCAAAATCATATTGGTCACGCATAGAAATCAAAATATCATAAAATGCCTTTTCTTCAAAAGTAAGTCCTATTTTTCGAAAGCTTTCTCTATTTTCATTCATTGCTCTTAGAATAGCTAACGCCTGCTCTGTTGCAATTTTAATAATATCTTCTGAAACCTGTTCCTGTGCTTCACCTGCTTCTTCCGCAGAAAGATGTTTACGTCTCTCATGGTATTCTGCAATAGTCTTTTCCAACATTTCCTGATATGTCTTTGCAGCTAATCTGTTAACTTTCCCATATTCCTTAATCTGTTTACGAAGCATTTTGACAAGAAGTTCGAGCTTAGTTGCCGGCATCTTAACGTCAGATAACTTTTCAAAATATTCTGGTGAAAAAATATCCTCTTCCTCACCACTCTCAAGAATGCTCTCAACCTGATTATATTTTAATGCTTCCTCCACCATCTTAGAAACTGCACGATTCATACTGTCAGTATCCACTTCACTTGTTCCACACATTTTACGGACAAAACCTGCTATTGCCATAAAGCATTGTGCCAAAGCAGATTCTTCTTCTCCAAGATACCCTGAAGGCTGACATATATCAAATGCCATTCTCATAGATTTAACAGTCTTCAGAAAATATGTTTTAAAAGATACTGTCTGAGAACCATTTTTTCCTTCTGACTGCAACTCTTGAGTTGATACAAAAACATATTCTGCTGCTTTGGCAAGAAGCCTGTATCGGTCAATCGGATTGCATTCCATATTTATAAATGGTGTTAAATCATAGCCTATAAACATATTTTTTAGCTCTTCCAATTCTTCCCTAAATACCGATGTAGCCTGCTCAACATCATCAGAAGTTGGTGCAACCGAGCTATTTCCGCCATATAATTTCATGGCTTCACGCATATTATCACGGATTCCTATATAATCAATCACCATACCATACTCTTTTCCTGGATACTTTCTGTTTACACGGCTTATGGTCTGTATTAACAAATGCTTTTTTAATGGTTTATCATTGTATAAATATGTGAGACACGGAACATCAAACCCAGTAATCCACATATCTACAACAATAACTATACGAAAGTTTGACTTTTCTTGCTTAAAAGCAGCATCTAACTCTTCGGAACGTTTATCATTCTTAACGCCACCAAGATAGTTATACATATCCTGCTCATCATTTTTTCCAACACTAGATACCATTGCAATAAGTGGCATAGGTTTCAATTCATTTAATTCTTCATCTGTTCCATCAGTACCATCCGGCACTTTCTTTTCTTCAAACCATTCAGGATACTTATCTTTAAATTTCGACAATAAAGCATAAGCAATCTTTCTATTAGAACAAACCACCATTGCTTTCTGTATTCTATTCGGATCTGCATCACAGGCTGAAACATAATGATTATGAATATCTGTAGCAAGACGCTCTAATCTGGAAGGTTCCCCAAGAATTATTTCCATAGAACTCATTGCCTTCTTACTTGCTTCGACATCTTCAAAAGTAGCACCATCATCAGCACACTTTTTATAGTAGTCCTCAATCTCTTTTACCTTGTTTTTATCAAGTAATACTTTTGCAATACGAGGATGATATTTAATAGAAACAGTAAGTCCATCTGCAACAGCCTGATCCATCGTATATCTATCAATTTCATCACCAAAAGTCTGATATGTTTCTGCAATAGGTGTTCCTGTAAATCCTACAAATGTAGCCTGTGGAAATGCCTCTTTTAACACCTTTGCATATGGCTTTGATACCATAGCTTTCATATTCGCATCCGCATCTTTACTGAATTGAATTTTTTTAGAGTGTTCAAGCTGAGTTCTATGTGCTTCATCAGAGAAGCATATAATATTCTGTCTGTCATTGATAAGACCTATTTTGTCATCTTCCCTATCACAAAACTTCTGAATAGTGCATATATAGAATCCACCACTTTGTCTTGCTCCAAGTTCCTGTCTTAGTTGTGTTCTATTCTTAACAACAGAAACCTCTCCAAGATTAAGGAATTCTGTACTCTTTGTAAAAAGCTTCGCCCCCTGTTTTTGCAATTCATCTCTATCGACAATCAATATAATCGTTGGAGAACCTATCTCTGAGATATCTGTACAGCGTAATGCCAACTGACGTGCCAAAAATGCCATCGTATAAGTCTTACCACATCCCGTAGCCCCAAAATATGTACCGCCTCTTCCACTCTTGGTAACAACAGAATCTACAATGCTTTGCTTCAGAAGCCTCGCAGCAAAAAACTGTGGATAACGGCATACAATTTCCACTTCATCACTATCATAAATACTATCCTGAAAATAAATGTAATCTCTAAATATTTCCAAAAAACGCTCAGGAGAATAAACACCCTTAATCATAGTTTCTGTTTCAGCAAATGGAAGTGTTGATACAGCATCTCCATCATTAACACGTCTCCAGGCATAAAAATGTTCATATGGTGTGCGAACTGTTCCTAATCTGGTTTTAACTCCATCAGAAATACAAGCTAAAGGACAGTAATGCAACAAATGAGGTATATCTCTCCAATAACGAATATTAATCTGCTCCCAAGCATCATAAATAGTCGCATTTGCATCAGCAGGGTTCTTCAATTCCATAATACATAATGGCATACCATTCACAAAAAGAATTACATCCGGTCTGCGGTTCTCTTTTTGACCATTATTTGTATATTCTACTGTAAACTGATTCACCACTCGAAAGACATTCTTAACACCATCCTTTTCAAAGTTAATCAGCGGTATCATTCTTGCAATACCATCTTTCGGAGTAAATTGGATACCATCCACCAACCAGTTGTATACCTTATGCAATGTTGCAAAATCACTCTCTGCACCCACAAGACGAACAGTATCATAGATCTGTGTTACTTCATCTTCTGTCAAATCAAGATTTCCATCTGCTATAAATTTCTTGAAATCATCCTCTATCAACACATCTCTTTTGGTAACACGAGAAAGCTTATTTCCAGAAGTATATTTCCATCCCTCTGTTTCTAAAAAGCCAATAAAGGCATATTCGTATTCTGATTCACAATAATGACCATTGTATTCTTTTAATCTAGCCATAGGCTTATGCCTCCTTTGCTTTTCTCGCCTCTTCTATAGAACCTTTAATTAGTATTGGGCAAATATCTTTTATCTGTTCTTTAAGTTTTTCGTTAATATCTCTGCGTTCATTATATGCGTTATATATTTGAACAATTGATTTTTGAACATTTAAATCCGGTACTGGTATTTCAATTTCATAAAAACGATCCATATCTAAATTTGTTCGTATACTTCCGTCACTCATAAACCAACCTAGTCGATCAACTTCTTTACGCAAAAACCACATCATTATATATTCCACCAAAACACTATTATCTTTTATTTCCAAGACCGTATATGCCGGTGAAATGATTACTGGTTCATCTTTATCAAAAAGTGCTATTCTAATACATTTATCCCTTCCTGTCTGCATTCCAGAAAAGACAAATTGCCCCTTTCTTACAATCTTATATTTAGATAAATCAACCCCATTTATATTTGAACAGATGGCATAAATTGTTTAGTAATGTTTATTCCTTGAACATCTTTTATCTCACTATTTATGTT
>NZ_QUED01000062.1:0-3651 GCF_003477865.1 Blautia sp. AF34-10
AGAACGGGGCGCGGCTGATTATCCTTGACCCCATACAGGCGTACATGGGCGAAAAAACCGACATGAACCGGGCAAACGAAGTGCGCCCCATGTTCCGCCGCCTTGCCGAAGTTGCGGAGCGTACCGGGTGCGCCGTTATCCTTATCGGACATTTGAACAAAGCAGCCGGAGGGCAGAGCGCGTACCGGGGATTAGGTTCTATCGACTTCCGCGCAGCCGCCCGGAGCGTCCTGCTGATCGGGCGCGTGAAGCGCGAACCGAATGTGCGCGTTATCGTCCATGACAAATCTTCCCTTGCGCCGGAGGGAAAGCCCGTTGCCTTTTGCCTTGACCCGGAAACGGGCTTTTCATGGATAGGCGAATACGACATCACCGCTGACGAGCTGCTGTCCGGCGCGGGCGGCAACAATGCCACCAAGACCGAACAGGCTGAAAGGCTGATACTTGACCTACTTGCAGACGGGAAAGAGCTTGCCAGCGAGGACATTGTAAAAGCCGCAGCCGAAGCCGGAATATCCGAAAGGACGGTACAGAACGCCAAGCGCAACATGGGCGGCATTTTAGGCGCAAGGCGTGTCGGCGGTCAATGGTACAACTTCATCAAGAAGAAGCAGCCGCCCGAACCCGCAAGCTGAAAGCGCAAAACGCAGACCCTTTGCACTTTGCACTTTCGCACTTTCACGATAATTTGCGTCAATAACTCAAAAAAGCACTTGACAAAACGCTTCATGGGGTACGGCGGCGGATATCGCCCCTTACATGGACAAGGATTTCTTCCAAAACATCCCCATGACCATGACGGAGCGGATCACCATGTCAAGCAGGCCAAAGCAGCCGAAGTACGCAAGAAATAAAAATATTCTGGTAATCGGAGGCAGCGGCAGCGGAAAAACGAGGTTCTTTTGTAAGCCTTCGCTGCTTCAAGCCCATAGCTCGTATGTCTGTACCGATCCGAAGGGTACACTCCTTCCTGAAATCGGCGGTTTCCTGGAAAGACAGAAATACCGCATCAAGTGCCTCAACCTAATTAACTTCAAAAAGTCCATGAGATATAACCCTCTGGCCTACGCGCGACACGAGGTCGCGTAATTAAACTGTTCGGCGCTGACCGAACCTGTTATTCCATTAGCAGTAGCCTATCGTCACCGAAGCGGCTGGCAACGGCCGTGAGGCAGCATGACGAGAAAAGGTAGCCCTCCCGAAAGGGTTAAGCCGAAACCTCGAGGCAGAGGCGAAAAGCTGGAAGCAACGTCCGGCTGGGGAGCTTGGCTTGTGTAGTATGGTGAATGTAAGTAAATCGCTGTTAAACGTCGTTAGCGGGAACCAGGCTAAAGTTGCTGATAGGCCTGAACCAAAAGGTGTGCAGTCGGATGTTCTCCTGTAAGCTGGGAACACATGGACAAACATGACTGCCGGCGGATAGGCGGCACCTAACCTACACGGTTGATTACGTGAAACGTGTTAAGCCCGCGCTCTCTCCGTATATTCGGAAAGCTGACCGCAAGGAAAGCCGATAGAAACGCGGGTAAGGAACGCTGGAAAAAGCGAACGCCGACCTTGTAATGAGGACGGATAGGGATTGAAACAGCATCCCACGCGAAAGCGGGCTGACTTCCAGCAGGTCTATCTTTACGAGAGAATTTACAGAACTTTTGAGAGGAGGAATTGCAAATGAACAGGAAACTGTGTGCGCCTGCTGACAGGGCACGAAGCTGGGAATCCATTGATTGGAAGAAAGCGGAGGCCTATGTTAAAAAGCTGCAAATGCGTATCGTAAAGGCTCAAAAAGACGGTCATTACAGCAAAGTGAAAACTCTGCAATGGCTGTTGACGCACTCTTTCTATGCCAAGGCATTGGCAGTGAAACGTGTGACAAGTAATAAAGGCAAAAATACCGCTGGTGTAGACCATGAATTATGGAAAACGCCAAAAGGCAAATTCGAGGCGATTGACAAACTCAAACGCCGGGGCTATAAGCCCCAACCTCTCAGACGGGTGTATATCCCGAAGAAAAACGGAAAATTACGCCCGCTGAATATTCCAACGATGACAGACCGCGCCATGCAGACATTATATAAGTTTGCACTGGAACCATTGGCAGAAACTCTGGCAGACCCGAACTCCTACGGCTTTAGAATTGGAAGAAGCACACACGATGCCATCGGGCAATGCTTTAACGATTTGTGCAGAGCCGGTTCGCCTCAATGGATTTTGGAGGGAGATATTAAAGGGTGCTTTGACCATATCAGTCATAGCTGGTTAATGAAAAATATCCCAATGGACAAGGAAATGCTCGAAAAATGGCTGAAATGTGGCTTTGTGGAAACCAGAAAAATCTTTCCGACAGAGGAAGGGACCCCACAGGGCGGCACAATATCGCCAGTTTTGATGAACATGACCTTGGACGGTCTGGAGCGGATTCTAAAAGAAAGATTCCCGATGAGACGGACGGTGGCAGGTAAAACCATCTACGACCAGATTAATTTCGTGCGATATGCCGACGACTTTATCGTCACCGGGAAAAGCCCGGAAACTTTGCGTAACGAGGTTATGCCGCTTATCAAGGACTTTCTGGCGGAACGCGGCCTGCAACTTTCAGAGGAAAAAACGGTGATTACACATATCAGCGACGGCTTTGATTTTCTTGGGCAGAACATTCGGAAATACAACGGAAAATTGCTTATAAAGCCGTCAAAGAATGCAGTAAAAGCTTTCCTCAAAAAAGTGCGGACTATTGTTAAGGAGAACAAAACCGCCACGCAGGACTTGCTCATTCGCAAACTAAATCCTGTGATTCGCGGTTGGGTCAACTACCACCGCTATGTAGTTTCTGCGGATATTTTTGGATTAGTTGACCACAGGATTTTCGAGTGCCTATGGAAGTGGGCTTGCCGCAGACACAAACGAAAAGGTAGGAAATGGATTGCCAACAAATATTGGCACCATATTGATAACCGGACGTGGACGTTTGCAGCAGAGCCTGCTTTCCGCGGTAAAGATTTCGATGAAAAATACCTCAAGCTGGAATACGCGGCAAATACTAAAATCATCCGATTCAAGAAAATCACCGCCGAAGCCAACCCATTCGATAAAAAATGGACGGGATATTATGAGGAACGTGACGGGGAAAGAATGCTGAACAGCACCAAAGGACGAGAAAAACTCGTTAAAATTTGGAACAACCAAAAACGGTGCTGCCCTGTATGCGGAGAAAGAATTACATCTGAAACAGGATTTAAGACGCATTTTATCACCGAAAACAACAGGAAGTGGCCTGCTATTATGGTACATCCCTGGTGTCATCGAAATCTGCATGAGCCGGACTACTTGATTTGAGCCGGGTTTCGTTTTACACGAGGCCTTACGATAGGCTTGAGCCGTATGACGGGAAACTGTCACGTACGGTTCTTAGGGGAGGGGCTGGCAGCAATGCCAGTCTCTTACCCGACATCCGGTCAGAGAAGGATATCCTGAAGCTGGTGAACGCCCTGATTATGAACACGAAGGGCGAGGGCGACAAGTCTGGGGAAGATTTCTGGGTCAGTGCGACACGTTCGCAGGCGGTAAAAAGTCTGCGCACAGTGTTGGTTTATTAAATAATAACCAGTCTGTGAACTGGTAATCCGATAGGTGGAATGATGGGGTAACGCC
>NZ_QUED01000063.1:0-3641 GCF_003477865.1 Blautia sp. AF34-10
AAAGTAAAAAAAGATTGAATTGGGTTCGAGCAGACAAAAAGTATTCTAACGAAATATGAGACAATGAATGGTACAGTCTTAGAAAAGTTGCAAGAAGAAAATAATAGGTTTTTAAGGAAATGCTTAGGTACTCCCAGTAAAAAGAGTATGACAGGCGTCGAATATTATTATGAGTGGGGACAAATACAATCCTTCTATGATGATCGTTCTTGTCAAACAGGAATTGTAATTATGTTTTAAAATAAGGAATATTGTATCTCTTGCTTCCGTATGCAGAAAGATTACATCGGTACAGAGAAATGTGGTAGTGATACACCAAAGAACACAGGCGAAACCTTATATCTCGGTTCCACAAGTAGCGAATCTTTCAAAAGAGAGAGATGGGTAAAACTCGCTGTTTATATAATAGTAGGGGACGATGTTTTATCCCCTGCTATTATACGTTTTTTAGCATGTTTTCACCAATATTGCTTGGTACCTAACCGATTTTTCAAATAACATCTGATTCCAAGATATACTCCCTGAGAAAGTACGAAAAGCAATAGAAGATTTACGGAAAGTGCTTTTTTAATTGCTTCTCCAAAATAAATGATGACAGCAGTACTTGTCAGTATCATCAGTAGAGTAATAACATCCCAACAGTTTTTCTTATATAATTCTATAACCTTTATTTCTATCAGTATCGCCAGTATCCCTGTCCCTGCCACACATATTCCGACAACCAATATCAGAAATAACCAATATACCATTCCGGCTATAAAAGGATTTGGAATTTTTGTGCTAATCTGTGCCACAGATTGCCCGGCATCAATTGTCCAACCGATAAAAGTTTGTAGGAATGACGCTGCATCATGGAAGAATGATTTACAATCGGAAAGGAACACATCGGACTGTACTGCCTGAAAAAGAGTGGTTGTCAGCGAATACCATGCAAGAAGGAACAAGGTTGTTTGGAACATTACCGTTTTTGCTTTATACTGTCCGGCAAGTCGCTCTTTTTGTGTTCCGTATTTCGCTTTTTCATTCTGATAGGCTGTCCGGTCACAGGATTCACATTTTTCATAGAGTACCGGCTTTTCTACCGGTATCTCTACGATTTTCTGATGTGTCCGGGCATAATCCCGTTGTTGTGTTAAACAGCGTATTTTATTTTGATATTCCCCGATCATGACGTTTGCGCTTCGCAGCTTCTCTTTCTCGTTCCGCAATGCTCTGTCTGCCAGCTTCAAGTCGTTCTTTAATGCTTGAATATTCCCGGCTCTGTTCTCTTTGTTTAATTTCTCGTTCAAGATCAGAGATTCGTTGAGCTGCGTCTTCAGTTCCACGATAAGCTGGTCTTTCTGTTCCAGTTCTTCTTGTATCTCCTCGGTCAGGAGCAGAAGCTCTTCCAACTGTTCGGCGTTCTTTAATTCTCTGGATTCGTTCATCTATATCACGTCCTTTCTCTATCTGCTGTTCCAGTTCAGCAATTCGGTGTTCTGTTTCAGTAATAAACTGTTTTCGCTGTTCAGCTTCTGTGCCAATTTCTGCCATTGCTGATTTTCGTTTTCCAAAAGTTCTATCTTCGTTTTCTGTTCTTCCATCTTGGAAAGCAGTTCCTCGGTATTTGGCAAAATGTTGAGCAGCCCGGATAACTCGCTGTTTAATTTTTGCAATTTCTGATTCTGTTCCTGCATAAGAGAGAGTTGGGTGTCCCGGTTCTGCATTTCCAGAATCATTTCTGCCATTAAGGTCTGCTGTTCTTCGATTTGCCCAATCATGGATTCCATTAAGGGTATAATTTCCCGGCTTTCTTCTAATGTCATTTAATCGCTCCTTCCATAATGATAATGCACCCGATACTTTCCCAAAGGTGTCCAGTATCTTTTGCAATAACGTGTTTTGTTGTTTTATGATTTGATTTTCCGCTACTTTCCACGAACCTTTTATTTCCTGCCCGGCAAGAAATTTTTGTTCAATCTTTCTTGCGTCAGCGCCTTCATGAATGGTAGGAATCTGGAGTTTTCCCTGTTTTTCATAAGAACGGTGATCGACCTGATTCTGCAAAGGCAGATGTTCATTACATACCTTTGCCCATTCACTCCGCCATAGTTCACAGTTTTTTGGATTGTTCCATCCAGTAGCATCGGTCAGCACCCGTTTCCATTGCAAGCGGTTTCTTGCACCAATCTTCTGGATTCCGTTTTCGTCTAATACAGGGATACGGATTCCATGACGGTCAGGGTTTTTCTTATCCTGCCACCAGTTCGGATGGGATTCATCAATCACGATATTTCCGTTTTTATCTCTGACAAATTCCCAATCCTTGACTTCTTTCTTTCCCCAAGAATGATCCGGGTTAAAAGGGCGCATAGTCAGAAGCAGATGGACATGAGGATTGCCATCCCCTTTGTCGTGGATACTCCAATCAGCGCACATTCCTTTATCCACAAATGTTTTTTGGATATAGTCGGCTGTATATTGAATCTGTTCTTGTCTGCTCCATTCTTTTGGAAGGGCAAATTCAAATGACCTGCCAAGTTGGGCATCCGCACTTTTTTCAATCTTCAATACCTCATTCCATAACCTCTGTTTTTGAAATGTGATTTTAAATTTTTTTATAGCAGCTTCTTTATCTTCTGACCTTTTGTATCGGACAGACTTTTGAAAGCGTTTTATATTTTCCTCTGGTACTATCTGCCATTCAGAAGGTGCGTTTTCGCACATCATCAGACTGGTGTAGACCACTTCTTTTTTAGAAGTGTAATAACTGATACTCCCGGTTTCTTCGTTTTTCATCACATCCCCATTGAGATATGCAGAAGCGGAGATAACAGATTTTCCTTTACTTCGTCCGACTATTTTGATTGTGTAATGAAAAATCGCCATGTCTGGATTCCTCCTTTCTGCACATCCGGCATAGATTTCCGGCAACATTGCTTTCAATTTTAGAAAAAGCAGCATTGCCGGAACGCCCTCTGCGTAAGAGTGCCCTGCGCATAGCAGTCTGCATGGAATGCGCCCCTCTGGCGAAGAGTGCCTCCTGCGGCATGAGCAGGTCTGGCTGAAAGCCCCGCCGACGGAACGAGCCCGGCAAGCGTGAGCGCAGACCGGTTGCCACTTGTGGCAAACTTATTGGGACGACCTCTGGTTGTCCATAAGTGCGCCCTTCATGAAAAAGCAATGAAGGGAATGAAAAACTCATCCCCTCCGTCATTACACTTCCTCCATATCGGTATTGGCTTCTTTCTGCATTGCCTTTGAGAAAAACTTCCCATTGGCTTCCTGCCTTTTCAGAAAACCAATCAGCTTTGGGATGTCTTCCTCCTCAATAGGTGCACCAAGAACGGATTCCACTGCACCGCCAATCTGACAGAGCCTATGGGTTCGTTTTTTACTTTCTTCGGCTTTCTTTCGTTTCAGAAGTTCTTTCTTCTGTGTTGCATATCTTTTCGCCTTTTCAAGGCTTTCCTGTTCCTTCTTTTCCATTTCAAGCATTCGTTCTTCATAACTTTTTGTTGATTTTGCCATGATTACATTCCCCTTTCTTTTGCAAACATAAGTTCTCGGTTGCGTATCAGAAGAAGCACATGGTATAATCTTCTTGCGTGTAGGTATATCATGGCTTCGGTCTGATAGAACCTTTGGCGGTTTCTTGGGAA
>NZ_QUED01000064.1:0-3476 GCF_003477865.1 Blautia sp. AF34-10
TCAGATATGTTGCCCGAAAACATTAGAAAGCCGCAAAAAGCCAGCGGAAAATAAACAGACCGCAAAAGCGGTCTGCTATTTGTCAAGGTGCTCGTATTCTACCGTTTACAATAGATTTACACAATGTTTGTGTATGAATCTATTATAAGACAGTGTGGCTCAACCATACCGGAATGATGGCTCACTATAAAACGGAAGTGTGGCTCAATCGCACAGGACAGGTGGCTCAATCACCCAAAGATTATTCAGTAGATGGAAAAGATAAAAAGTAAGCGCAAAATATTGCTACGTTACTCATGAATTACGCTTGCACCAAAATAATAGATGCAAGCGTTTTACTCTATTTTAGTTTTGACAGTTCGTTTTCGCAGTCTCGCTCCATGGGGCAAGCTGTTCCAACTGTTCATCTGACATTTTATCGTCTGGCCGCTGTGATAAGAGATATGTCAGATATTTATAGGTATTCAGATCATTCGCTTTTGCCATCTCGACCATTGTATACACAATAGCACTGGAGGCAGCTCCTTTCGGACTGGCACTGAACAGCCAGTTCTTCCGGCCGACAGTGAATGGCCTGATTGCATTCTCGCTAAGATTATTGGACAAACTGCAATGACCGTCTTCCAGATAAGTCATCAGGGTGTCTTTCCGATTTTGGGCATAGTTTACCGCTTTCGCCAAACGGGTTCCTTTGTTTGGGCGCTGTTGATCCAGCCAATTCCAGAATGCCTCCAGTATTGGCTTCTCCTTTTCAAGACGAAATTGTTTTCTCTGCTCCGCAGTGTGATTTTTTGCTTTTGAGTACCGCTCACAATCAAACAGCTTGGAACAGAACTGTACTCCCTGCACTGCCGGAAGGCTGTAATCATACTCTTTCCCTTTCGGTATGGCATCTGTGAAGTAACGTCTCACATGTGCCCAGCAAGAACAGCGCTTGATATCCGGCAGATTATTATAACCCTGATATCCATCCGTCTCCAGATATCCGCTGAACCCCTGTAGGAAAGATGCTGCATGGAACTTTGCCCTTGTCTCTGTATAATGATAGAGCAGGAGCGGCGGAAGTCCGTCTTCTCCACTGCGGAAGAGCCACATCCAGGAATCCGTTTCAGGATTACGCTCCGGCTCATTCAGTACCTGAACCCGGGGTTCATCTGCCATCAGATATTTACGCATCCGTAACTGACGGTGAAAATAATCATAAACATGACGGAGATAATTCTCGGCACAGTAAATGATCCAGTTAGCAAGCGTAGCCCGGCTTAATGGGACACCCAGTTGCTTCCAGTCCTCTTCCTGCCTGTTTAACGGCAGACCATTCTGGTACTTCTGGTGCATTGCCCATCCGACAACGGATTCCGATGCATAACTTTCCGGGATCAATGGTTCCTGAACAGGGACTTTGACAAATGTCTGATCATCCGGATGTTCCTCTGATATGGCACACTCCGGGCATTTATAGGTTTCACGATAGATATTTACTACTTTTCCCTTGGCCGGGGTAAAACGAAATTCATGGCGGACGAATTCTTTCCCAATACATTCCATCTGCGTTCCGCAGGTTGGACAGTTTCGCTCCTCCTCCGGAAGAGAAATGATCTCGTCGCAGGAAGGAACATTTTTAAAGAGATCAGCATGTGTCCGTCTTGCTTTTCTCTTATGTTCCGGAACAGTGATGTCATCAGGAAGTTCCTGTTCCCATGTCGGGTCTGCTTCCTGCTCGGCTTCATCAAAAAGATTCAACTGGCCATCGATATCTTTCCGTTTTTCACTGGAAGTACCAAAAAGTTTCTTCGTGAGATATTCAATCTGCTGACGAAGGTTTTCTTTTTCCAGCCGGTCTGCTTCCAATGTTTTTTTGTAAAGACTGGATCCGTTCTGTCTGTGTGGAAATCGTCTTATTCAGTTGGTTGATCATGTCCTTGTACGCAAGGATTTTTGAATCTTTTGAATTGCCAGCCATATGTTTTCTGCTCCTTTTTCACTGCTCTTATTATACCATAAAAAGCAATGAAAAAGAAGCAGAAAACCCAGCATTTACAAGGAATTTCAGACATGATACAGGGTGAGAAGCCCCTCCGTTTCTGTTGGTTGGCATAGATGTTTTACGCGATCATTCCGTAGGTTTGAATGCCTTGGGTTGTTCGATTTCAAGCCCGGACATGAGCCAGTCGAATTGCTGCCAGGTCAATTGTTTTACTTCCAGCTGATTTCTGGGCCAGCGAAACCTGCCCTGAACTTCCATACGTTTATACAGCAGCACAAATCCGTCAGATTCCCAGAGCAAAGCTTTGATCCTGTCACAACGTTTTCCACAGAAAAGATACAGGGCACTTCGCCTTGGATCCATATGGAGTTGATCCTCTACAATAGCACACAGCCCGTCAATGGATTTCCGCATATCCGTTCTGCCTGTTACGATATAGATTTCATCGGCGGCTGTGATATCCCCTAACATTCCAGCTCCTTCACAATTCGAAGCGTTTGAGCCAGAAGCTGAGGATCTGTTCCATTTGGTATTGTTAGATGAAAGCTGCCTACAGACAGCTTCATTGACTCTGCTACAGAAAAGTTATTCCTTTCCGTAGCTGCCGGAATTACATTTAATGGCTGTTCATAAGGAATCGGGTCAGTATCATGAAACTCCACTCTGACAACTTCCTAGCTTTCTGGTGCGCGATAGGTGCGTCCAGTTGACGCCGGCAAATCCACACAACCTTTCTGACGCAGTCTTTTTACCCAGTTGTAAAAAGTTCCTGGCTTGATATCATGTTCCACACACCATTGATGATCTGTCAATCCACTTTGACGGCATTCCATGATGAGACGGTATTGTTCTTCGACAGGTATTCTTTTGCTTTTCATGAGCACACCTCCATAACTTGAATAGAGTAAAATGCTCGCACCTATCATTTCTAGCAAGAAAAGATGAAGTAAAATGCTTGCATTCTCTATTGATTATTATGGGATATTTTTTAGGGCAACACAATCCGTCGAATTATTTTGCACTTACCTTTTTTGAGAGAGAAGGGTAATTTCTTTCTGATTAAAAAGGTTGTTACATTCATCTATAATAGCTTCAACTGTGCGTACCTGTGAAGGCGTGAGTCGGCGGAGCTTATCTGAAAGAATCAACAGATCCTTATCTATAATTTCACCAGTGAGTAAATAATCGGCACTTACTTCTAAAGCAGAGGAGATTTTTAGCAGATTTTCAGGCCTCATTGCTCGCTTCCCTGATTCAGCATAAGAAACAAACTGGGTAGTGACTTCCCCTTTTTCTGCAAGTGCTTCTTGAGTGAGTCCCAGCTTTTTTCGACGATCCATAATTCTTTTTCCGATTTCCTGTAAACATAATTCGCTATCCGACATTAGTATAAGACATCTCCTCTCGTATTGTTAAATTATATCCACAATAGATGATAAAAATAAGCGTCTACTGTTGACTAAAATCAACAATACGATATTATAATCGG
>NZ_QUED01000065.1:0-3111 GCF_003477865.1 Blautia sp. AF34-10
ATTAACCAAAGAACAACAGATTTATTGATAATGCTTTTTTAAATTTACTTCTCCAAAATAAATGATGACAGCCGCACTTGTCAGTATCATCAGTAGGGTAATAACATCCCAACAGTTTTTCTTATATAATTCTATAACCTTTATTTCTATCAGTATCGCCAGTATTCCTGTCCCTGCCACACATATTCCCACAACCAATATCAGCAATAACCAATATATGATTCCGGGTATAATCTCATTTGGAATTTTTGTGCTGATTTGTGCCACAGATTGCCCGGCATCAATCGTCCAACCAATAAAAGTTTGTATGAATGATGCTGCATCATGGAAGAATGATTTGCAATCGGAAAGGAACACATCTGACTGTACTGCCTGAAAAAGAGTGGTTGTCAGCGAATACCATGCAAGAAGGAACAAGGTTGTTTGGAACATTACCGTTTTTGCTTTATATTGTCCTGCAAGTTGCTCTTTTTGTGTTTCGTATCTTGCTTTTGCATTCTGATAGGCTGTCCGGTCACAGGCTTCGCATTTTTATAGAGTACCGGCTTTTCTACCGGTATCTCTACGATTTTCTGATGTGTCCGGGCATAATCCCGTTGTTGTGTTAAGCATCGTATTTTATCTTGACATTCCTCTATCGTGACGTTTGCGCTTCGCAGCTTCTCTTTCTCGCTCCGCAATGCTCTGTCTGCCAGCTTCAAGTCGTTCTTTAATGCTTGAATATTCCCGGCTCTGTTCTCTTTGTTTAATTTCTCGTTCAAGGTCAGAGATTCGTTGAGCTGCGTCTTCAGTTCCACGATAAGCTGGTCTTTCTGTTCCAACTCTTCTTGTATCTCCTCGGTCAAGAGCAGAAGTTCTTCCAACTGTTCGGCGTTCTTTAATTCTCTGGATTCGTTCATCTATATCACGTCCTTTCTCTACCTGCTGTTCCAGTTCAGCAATTCGGTGTTCTGTTTCAGTAATAAACTGTTTTCGCTGTTCAGCTTCTGTGCCAATATCTGCCATTGCTGATTTTCGTTTTCCAAAAGTTCTATCTTCGTTTTCTGTTCTTCCATCTTGGAAAGCAGTTCCTCGGTACTTGGCAAAATGTTGAGCAGCTCGGATAACTCGCTGTTTAATTTTTGCAATTTCTGATTCTGTTCCTGCATAAGAGAGAGTTGGGTGTCCCGGTTCTGCATTTCCAGAAGCATTTCTGCCATTAAGGTCTGCTGTTCTTCGATTTGCCCAATCATAGATTCCATTAAGGGTATAATTTCCCGGCTTTCTTCTAATGTCATTTAATCGCTCCTTCCATAATGATAATGCACCAGATACTTTCCCAAAGGTGTCCAGTATCTTTTGCAATAACGTGTTTTGTTGTTTTATGATTTGATTTTCCGCTACTTTCCACGAACCTTTTATTTCCTGCCCGGCAAGAAACTTCTGTTCAATCTTTCTTGCGTCAGCACCTTCATGGATGGTAGGAATCTGGAGTTTTCCCTGCTTTTCATAAGAACGGTGATCGACCTGATTATGCAAAGGCAGATGTTCATTACACACCTTTGCCCACTCGCTCCGCCACAGTTCACAGTTTTTTGGATTGTTCCATCCCGTAGCATCGGTCAGTACCCGTTTCCATTGCAGGCGGTTTCTTGCACCAATCTTCTGGATTCCGTTTTCATCTAATACAGGGATACGGATTCCATGACGGTCAGGGTTTTTCTTATCCTGCCACCAGTTCGGATGGGATTCATCAATCACGATATTTCCGCTTTTATCTCTGACAAAACCCCAATCTTTGACTTCTTTCTTCCCCCAAGAATGATCCGGGTTAAAAGGGCGCATTGTCAGAAGCAGATGGACATGAGGATTGCCATCCCCTTTGTCGTGGATACTCCAATCAGCACACATTCCCTTATCCACAAATGTTTTTTTGATATAGTCGGCTGTATATTGAATCTGTTCCTGTCTGCTCCATTCTTTTGGGAGGGCAAATTCAAATGACCTGCCAAGTTGGGCATCTGCACTTTTTTCAATCTTCAATACCTCATTCCATAACCGTTGTTTCTGAAATGTGATTTTAAATTTTTCTAAAGCAGCTTCTTTATCTTCTGACCTTTTGTATCGGACAGATTTTTGAAAGCGTTTTATATTTTCTTCTGGTACTATCTGCCATTCAGGAGGTGCGTTTTCGCACATCATCAGACTGGTGTAGACCACTTCTTTTTTAGAAGTGTAATAACTGATTCTCCCGGTTTCCTCGTTTTTCATCACATCCCCATTGAGATATGCGGAAGCGGAGATAACAGATTTCCCTTTACTTCGTCCGACTATTTTGACTGTGTAATGAAAAATCGCCATGTCTGGATTCCTCCTTTCTGCACATCCGGCATAGATTTCCGGCAACATTGCTTTCAGTTTTAGAAAAAGCAGTATTGCCGGAACGCCCTCTGCGTAAGAGTGCCCTGCGCATAGCAGCCTGCATGGAATGCGCCTCTCTGGCGAAGAGTGCCTCCTGCGGCATGAGCAGGTCTGGCTGAAAGCCCCGCCGACGGAACGAGCCCGGCAAGCGTGAGCGAAGACCGGTTGCCACTTGTGGCAAACTTATTGGGACGACCTCTGGTTGTCCATAAGTGCGCCCTTCATGAAAAAGCAATGAAGGGAATGAAAAACTCATCCCCCGCCATTACACTTCCTCCATATCGGTATTTGTTTCTTTCTGCATTGCCTTTGAAAAAAATTTCCCATTGGCTTCCTGCTTTTTCAGAAAACCAATCAGCTTTGGGATGTCCTCTTCCTCAATAGGCGCACCGAGAACGGATTCCACCGCACCGCCAACCTGACAGAGCCTATGGGTTCGTTTTTTACTTTCTTCGGCTTTCTTTCGTTTCAGAAGTTCTTTCTTCTGTACTGCATATCGTTTTGCTTTTTCAAGGCTTTCCTGTTCCTTCTTTTCCATTTCAAGCATTCGTTCTTCATAACTTTTTGTTGATTTTGCCATGATTACATTCCCCTTTCTTTTACAAACATAAGTTCTCGGTTGCGTATCAGAAGAAGCACATGGTATAATCTTCTTGCGTGTAGGTATATCATGGCTTCGGTCTGATAGAACCTTTGGCGGTTTCTTGGGAA
>NZ_QUED01000066.1:0-2869 GCF_003477865.1 Blautia sp. AF34-10
GTAAACGGTAGAATACGAGCACCTTGACAAATAGCAGACCGCTTTTGCGGTCTGTTTATTTTCCGCTGGCTTTTTGCGGCTTTCTAATGTTTTCGGGCAACATATCTGACCATGGCAGAAGTTCTGCAAGAAAATCTATGTTTTTGTCATCTACATGTTTGGGAATCTCCGTAAGCAGATATTCGAAATAATCGAAAGGTTTCAGGTTATTCGCCTTTGCAGTTTCTGCGATACTGTAGATGATCGCTGAACTATTGGCTCCATTGACCGTATCGATCATCTCCCAGTTTTTCTTCCCTATACAGAATCCACGGATCGCACGTTCGCTGGCATTGTTGTCTATTGGAACATCCCCATCTTCCAGAAAAACTTTCAGGTAGCTTTCCTGGTTCAGTGCATATGTAAATGCTTCCCGTATTTTACCGTTCTTTGGAATCTTAGGTTCATTCTGTTTCAGGTACGCAAAGAAAGCATCCACCAGTGGTTTTACCACAAGCTGACGCTGCATGAGCCTGTCTTCCGTAGAAAAATCAGACAGTTTTCCCTCTTCCCGGTAAATGGCCTGTATCTGTTTCATGATCAGATGCAGGATTGATTCCTTTCGGTGTGCTTTGGGTATCACTTCCAGTGCATCGTTAAACCTGCGCCTGCAGTGAACCCAGCAGCCTGCAATCTTCAGATTTTCACGCTTCTTTTCCAATGTATGATATACCTGGTACCCATCCGTAACACAGATCCCGGTGTAATCCCTCAGGAATTCCCGGGGATGGGATGCATTACGCGTTTTCTGGTATTCATAAAGGATGATCTGACGATCCCGGTACATAAAGCCGGACCGGTACACCCACATGTAACTCTGGCTGCCGGCAGGACGCCCGTCCTTATTTACAAGTACAGGAGTCTCATCTGCCTGTATCACATGATAATCATACAGAAGTTTATGCAGATAATCATACATGGTTCCCAGATATTCTTCCCCAAGACGGATCATCCAGTTCGCCATGTTCTGTCTGGTAATGGCAAGCCCGTACCTTTCGAATTCTTTTTCAAGACGGTAGAGAGGTACCGCATTTACATACTTACCATTTATGACTGCCGCAGCAAGGGACGGGGATACAAGGCTTCCATGAAGCAGATTTCTGGGATGGGGTGCCTTTATCATGTGTTCATCCAGTTTACTGGAATAAACGCCGATATGATGTTCCTCTATCACGACACTGGCCGGAATGAACTGATAACATCGGGAAATGGCATCCGGAAGCTGTTTCCATCCGTTTTCACCAAACTCAGCCGTCAGTTCTTCCTCTTTCAGATAGTGATCAATACGTTTTACTGTCAGCCCTGCTATATCAGCCGCTTTTTTCCCTGGCTGTTTTTTCTTTTTGGGTGCTTTCAATTCCAGGTCATCAGGTTCCGGTGCATCCAGGTCGCAGACTGCCTCTGCTTCATTAAAGAATACGATAGTCCCGTCCACTTCCATGAAACGTATCTGTTCAGAATCCGCCATTTTTTCGCTGGATCTGCCAAAACGGTTCTTCTGAAAAAGGACCATCTGTTCCATCATCAGCTGCATCCTGTCATTTAAGGCCTGCGTTTGCCTGGACAATTCTTCCATCTGTCCCTGCATCCCAAGAAAAAGCTCTATCAGCAGATCCTTATCAAACTTATTCAGTTGTTCTTTTGTGTACTTGATCGTCATAACCGGAACTCCTGTCTTTATACTGATTCCGATTATAACAGAATTTTTGTATTTCCGCCAATCCTTCAGATATGGGCTTTCGTCATAATGACGGTGGATAATACATCTGGAAAGCCGTTGTTTTACAGCTTTTCAGATGTATTATCCACAACAGTTTTTCTATTCACACGATAACAAATGGAATGAGAAAAGACTGTTTGTGGATAACCTTTTTCATCCGGTTGATACACATCATTTTTACAGTTTTGGTACTTTTTTATTTTCGGCATTTTGCACAGGCTACATAATGCGGAGTGTCTCTTTCAGCTCAGAGATCGGATGGCGTGCAACGATCTCCAGTCCCTGCATCAGCATACGGTACTGGTCGTCTGTGATCGCCATTGCCTCATCTGCCGAACGGGGCCACCGGAATGCACCATTATCGAGTCTCTTGTACATAAGGAGAAAACCATCGCCTTCCCAGAGCAGTGCTTTGATCCGGTCACATCTTCTTCCACAGAAAAGAAACAGTGTATTTTTGTCGTAAGGATCAAGCTTAAACTGAAAGCGTACGATCGTTGCCAGTCCATCGATCCCACGACGGAGATCCGTAAATCCCATCGCCAGATACACCTTTTTAAATCCGGAAGCATCTGCATCATTCAGCATGGGTAAAAGCCTTTATGAGATGGCAGAGCATTTCCGGTGAAGTACCGGAAAATATCTCAACTGACAGTCCCCTGGTATTTTTAATACGGATCATTGGCAGAGTTCCTGCCGAAATGCATGTACCGGATTCTTTTGAAGTATCTGTTTTCTTTGGATCTGGTGCAGGTGCGGGCAGTTCCACAAAAGCAGTGGTTTCTGTGTCCTGCATCTGATCCAGGTATATCTGCCTGACACGCCTGAGACGGTAATAATAGTTGGCTTTTGTAAGATTATTTTGGGTACACCAAGTTTCAACATCCATCCCTTTGGGACGGTTCTGACAATTCCGAATCTGTTCTGCCCATTGTCTGATCCTCACCTGCTGAGCTACAAGGCTGGTTTGCGTAGCCATAATATTCCTCCTCTGAATCATAGTCAGTTAAAAAAGTTAAGTACTAAACTTTTTTGACTATGTTATTTTGTTGAGTATGATTATGGCATAACTTGAAGTGAATAAAAAGGTACTCAGGTTCTACCGTTTAC
>NZ_QUED01000067.1:0-2753 GCF_003477865.1 Blautia sp. AF34-10
AGTGCGACACGTTCGCAGGCGGTAAAAAGTCTGCGCACAGTGTTGGTTTATTAAATAATAACCAGTCTGTGAACTGGTAATCCGATAGGTGGAATGATGGGGTAACGCCCTGAAACGTCTATCCTTGACGGACTTGCGTCAGCTGTAATGGCTGGGGTGAGAAGCTCCGTGACAACGACCGAGAGTAGTCGTAGGAATCTGCCAAAAGATTCTCGAAAACGCCCCAGAGGTGGGGTGCGCTACCTATAGGTCTAGGATCTATAAAATATCTATGGTTAGAATGTTTACTTTGGCGAGTAAACTGACGAAAACTGCGAATGTACGGTTCTAAAAGAAGACCATATAGAAATGTATGGGTGCGTTAAAGCGCAGTCAGTGTGGTTCAGTAGAAATTGACCCTACGAACGACCATGTTGTGTTACAGGCACATCCAAGCTGACAGGACTATAGCAGAGACCTAAGGATATATGTACAGATAGGATTATCGGAACGTGGAAAGGCATCAGATTCCATTATGGGATAGCCTGACGAAGAAAATAAGCAGGTGAACTGGTGCTGAAAAGCCGTGATCGAACTTATGATGAGTTCTGCGAAAAAGAGGAACTCGGAGGAATGGTCACAAGTCGGTTGAAATAAACAGGCATTATTCAGTCTTATGATAAGGATTACGAGTAAGACCAAAAGGGTCACTTTCGAGAGGAGGTGATGCCTTATGCCAAAGAAAAGTAAAACATTATGTGTAGATGACCTGCGTCATGCGGAGTACTATGGAATGCAAGATACTTTTGATGAACTATATCAAAAAAGTCAGAACGGTGAAGTATTTGAGAATCTTATGGATTTGATAGTGAGCAGGGATAACATTTTACTTGCGTACCGAAACATCAAAGCGAACAAAGGCAGCTACACGGCAGGAACAGATAAAAAGAACATCACAGATATTGGGAGTCGAACTCCTGATGATGTGGTAAAAAGAGTGAGATTTATTGTTACGGGAAGCGAACACGGCTACAGACCAAAGCCTGTAAGACGGAAAGATATCCCGAAACCAAACGGAAAAACACGTCCGCTGGGAATCCCATGCATATGGGATAGGCTGATACAGCAATGTATCAAGCAGATCATGGAACCAATCTGCGAAGCAAAGTTCAGCAATAATAGTTATGGATTTCGTCCGAACAGATCCGTTGAACATGCCATTAACAGAACCTACACCATGCTTCAAATGATGAACCTTCATTATGTTATTGAGTTTGATATTAAAGGATTTTTCGATAACGTAAATCATAGCAAGTTAATCAGACAGATATGGTCGCTGGGTATCCATGATAAAACGCTGATTTTTATTATCAAGCGAATACTAACAGCTCCAATTAAAATGCCCGATAATACAACGGTATTGCCCGACAAGGGTACACCACAGGGAGGAATTATCTCACCACTACTGGCAAACATCGTTCTAAATGAATTGGATTGGTGGATAGCCAGTCAATGGGAGGAAAATCCAATTGCTATAAGCAGAGGGCGAGAAAGAATAATCGGAAAAACTAAGGTTTTTGATAAAAGCCATGGTTATAGGATTATGAAAAACACAGAAATGAAAGAAATGCATATCATTCGGTATGCGGACGATTTTAGGATTTTCTGTAGAACGAAAGAGGACGCAGTCAGGACAAAAGAAGCGGTTACGGAGTGGATTGAAGAGAGGTTGAAATTAGAGGTGTCTCCTGAGAAAACAAGGATTGTGAACACCAGAAAACGGTGGTCAGAGTTTCTTGGATTCAAAATAAGGGTAAGGTTGAAGCATCATAAATATGTGGTGCAGTCGGCAATCTGTGACAAAAAGGTTGAAATTGAAAGAGCAAAGCTAGTGGAACAAGCGAAAAACATCGCAAAACCCAGAGAGAAAAAAAGTTGTTTATCAGAAATTCAGCTATATAACTCCATGGTGTTAGGCATACAGAATTACTATCAGCTTGCCACCTGTATCAGTATTGATTGCAGAGAATTCCATAGGCGAGTAATGACAGTTTTGACGAACAGGTTAAATACAGAAACAGGAAGTATGCTAAAACGTGAGGGTGGAACTATCACCCAAGCAGAAAAGGAAAGATTCGGACAGTCAAAAATGATTCGATATGTTTCAGGAATTGACCAGATGATCTATCCGATTGCATTCATCAAAAATAAAATACCGATGGCGAAGCGATCAATCGTTTGTAGTTATACAAAAGAAGGTCGTGCTCTGATTCATACAGAACTTAACCTTAATCAGTATGTTCTGAAAGGACTGAGAGAAAAAATATCCGTTGGTCATAGCACAGAATACCATGACAGTAAAATATCTTTATTTTCTGCTCAAAAGGGAAAATGTGCAATCAGTGGAGAAGAATTCGCAGATGCGGAACATGTAGCTGTATGGCTCAAAGTACCAGGATCACTTGGTGGATTTGAAAGATATAAAAACATGGTTCTGATTCACAAAAAATATCTGATTCTGTTACAAGAACTGCCCCAAGCAGCAATAAAAGACCTGATAAAAACACTCAATATCACAAAAAAGATGCTCGTGAAAATCAATAGTCTGCGAGAGCAGGCGAACCTGTCAGCAATAATATAAAACTTAAATTTGGTGACTGATTAAATGTCTTGTGAAGACAATCGATGGAGCGCCGGATGCGGTGAAAGTCGCATGTCCGGTGTGAAGTGGGGGAAAAGGTGGAGATAATATCAAAACCTTACCTATCACTATA
>NZ_QUED01000068.1:0-2335 GCF_003477865.1 Blautia sp. AF34-10
ATGGTAGAATTGTTCATATAAGGGATAAAAGTTTATTTAAGTTTTATTGTAGAGCATATAGAAAAATTAAAAGAATTAAAAGAGAACACGGATGAAAAATCGTTTAATGCTGGAAAGAAAGTTTATTTAAGTTTTATTGTAGAGCATATAGAAAAATTAAAAGAATTAAAAGAGAACACGGATGAAAAATCGTTTAATGCTGGAAAGAAAGCAATTTATCATTCGTATACACATTTAGGGGCAAGTAAGTATTCTAAGGATCATGGGAATTTCTTAACATATGCATATAAAGCGGATGAGATATTTAGTCAAAGTAAGGTGCTTGAGAGTGGTATTCGGAATCAGGTGAAAAGACATTGGTACAAAATTGATAGTAAATTGAAGGAGTAATATCAATGATAAACGTCTATACAGAAAAAAAAGAATTTAAAAGGATTGGATATTTCAGAATGACCTATATTTTAACCTGAATACAGGCAATGAAGAGATGTCACAAAAAGAAATTGATTTGATTCAACAAGTGGATGCGGCTAAGCTGACGCCAGATAAGCATATAGAAACAAAATATGGCTTGGGTACAATTCGAAATTTATCATCAGGTTGCAAGACATTACTTAATATTATAAAGCATCCTGATAAAGTGGTAAATGTTGAGGAATGTGGACCGAATGTACTTAGAATACTTTTTACTATGGATAATATTAAGATTTATATGTCAAGACCAACGCTTTTTGATATTCCGGATGATGCCAAAATCAGATTTAATGATTCTGATATAGTTATCGGTGGCAGAGGTTATAATGCATGGTGGAGTAATGAATATGAAAGGAGAGAGGCAGATGATTTATAAAAATGTTAGATTCAAAGCTGATCCATTTTCATACGATTTGGAATTTGATGACAGAATTACACTTGTTGGTGGAGACAGTGGTACCGGGAAAACAGTACTTTATGAAATGCTTGAAGATATAAGATTGACAGACGAATACAAGGCTATCAAGCTGTTTAATTATAAATCAGATGATTTTTTAGTGGCAATCAAACAGTGCAGAGATAGTTTTATTGTGATAGATAATGCAGATTGTTTGATTAATGATGATGTTAGGAGATTTATTAATTTTGAGTTATCAAATCAGTATATGCTCTTCTTGCGAAATTGTGACGGACTTAATGTGTCTGATAAGAGCTTTAAGGTGTTGAAGTTTGATAATAATAGGATAACACTAGAAGAGGAGTTGTGATATGAGATATTTATGGGCAGAGGATACTGGTGCAGGACTTCACTTCTGGAAATTAGTTAATCGGCTTTTCTCTGACAATGAACTTGTAGTTGAGAGTAAAGGGAGCAATCAGGGATTATTGGATGCATTAATAGACTTGGATATTAAAGATGACGATAAATACTATATTGCATTTGATTATGTGGTTGACAATCAAGACATTCGCAATAAGTATCGTATGTTGAAATCAATAACAGATAAGTCGGAAGGAAAGATTGTAATTCTGGATATGATTTGTTTTGAGTACCTGATTCTTGCATTTGATAAGTTGGTAGAATGGACAGGCACTGGAAAGACCGATAAAATAAAAATCCGTGATAAAGTTTTGGCGGCAGTTGAGAATCACAGAATAGATTTATCAAGGATTGATGATAAGAAAACATTACAGTACATAGCTGGATTTAAGAGATATTCTACAGAACGTGTGATGAAGTCATTGGTTGGTGAATTTACACAAAATGAAAAGTGGTCTGTTAAAGGGACTCTTATGGGTGAATGCTGGTATAAAGATTGTTGTGTGTCAGAGCATACGGATAATCTTAGGTGTGGTAAGCCTGAGGTTGAAGGTGGGGATGAGAAGATGAGGATGCTGATACGGTCAGAGGAAGTACAAAGGATAATGAGAGATATTACTTTGAAAGAATAGTTTAATAAGACTATATTTTTCGTAATGCATAATAAATGATACATTAATAAGACAAATTTTTATCTGAAGAGCAAAGGGGAATGTGAATGCAGGAAACAGTTGGTATTTTGAATAGAGAACAATTTATTGATTCGGTGTAAAGTAGGAAGAAGATACAAGAATTGGGAGAAGGTGAATAGTAAATGGATTTGGCAGCAGCAATTGGGATGATTAGTTCTTTAGTTACCTTAGAAGAGGCGGGAAGAAGCTGGGTGTTAATTATAAAAGACAAATTAAAGAGAAAAGAGATTGACATTAATAGTAAACGGTAGAACCTGAGTACCTTTTTATTCACTTCAAGTTATGCCATAATCATACTCAACAAAATAACATAGTCAAAAAAGTTTAGTACTTAACTTTTTTAACTGAC
>NZ_QUED01000069.1:0-2029 GCF_003477865.1 Blautia sp. AF34-10
TTGAAAACGGCGCGTCGCATTCTCGTTACTTTAGCCTGCAAATAAAAAGTCAATACTAAAATTGAAGAAAGTTAAAAAACTTTACAGGTTAAAAATTAGGCATTAAAATAAGGCCACCACAACCAGTGCTGGTCTGAAAGTAAAAGTTTTGAATTAGCTTGGATCAGGAAGAACAGAAAGATATTCTTTCACTCGTCCATAGTATATTCTGAGAAATTTATTAGCACCTGCAGTCATATAAACATAGTAAGGCTTACCCTGGGTGCGTTTTCTGTCCATGAATTGATATACAGGATCATCCTGAGGCATGGTTTTGATAAGAACATCCATTACTTGAAAAAGAGTCTTTCTTAAATTTGAAGATCCACGTTTGGATGTTGGGACGCTTTTTTGGGCATAGGAACCAGATTCGTTTACCCCAGGATCAACTCCGGCGAATGCAGTAAGGGCTCCTTTATGCGTGAATCTGGTTACATCACCGATCTCAGCCATAAGCTGTGGACCGAGAGATGGACCAATCCCTTTAAACTGCATGACAATTGAGTATTCAGGAAGCTTTGAGGCAGTCTCGTTCATGAGAGTGCGTATTGTTTCGACAGTAACGGAAGTACTGTTGAGCTGATCGACAGCTTGTCTGATGATATGTTTGGTTATTTCATTCTTAGGAAATACTGGAACAAGTTCCTTTGTTTTGGTGTAAATTTCTTCCGCTTTTGATTTATTGAAGGCATATTTTTTGCGCTTGCACCAGTTCTGATAATGTTCAACAAAAGCGTTTAGAGACATTTTACGAATGCAATCTACATGCCAGTATGTAGAGACAAAATCAACCCATTTCTGGGAACCATCACTGCGGGTGGGACTATTGAAATAAGTATTTGCATTTGGATAGGTCTGGTCAATGAGGCCAATAAGATTATTTTTCATAGCCGTTTTTTGTTTCACATAGAAATGGAACTGACGATTCATGACCTTTAGCTGAGCGCGTAATTCATCTGTAATACTATACGGTTCAAGACTTTGCCATTTGTCAAGAGCGTAGCGGGCAATCTTGACAGAATCAGCTTTGTCGGACTTGATTTTGCGAAGAGAATCGTTATTAAAATCTTTGACCAACTTGGGATTAACAGCACTGACAAAGAGATCTGCTGCTGAAAGCTGGTGAGCAAGTGCTTCGTAGTAGCGGCCGGTATGTTCCATTACAACCCGGGATTCACCTTCGATAGAATGAATAAGTTTAATAAGTGAATGGATATCACTGGATGTGTGCTTAATCTCAAAAGGAGAGGATACAATCTCCCCAAATGGTCTCAGAATTGTAACCATACTTTTACCTTTTGAAACATCGATACCTACTGCGTTCATAAATTTATCACTCCTTAAAAAATATTACAATGGATAAATACCAGTTTTACTCATTACCTGTTCAAACTACTGTGTGTGACACGAATGCACCTAATGTGATTCAACCTGCATAAAACGAACACTGTGAATGAGGAGCCGGTTATCAGTCTAAAGTACGGACGCGAGGTCCAAGTGATGAAGTCGATATACCATTGCATCCTACATTCTAACAGTTTAAGTAATGAGATGGATAAATCCTTACTGGAAGTAAGGGGATTACCCATAAATATATTGTAGTAGTGATGAGTTAGACGCGCAAGATTTTTGATAAAAATGAGAACAAATGTTTGATATATTCCTATGTATATGGTATAATGTTTTTATGGGAAAAGATATGTTTACAATTAATAAAAATGATCTTTCATATGGTAGAGGATATGTGTACTCTCTGCAGTATCATCTGGTCTGGTGTACAAAGTACAGAAAAAAGGTTTTAAAAGACGGAATTGATGTGGAATGCAAAGAAATGCTGGAAAGTCTTGCACAGGAATATAAATTTCAAATCCTGGCTATGGAGGTTATGCCGGATCATATTCATCTGCTTGTAGATTGTCGACCACAGTTTTATATTTCAGACATGATCAAAATCATGAAGGGGAATCTTGCGCGCCAGATGTTCCTTTTG
>NZ_QUED01000007.1:0-146363 GCF_003477865.1 Blautia sp. AF34-10
AGCAGTGGGTGGGGACTTGCTGTATCAGGAGTGTGACAAGCCACTCCTGATAAGCTGCGAAGCAGCTATTCGGTTATGAGCAAGTAGCGAAGCGGATTGCGAATATACGCTTTGACTCTCTGGAGTGTGTTTGAAAAAGGCTTTTCGCAAGCTGCGAGTCCCAGCCTGTGGGAGATGAATTGCGTTTGTTATCTTGTTTTATGCAGCGTGATTGGATATAGGAATTTTAGAAGAAAAAAGAGTGGCGATAAAGAATAGCTATAGGAAAAACCTATAACTGGCCATCAATTTTCTATATTGGACAAAGCAGAAGACTGTCGCTATAATAATCCTTGTAAACAGATAGGAAATATCACCAAAACGAGAGGAAGCGAAGTGAATGAGAGCAGTTTTCGCAGAGAATCGAATTGTGATCTATGATGTCATGTGTTGCAGTGTAAGCAGATAAAACCGAAAGAAAACGGAGCCGCATTGCAGCATGGACAAAACAAGATGGCAACCGGTTCCGATAAATAATAGAAAATCGAACATGAAAAGAAATAGAAAAACGAAAAACAGAACAGGAGAATACAATCATGAGCAAAAAAACAAGAGCAGAAAGAAATCTTAAATTTGAAACCTTACAGCTTCACGTAGGACAGGAAAATCCGGATCCGGCAACCGGAGCAAGAGCAGTGCCGATCTATCAGACCTCTTCTTTCGTATTCAACAACTCCGATCACGCAGCAGCAAGATTCGGACTCCAGGATGCAGGAAACATCTACGGTCGTCTGACCAACCCGACCGAGGATGTTTTCGAGCAGAGAATGGCAGCACTGGAGGGCGGCGTTGCAGCACTTGCAGTAGCTTCCGGAGCAGCAGCCATCAACTACACCATCATCAACCTGGCGCAGAAGGGCGACCACATCGTATCTGCAAAGAACATCTACGGCGGTTCCTACAACCTGCTGGCGCACACTCTTCCGCAGTACGGAATCAGCACCACATTTGTTGATGTATTCGATCTGGATGAGGTTCGCGCAGCCGTTCAGGAGAACACAAAAGCCATCTACATCGAGACCCTCGGAAATCCGAACTCTGATGTTGTCGATATCGAAGCACTTGCAAAAATTGCACATGAGAACAAGATTCCGCTGGTTGTCGATAATACCTTCGCAACTCCATACCTCGTTCGTCCGATCGAGTACGGCGCAGACATCGTTGTTCATTCCGCAACCAAATTCATCGGCGGCCATGGAACTACTCTTGGCGGTGTGATTGTAGACAGCGGTAAATTCGACTGGGAGGGATCCGGAAAATTCGCATCTCTGACCGAGCCAAACCCGAGCTACCACGGCATTAGCTTCACAAAAGCAGTTGGACCTGCTGCGTTTGTTACAAAAGTACGTGCGATCCTTCTTCGTGATACCGGAGCTACGCTTTCACCGTTCAACTCTTTCCTGCTTCTGCAGGGATTGGAAACTCTGTCTCTCCGCGTAGAGCGTCACGTTGAGAATGCGCTGAAGGTTGTAAAATATCTGGAGAGCCAGCCACAGGTTGAGAAAGTACATCATCCGTCTGTATCCGACGATCCAAAGCAGCAGGCACTGTACGCAAAATACTTCCCGAACGGCGGCGGTTCTATCTTCACCTTCGAAATCAAAGGCGATGCACAGAAAGCAAAAGATTTCATCGACAATCTGGAGCTGTTCTCCCTGCTGGCTAACGTTGCCGATGTAAAATCTCTGGTAATCCATCCGGCAACCACCACTCACAGCCAGTGCACCGAGGAAGAACTGCTGGATCAGGGAATCAAACCAAACACCATCCGTCTTTCCATCGGTACCGAAAATGTCGATGATATTATCGAGGATCTGGATGAGGCATTTAAGGCAGTTCAGTAATTGGAAAACAGGTTATAGTAAATAAAACGTACGCCTCTGGCACAGTTCAAAGTGTCAGGGGCGTATTTTTCGCGTGCAATGAGGAAAAGTCCGTGCTTGCATGAGACCTTGACGAATGCCGCGATAACGAGTGAAGCGAGTTTTGGTTATGTGGGATCTTGAATGAAAGAGGAAAAAGATTTTAATGCTGGTTTTTTCATTGTTTCCGTTCGGAGCGGATACGCTGCACCGATTACAAGCGGTGGTGCGTCGAGAAGAGGAACGGCGGTGACATTTGGATGGCGGAAAAGTTCAAAGTTGCTCTCGGCAAAGAGACTGAAAGCCTCGCCGATTTCCACAGAGCTGATCGTGGATTCCAGGCGGGCCGTGCGCAGGATCTGCGGTTTTACACCTGCCTTTTCAAATAGCTGCATGCAGAGCTGATAAATCGAGGTATAGGGGTGCATGAGAATCAGCGGTTCGGCGGCAAGATCAGCGATGGTAAGAGCAGGCTTTTCGGCAAGTGGATGATCGATGGGCAGCATCACGCAGAGGCGGTCTTCTGTGATGGGTTCGAAGTGGTATTTCTGCAGTGAAATCATGGAATCCCGCGCGATCACAAGGTCAAAATGGCCTGATTGCAGGCCGTCCATCAGCTCAGTCTCTTCGCATTCTTCCAGAGTCAGCTCAATTTCCAGATGCGCGTGCGTGAAGGCACGGATGCGGGAAGTGAGATGATACTGCGTCAGAAACGGAAGAGAGCCAACGCGGAGCGGCTGGCGCGTGGTTTCCTGGAAGTGATGCATTTTTTGCAGCATCTGGTGATACTGGAGGGAGAGCTCCGCGGCTTCCTGCAGAAATAGTTCGCCTGCCGGAGTCAGTACGGCCTGGCGGCGGGTGCGGTCGAAGAGGGGAAGATTCAATTCAGTCTCGAGCTTCTGGATCTGTTTCGAGAGCGTGGACTGTGCGATATGAAGATTTTCCGCGGCCTCTAAAAAGGTGTCGCATCGAACGGCCATCAGAAAAAAGTCGATCTGTTCCAGAGTCATAAGGGGAGCCTCCTTTTCGTTTGATTCATTCCATTCTGGAAACAATTGTACCACAAATCGAATTGATTCCACAAAGGTTTCTTTTTACAATAAGGGTAGAAAATGAGGATGAAAAGGCATCCTTCGGGGCGCCGTCGATAGAATAAAAGGAGAAGAACTATGGCTGAAAAAGTAAGAGATCTGCGTAGTGCGCTGGAACGATTGAGAAATATGCCGGGACAGCTTGCCGAGACAGACGTTGAGGTTGATCCGATGGCGGAGCTTGCCGGTGTTTACCGTTACGTCGGTGCGGGCGGGACCGTAAAGCGTCCGACGAAAGAAGGCCCGGCGATGATTTTTCGCAACGTAAAAGGGCACCCGGACGCCAGCGTTGCGATTGGTGTTCTGGCAAGCCGGAAACGCGTGGCTGCCCTGCTGGACTGCGAGCCGGAGAGTCTTGGAAAAATGCTGTATCACAGCGTAGAAGAGCCGATTGCACCGGTTGAATTTCAGGGCGCGCCGCCATGCCAGGAAGTGGTACATCTGGCGACCGATCCCGATTTTGATCTGAACCGTCTCGTCCCGGCGCCGACGAATACGCCGGATGATGCCGGCCCGTACATCACGCTCGGCATGTGCTACGCCTCCCATCCGGACACCGGACTGCATGATGTGACGATTCACCGTCTCTGCATTCAGGGAAAAGACGAGCTTTCGATTTTCTTCACCCCGGGCGCACGCCACATCGGCGCAATGGCAGACCGCGCGGAGGAACTGGGACAGACACTTCCGATTTCCATCAGTATCGGTGTTGATCCTGCGATTGAGATCGGTTCCTGTTTCGAGCCGCCGACAACACCGCTCGGTTACGATGAGCTTTCCGTTGCGGGTGCACTGCGGAAAGAGCCGGTAGAACTGTGCCGCTGCGTTTCCGTGAAGGAGATGGCGATTGCAAATGCAGAGTACGTCATCGAGGGCGAGGTCATCCCGGGTGTGCGTGTGCAGGAGGACCAGAACAGCCACACTGGCTATGCGATGCCGGAGTTCCCGGGCTACACCGGCCCGGCAAGTGATCAGTGCCGTCTGATTAAAGTAAAAGCCGTGACACACCGCCGCAGTCCGATTATGCAGACCTGCATCGGACCAAGTGAAGAGCACGTTTCGATGGCTGGTATTCCGACCGAGGCGAGCATCTACGGCATGGTAGAAAAAGCGATGCCGGGACGGCTCCAGAATGTGTACTGCGGTTCCGCAGGCGGCGGAAAGTATATGGCGGTTCTCCAGTTCAAAAAACTGAGTCCCAGCGACGAGGGAAGACAGCGTCAGGCAGCATTGCTGGCATTTTCGGCGTTCAGTGAGCTGAAACACGTTTTTCTGGTGGACGAGGATGTGGACTGCTTTGATATGAACGATGTGATTTGGGCAATGAATACGAGATTCCAGGGTGACGCGGACATCATCACAATTCCAGGCGTGCGGTGCCATCCGCTCGATCCGTCGAACGATCCGACGTGTTCACCGTCGATCCGCGATCACGGGATTGCATGCAAGACGATTTTCGACTGTACGGTGCCGTACGATCAAAAAGAACGGTTTGTGCGGGCGAGATTTATGGAAGTCGATCCGAAGCATTGGCTGGATGAGGAATAAAGAATACGTTTTTGGGAAAGGGAGAGCATTGTGATATGCTGAAATTTAAGAAAAATCATTATACCATAGAAGAAGTAACACTGTGTGGGGAGACGGTCCGGTTTCGGGCGTTCCGTGACCTGGTTTATGTGGAAAAACCGGTCAATGTGGAGTTTCAGAAAATGAATCTCTTTGTGCCGGAGAGTTATTATGAGGGAACGTCCATCAACGGTTACGATTTACTGAGCGCGCCGGTTTTCATGCCGAATACTGTTGGCGGCTATATGCCGGGTCCGGCGGACGAGCCGGGAGCGAATCCGTTTTTACAGGGAAAACCGAATACGATTTTCCGCGCCTTACAGCACGGCTATGTCGTAGCATCTCCAGCGATCCGCGGCAGAGTGCAGAAGGGTGAGGACGGTCATTATAATGGGAAAGCACCTGCGTGCGTAGTGGATTATAAAGCGGCTGTGCGGTATCTTCACTTTTTGGCGGATGAGCTGCCTGGCGATGAAAATAAAATCATCACCAACGGAACGAGTGCCGGCGGCGCACTGTCATCCCTGATGGGAAGCACGGGAAACCACCCTGACTACGAGCCGTATCTGCAGGCGCTCGGCGCAGCGGATGCTGGGGATGATGTGTTTGCGGCCTCC
This sequence comes from Blautia sp. AF34-10, assembly GCF_003477865.1. Lineage (NCBI taxonomy): Bacteria > Bacillati > Bacillota > Clostridia > Lachnospirales > Lachnospiraceae > Blautia > Blautia sp. AF34-10. The sequence continues at coordinate 5,176 of NZ_QUED01000007.1, forward strand.
TGTTACTGCCCGATCATCAATCTGGAGCACGCGGACATGGCGTATGAGTGGGAGTTCTGCGGTGTGAACGATTTCCACCGCGCCAACATGAAAATGGACGAGGGCGGCGCCCGGTTTTCACACCGGTGGACGGCGAGATGACGGAAGAGCAGATTCGCGTATCTGTTGAGGAAAAAGCCCTGTTTCCGGCGTATGTGAACAGCCTTGGATTAAAAGACGAAAACGGAGCTCCGCTGACGCTCGATGCGGACGGCGAAGGTTCTTTGAAAGAGTATGTCAAACACATTGTGATGGAATCCGCACAGAGAGCGCTTGACGGCGGCGTGGATTTAGCGGATAAAACGTGGCTGACCATCGAAAACGGCAAAGTGCAGAGCATGGATTTTGCGGCGTATGTCAAAGACATCACCCGCATGAAAACCGCACCGGCCTTCGATGCGCTGGATCTGGAAAGCCCGGAGAATGATCTGTTTGGAAATGAGATGACGAACTGCCGTCATTTCACGGAATACAGTGCGGCCAACACCAAAGTGCAGGGTGAGCGCGCAGAAAAAAAGATCGTGAAAATGCTGAATCCAATGGAATATGTCATGGATGAAATGGCGCAAAAGGCACACCATTTCCGCATCCGCCACGGCGAGTGCGACCGCGACACCTCTCTGGTGATCTCGGCAATGCTGACGGCAAAACTGCGCGAGGCGGGCTGTGAGGTTGATTACCATTCCCCATGGAATACGCCGCATGCAGGCGACTACGACCTCGACGAGTTATTCGCATGGATCGATGGAATCTGTGGATAAAAGGAAGGAACGAGACGGATGGCTGTGGAAAAACGGATTGTAGTTGGCGCTTCCGGGGCGAGTGGAATGCCGCTGCTGATGAAGTGCCTTGAAATTCTGCGGGATAGTGAGGAATACCGTTCCCTTCTGGTGATGAGCCGCAGTGCAAAGCTGACGCTGGAACAGGAGACAGACTGGAGTGTTTCGCAGGTGGAAGCGCTGGCAGATGAAGTGCTCGAGCAGGACAACATCGGTGCAGGCCCGGCGAGCGGGTCGTACCGGACAGAAGGCATGGTGATTGTGCCGTGCAGCATGAAAACAGCGGCAGGAATTGTAAGCGGATACACCGACAATCTGCTACTGCGTGCGGCGGATGTGACGATCAAGGAGAAACGCCCGCTTGTACTGGCAGCACGGGAGACACCGATGAGTGAAATTCATCTGCGGAATCTGTACGAACTGTCGAGATTGTCAAATGTATGGATTGTTCCGCCGATGATGACCTTTTATCAGAAACCGGAGTCCATCGACGATATGGTGACACATCTTGCGGCCAAACTGCTTTCGCCGTTCGGCGTGGAAGTAAAGGAGTACCGGAGATGGAAAGAATGCTGACAAAAAAGGCAACAGCCGCAGGATGCACGATGGAAGTGACGGTAATGAAGCTCGGTGAGGACTTTCAGATCTGTCTCGCCGGAGGAGAAAAGCCGCATATCGGCTGTGTGGTGCAGGCCGTACCACGAGAATCGCTGACCGGAGACGGGAGCTGGAGTGCGACTTCCTCGGTGTGGAACCGCACCGGACATAAAGATGAGGTACTGTGCCGGATGCTGGCGGAAAAAATCTGTTGTGCCTGCCGTACCGTGACCGTCTGCACCGGTGGCGTGCATATCGATGAAATTACCGGAGAGCAGATCCGGGAGATTGTGGATGCGGTAGAGAAGATGGGAGAAGAGATTGCGCAGGATTTGAGATGATAAGTAAGCATGGAAAGCGGATAAAAAGTCATTGCATTTTTCGGACATGCTTTGGGTTTGTGTTATATTTCCTATTGAATATGTAGAGAATATGGAATAAAATAAAAGAAGGTATTTTTATCATGACATATATTCGGAGGAAATAAAATGAAAGTTTCGACAAGAGGACGGTATGCGCTTCGTCTGATGCTGGATCTGGCACTCAACAATACCGGCGAACCGGTGCGTTTGAAAGATGTGGCAAAGCGGCAGGAGATTTCGGAAAAATATCTGGAACAGATCATCTCGATTTTGAATAAAGCTGGTTTCGTAAAAAGTGTGCGCGGCCCGGCGGGCGGTTATTCCCTGAAACGAAAGCCGGAAGAATATACCGTGGGCATGATCCTGCGTCTGACCGAGGGCAGCCTTGCGCCGGTGGACTGTGTAGAAGACGGCGCCGACTGCGGCAGGGAAGATCAGTGCGTTACGGTGATGCTCTGGAAAAAACTGAACGATGCCATCAACAGTGTGGTGGACAATATTACGCTGGCAGATCTGGTGGAATGGCAGATGCAGAAGTCGAATGAGTATGTAATCTGACGGCAGACAGAATAAGCGATAACGTCCAATGAGGGAACAGAAGAGGGAAAATGGTGAAAACATCATTTTCCTTTTTTTACCGGTAAAAATCTGGGAGCACGGCATTTACAAGCAAAAAAAAATTTGTTAAGATAAAAAATAGGGCGCATTTGGAGAAGAAAAAAATCAGGATGCGCAAAAGTGAAGAAAATAAAAGATAAGGAGTTTCCCCTTATGAAAAAACAACAGGAAAGCCTTAAAAATATGGTATATCAGGCCATTTTGAACGGCATTTTTACCGATGAATATAAACCCAATCAAATTATCAACGAGCAGGAGCTGGTACAGAAATTCGGCTGCAGCAAGACACCGATCCGTGAAGCCCTTGTGACGCTCTGCAATGAGGGAATCCTCCGCAGCTTCCCGCGCTTCGGCTACCAGGTTGTCAGCGTGTCCCGCGAAGAGGCACAGAATATTCTGGATTTCCGCCTTGTTCTCGAGGGCGGATATCTTCGTCAGTCGATCGGACATATCACCGAAGAAAATCTGGCGGAGCTTGCCGAGATTGATGAGAGATGCAAACAGAGCACCGACAGCGTATGGGATCACTGGGAGGCGAATACGGCATTTCATCTGAAATTAATCTCCTTCTCCGGAAATGCTTATGCATATCAGGAACTCGAGCGAACCATGAACGTCTTAAAACGTGCTTATGCTCAGTTTTACTGGCAGACATGGTCCAACGTGAATCCGGCATTGGATATTGCACATCATACCGATATCATGCAGAGTATTCGGGAAAAAGATCTGGAGAAAACGCTGAATTATCTGAAAGAGGATCTGGCGGATTTTTGCGGGTGAGAAAACGTAATTACATAGAAAAACAGTCGTCGGCTATGATATAGCTTGGACGACTGTTTTTGTATATAGACTATTTCTTTTGCAAATTTCCAGTGTTTCTTTGTTTGGAATAAATACTTCCCGTGTCTTTTTATCATAAGCGAGATACCCAAGGTGAACGAACAGCGTCAGCACATCATCCTTGCTTTTTAAAGAGGTCATGTCATTTTGAAATTATGAGGTATAATTCCGAATGGAATAGCGGAAGAGTAAAATAAAACAGGATAAAGACAAAAGATCTAAAAAAGAACGAAAAAACGTCAGAAGTCAAGATTCTATTATATACCAATGATATCTGGAAAAATAGAATTGTACTTTTGACGTTTTTGATAGAGACCTGTGCATGCTGTAAAGAAAACTTTTCTGCGGGAGAAGAGATCTTTCACAGTACCTTTTTTACCAGACAGCGTTTCTTAAAAAATGAAATTCCATAACAGAAAATCTGATCGTAGTCATCCTCGTATTCCTTTGCGTACATCTTCTCGTTCATCTGCTGTAAGGCGCTGTCGCATGCGGAACTCAGATTTTCCAGAGCCTTCGTATATTTTGCTTCAAAAACTGCCACCCGGCCGTTAATGGAATCATACAAAACGACATCGCTGCGGCCTTCGCCGTGTTCTTTGTTAGAATCTACCATGTAACCGGCCCCGGTAAAGATTCCGGCAAGAAATGCATGGTAAAAGTCTTCCCGATAGTCGTGATAACTGATCGTTCTTCGAAGAAGAGCCGTCAGTTCTTGCGTAATACGATCGCAGTCACCACTCCAGATGGCATCAAACAGTGTTTTCCGGTTCCAGGTTTTTGCACTTTCATCAAACCAGCGGACCACCGTTGTCTCAAAGATCTCTTTGATTTCAGCATTTGGAATTTTCAGCTCCATCATTCCTGGAGGCAGTTCATCTGTATCCATCGTAGTTTGGGCTTTTGTAAGATATCCTGTCAGATACAGCAGGCTCCAGAGATTATCTTCCGAGGAATGTAGATAATCATACGTTAGATTTTCATCCACACGTTGCAAAATGGATCCGCCAGCCATTAGAGTTTCGAGCTTTTTTGTAATGCTGCTTCCGGCGTAGTCAATGAAAGACCGGATGATGGCATTGTCACTCGTGTTTTTCCAGTAGCTGACAGGACTTGCCTGGGGATTTCGCTGCAATTCCAGAAGATAATTCATCACATCCCAGGGGCAGTAAACATCGAAAGTACCAAAATGATAGCCGTCATACCACTCCTTCATGGCAGATGCTTTATCTGTAAAATCTGCAGAAAGGAGAAGCTGGTCGACTTCATGCTGAACAAAGCCAAAATATTCATTCAGTCGGGAATTGGTAATTGTATCCGAGACAAAGTTATTTGTTCCTGTAAAGATACTTTCTTTTGCAATTTTCAGACATCCTGTGATAACAGCAAAGTGAAGAGATGGATTATCTTTTAATGCCTGCATCAATCCCTTTATAACATCCATCATTTCATTATAGTATCCGTGACTGTTCGCCTTGGCGATTGGCACATCATACTCATCAATCAGCAGGATCACTTTTTTTCCATAATGCTGTTCCAACAGCCGCGTAAGAAACTGGAGGGAACGCATAATATCCGTTTTTCCGGCTTGTCGTTCCTGCAGCTGTTTAAAAAGAAACTTATCCCGATCACTTAAAGCTGTACTTTTCAAAAGGTTATCATGCTGCTGATAAAGAAGGGAAATTTCATAGACCAGCTGTTGGTAAGCATCTGAAAAATGAATACCGTCAACATTTTTGAGCGATAAAAACACAACAGGCCATTGATTCATCCATTTCTCACATAAATTCTTTTGGTGTGAAATTTCGAGGCCATCGAATAGTTTTTTTGAGTCTTTGCGGATGTCAAAAAAACTCTCCAGCATGCTCATGCCAAGCGTTTTTCCGAAACGTCGGGGTCGTGTAATTAATGTCACTTCTGCTGATGATCTCACAAGTTCTGCAATCAGACCTGTTTTGTCAATGTAGTAAAATCCACCATTACGGATTTTTTCGAAATTTGAGATGCCAACGGGAATACTTAATTTGCTCATTTCGGTCATTCCTTTCTTGTCAAACACGCGCCAGAGACTATGCATGCTGGCTTTTTAGACATAGTATCAAAACTTATGTATATGTTACCATAAAACAAGGCATGTATCAATTGAGCAAAATCAGTTATTCTTTTATTAGCAGACCTTGTTCACATCCACCCGGTCAATCATAATATTCAGAATTTCCGTATCGGTATCTTTCATGCCGACTCTTCCGATATATCCCATACTTTTAATCGTATCTTCCACATCTTCCCGAACAATACCTTCGCCCGGCTGAAAACTTCTGTGATGCTGGCCCATGTAGTGGGCGAGAATAGCAGCGTCAACAGCGGATGCGATTTTCGCTGCGCAGGAGGATTTTGCCCCGTCACAGACAATACCGCCGACGTTTCCAATGGTATTGACGATCGTCAGGCTAACATCCTCATAGGATCCGCCGGAAAGATAGGTAATGGCGGCGCCGGCTCCACAGCCTGCGCTGACGGCGCCACAGTAAGCGGAAAGACTTCCAATATATTTTTTCTGATGAACCGCGATCAGGTTGCTGACAACGAGTGCGCGGTACAGTTTTTCCTGGGAAACGTTCCATTCTTTTGCAAACTCGATGACAGGAAGGGAAACGGTCATGCCCTGGTTTCCGCTGCCGGAATTGATGACGACCGGAAGAGAGCAGCCGCTCATACGGGCATCGGAACCGGCAGCTGCATGGGCGCGGGCGCGGATTTTTACATCATCGCCGTACTCATTCAGCAGAGTGCGGCCGACCTGTGCACCGTAAGCGTGGCGGAGACCTTCGTCAGAAATCGCAGAGTTCATGGTGATCTGGCGGTCGAGGATTTCTTTGACATCTTCGATCTTCACAGTATCGGCGAATTCGAGAATATCCTTGACGTTCAGCACACTTTTATCGACGTATTCAGGGGAATCTTCATGAGCCGCAATTTGATAAAGTATCTCACCATCTTTTACGATGCGTGAAATCAGGGTATGACGGTTTACAATCGTTACCTCCGCGCTGTGCTCTCCGGCAATGACTTTTGCAACAATGTAAAGATTCTCTACGCCTTCTTTTAAAGTACAGGTACAGAATCCCTGCTGTACCAGTTCTTTTGTCTTTTCAATATCTGCCTCGGTCACATCTTCAAGTACTTCAAGCTCGCGTTCGGCACAGCCTCCGACGACGCCAAGCGTTGCCGCAACATCAATGCCCTTCAGACCGTTGGAATTTGGAACTTTAACACCCTTTACGTTTTTGATGATGTTTCCACTGCAGCAAAGCTCAATCGATTCTGGCATCTCTCCGAGCACTTCGCGTGCTTTGGCTGCCGCATAGGCGATGGCAATCGGCTCTGTACAGCCAAGCGCCGGAACAAGCTCGTTCTTTAAAATCTTTACATAACTGTCATATAATTTCTGATCCATGAAAATTCTCCTGTGTAGTTTTTTCTATTGTTCGTAAGTGGTAAATCTTGTATCTGCTCTGATTATACTATTGATATATCACTGATAATATTAGATGTCAAGCAGAGAATTGCAATATGTAGAGAAATACCGTGAAAAACAGGAATCCATAAGACTTTTTTTAGATTAAATTGTATTTCCTTTCAAAGTGTCCTATACTGAAAAGTAGCAAAAATACACATCACGCTTTCATTTGGAGGATTTTTATGCAGAAGATTACGTTTCGAAAATTAGCTGGAGAAAAATATATTTACCCGGAACTGCAGGGACACTTTATCGAGTTTCTTGGCTCCTGTATTTATGATGGAATCTGGGTTGGAGAGGATTCGGAAATTCCGAATTATCATGGAATCCGAAAAGACCTTGTGGATGCATTTCAGAAGCTGCACCCGCCGGTGATCCGCTGGCCGGGCGGATGTTTTGCGGATGTATATCACTGGCGGAACGGCATAGGTCCGCGGGAGCAGCGGCCGGTTACATACAATGAAAACTTCGGTACTTTCGAGACGGATCCCAATCAGTTCGGTACACACGAGATGATGGAATTTTGCGAGATGATCGGCGCGAAGCCATGGTTTAATATCAATATGATGACCGGCTCTCCATCCGAGATGCGAGAGTGGATGGAGTACTGTAACCGCAAAGAGCCGACGGCACTTTCGCAGGAACGAAAAACAAACGGCCATGAAAAACCGTTCGAGATTGAATACTGGGGTATCGGAAATGAAGTATGGGACGGCGGCGGAAAAATGACGCCGCAGATGTATGCGAACGAATACCGGAAATTCAGTTCCTCCTGTCCGTCGTTTGGAGGCGGCGATCAGACATTTTCCATGAAATGCATCGCCAGCGGCCCGGATGGAAATAAGCCGAAAGAACGTGCTGCGTGGACAAAAGATTTCTTTAAGGAAATGGGAAAATACCGGATGCCGTCTCTCTATGGCTACGATCTCCATTTTTACAACTGGAATCTGAAACAGCTTCAGACAGAGAAAAAGTTTGATGAAAAACAGTGGTATGATGTGATCAATGGATGCAAAGAGCTGGAAAATGTCATTCACGAGCAGCGCCGCCTGATAGACGCTGGTCTTGAGGCACTTCCGAAACCGGAGGGTCCGTTCCAGGCGGCACCGAGAAAATGTGAACTGATTGTCGGTGAGTGGGGCAACTGGCACAGCAGTGCATTTAATGCGCGCCCGGCGCTGTATCAGCAGTGTACGATGCGTGATGCCGTTACAACTGCACTGACGCTCGACATCTTCCACCGCAATACCGGGGATGTGCGCATGGCATGTGTGGCACAGTCTGTCAATGTCCTGAATTCCCTGTTCCTGACGGATGGTGAGCATTGTATTCTGACACCAAACTACGATGTGTTCGATATGTATCAGGTGCATCAGGGTGCGTATACGCTTGGCTTTGAGGAAAAGAACAAAGATCCTGAGGTCTGCATTTTTGCCTCGATCAAAAATGATGATATCTACGTCAATCTCGTAAATACAAGTTACAGCGAATCAAAGAAAATCGAATTGAAATTCAAACAGTGTCCGGAATTTGTTGAGGCCAAAACACTGTACTCCCAAGATCCGCAGAACTACAACGATGCGAAACATCCGAACCGAGTCCGCTGCAAAGAAGGAAAAGCACCTGCACGGGAAAAAGACTCCTTCCAGATTGCGCTGCCGGCGGCTTCGGTCAGCGTTTATCATTTCAGAAAAACAGAAACAGAAAAGTAATACATACAAAACGGGCCGCCCCGGGGAAAAGGATTGTTCCCACAGGGCGGCTCATTTCTATTACAAAAACAATTCAATCACAAACACCACGGCACAGCATGCCACCGAAACCTGAAACAGGCTTGCACCGAACCATGCGGCTGCGATGCCGACGACAAGTGCGAGTGCGCCGGAAACAGGGCTCTGTGTTGCATGGACAATCGCCGGGAAGGTCATGACGGACAGCGTCACGTATGGAACGTAGTACAGAAACGACTGAATAAACTGATTTTTAATCGGCTTCCGAATCAGCGTCAGCGGCAGAATCCGGATTGTGTAGGAAACCAGAGCCATGACGGCGATATAGATATAATTATTGTACATCAGCATTTTCCTCCTCTGTCTTTACCGGGAACAGGATAGCTCCGGCGCAGGAAATCAGAACGGTGAGCAGAATCGTTCTGGTTCCGTCGGAGAGAGTGGAGATGCCCGGGAGATAGCTGCAGATAAAGCTTAAGAAAAAGCTGACGGCAACAAGACCCGCTACCACACGGCTCTTTCGCGCCGGGGGAATGATGATTGCAAGGAACATGCCGTACAGCGCCACGCTTAAGGCACTGACAGCGCGCAGCGGCAGCAGATTTCCGGCAATAATACCAAGAGCCGTGCCGATCGACCACGCGGGAGCAGCGACGAGAATGGCACCGTATGTATAATACGGATTCAGCCAGCCCGGGCGCGCGATTGTGATGCCAAACAGTTCATCCGTTACATCGTAACCAATGAGAAAACGGTGGAAAAACGGCGTGTCCGGTGAAAAACGCTGGGCAAGCGCACAGCTCATCAGAAGATACCGCGCATTGGCGATGAGTGTAATGATAGCGACCTGCAGATAGCCTGAGTTGGCGGCAATCAGTGTAAAGGCAGCGTATTCTCCGGCGGAAGCATTGTTGAAAAGACTGGCGAGAAAGCCCTGAAAAGGACTAAGACCTGCCTTACGCGCTGCAATGCCGAGCGAAAACGAGACCGCAAAATAGCCAAGCCCGATCGGAATGCCATCGCGGATTCCGTTGACCAGAACCTGGCGGGAAAATGAATAAGATCTTTGTGAACTCATAAAAAGCTACTTCCTTTTCCTTCGCAGAAGCTAGAGCATGTCTGAAAAATCATTTCCGCAATCTGCAAGCCCCACTTTATGGTATATTTTGCCCTCATTCGGTTGCCGTAGCCCGCTACGCCGCCCTCATTCGGACAAAATCTCCCACAAACTGGGACTCGCAGCTTGCGAAAAGCCTTTTTCAGACACGCTCTAGAGCGTGTTTGAGAAAATTTTCCGCAATCTGAGATTCGCAGCTTACGAAAAGTTTTTTTCAGACATGCTCTGACATCTGGCAAAAATGTTGGGGTCAAGAGATCAAAAATCCTCTTGCAAGCGAGCTTGCACCGGCTTTTTGATCTTTTGCCCTGATATCTGATGAAAATTATAGCAAGTTTCGACAGGTTCGTAAACTCTTATTTTGTTCTTGTTCGTTTCACGCAGCCACTGCTTACGCCTGCGTTTCTAAGTCTGTTGAACTGAATTGTATAAAATTATGTACAAAAACAGAAGATAACGCTTGAAAATAGAAGAAAAATCCATTAATATCTATGTATACAAAAAACATTACCGAAGGTGGTGCCTACGATGAAACTGCGTGCGCTTGCAAAAATAAATCTTGGTCTTGATGTGACCAGAAAAAGAGAGGATGGTTACCATGAAGTCCGCATGGTAATGCAGACGATCCAGATGTACGATCAGCTGGAAATAAAGGAGAGAAAAGAACCTGGCATAAGGCTGACAACCAATCTGCCGTTCCTTCCGTGTAATGACGGAAATCTCGTATACAAAGCGGCAAAGATTCTGATGGATGAATTCGATATCCGTCAGGGTGTCGATATGAACTTGACAAAATTTATCCCGGTAGCGGCCGGCATGGCGGGCGGAAGCTCGGATGCGGCAGCGGCACTGGTAGGAATTAACCGCATGTTTCAGCTTGGTCTGACAAAACGCCAGCTGATGGAGCGGGGTGTGCAGATCGGAGCGGATGTTCCGTACTGTGTGATGCGCGGTACGGCGCTGGCAGAAGGAATCGGCGAAAAGCTGACATCCCTTCCCGGCGTACCGATGTGCTACGTGCTGATCGGAAAACCGGGCATCAATGTTTCGACGAAATTTGTCTATGGAAACCTGCATCTTGATGAGGTGACAGATCATCCTGATATCGACGGCATGGTACAGGCGATCCGGAATCACGATCTGTACGGCATCACGGACCGCATGGGAAATGTGCTGGAATCCGTGACGTGTCCGGCGTATCCGGTGATCGATGAGATCAAGGCACAGATGATGAAAAACGGTGCGGTCAATGCGATGATGAGCGGCAGCGGCCCGACCGTATTCGGCATTTTCGACGATCCGGACAAGGCAGAATTTGCCCGCGCTCAGTTAAAAATAAGCGGACTGTCGAAACAGACATTCCTGACTACAGTATCAAAACCGGGAGGTACAAAGTATGGCAAAAAATGAGTTAGACCTGCAGATGGAGGATTATCAGTACCTTCCGCTCCGCGATGTCGTGTTCCGCACACTGCGCCAGGCGATTCTGCGCGGGGAGTTAAAGCCGGGTGAACGGCTGATGGAGATCCGGCTGGCAAATCAGCTTGGCGTTTCACGTACGCCGATCCGTGAAGCGATTCGCATGCTGGAATTGGATGGCCTTGTAATCATGGTGCCGCGAAAGGGTGCACAGGTGGCGCAGATCACGGAAAAAGATCTGAACGATGTGCTGGAGGTGCGGCTCGGACTCGAGGAGCTGGCGGTAAAACTGGCGTGTCAGCGGATTACAGAGAGCGAACTGCAGAAGCTTTATCAGGCATCGCGCAGCTTTGAACAAATGCTGGAGACAACAGAGACGGATGATCTGCAGAAGCTTGCAAAGGCAGATGTGGCATTCCATGATGTGATTTATCAGGCGACGAACAACGAGCGCCTGATTCAGCTGCTGAACAATCTGCGGGAGCAAATGTACCGTTACCGGATTGAATATTTAAAGGATGTAAAATCCCGACGTTCCCTGGTCGAGGAGCACGATGCCCTCTATGAACGTATGAAAAATCGGGATCTTGCAGGCGCACAGAAGATGATCCGCGAGCATATCGAGCGACAGCAGGAGAGTATTATGCAGACCGTACATCACCAGAGCATGACGGGTGTAGAAGAAAAATAAAAGCGTATAAAATTTCGAAAAAGGAACATTCTGTTACAGAGTAAAAAAATCGTGACAGAATGTTTTTTTATGAAATTTTGCAGAGTATATTTCTCCAGATGGTTTTTCGGAAGCTTTCAAAAGGAGGAGAAGGAGGGACGCAGGCATGGAAAAAGAGAAGACGCAGATTTCACTCACACTGGCGGAAAATGAAAGCGTGATCCGTACATGGTGTGAAAAATGCGATGATATTCAGATCCGCCCGATGAAACTCGGCAAAACGGGCGGAACCGGTGCGCTGCTGATCTACGTAGAAGTGGCGGTGAGCTGCGTTATGTTGAAGGATTCCGTGATCGGGAAGCTGTTGAACCGTCTGATGGAGGTTCCCGAGGCAGATATCCCGGGGGTTCTCTCGGAAAATCAGCTCGGAATTTCGGACGCAGTGGAATTTGATACCATGGAAGCTGCGTTCGCTTCCATGCTTGCGGGAAATGCAATTCTTTTTGTGGATCATTATGACCGTGCAGTCAAGATCGGATCGAAGGGTTATCCCAATTTAGGAGTGCAAAAAGCGGAGTCCGAAAAAGTGCTGCGCGGCTCAAACGAGGGCTTTTCCGATTCCGTCAAAACCAACACGGCACTCGTCCGCAAGCGTCTGCGGACCATCGATCTGAAAGTGGAGGAGATACATTTTGGTGCGCGTTCTGATACGGTTCTGGCTCTGGTGTATGAGAAAGAGCTGATTTATCCGAAATTTCTGGAAGAGGTAAAACAGCAGATTGCCGGCTGGGAGGTGGACGGCGTTTTTGACAGCGGCATGGTCGAGCAGCTCTGCGAACCGCAGTGGAAATCGCCGTTCCCGCGCTTCGAGACGACCGAACGGCCGGACCGCGCGGCGATGGAGATTCTGGACGGAAGAATCCTGCTTTTATGTGATAATTCCCCGGTCGGGATTCTCTTCCCGGCATCATTTGACAGCTTTTTAAAGGTCAGTGAGGACCGGTATCATCATTTTCTGATCGTCTCATTTGAGCGGCTGCTGCGGTATGCGGCGGTCTTTCTCGCCCTGTGGATTTCGGGCGGATACCTGGCTGTCACGGGCTTTCACACACAGGTGCTTCCGACCAAACTCCTGCTGGCGTTCGCCGAAGCGCGGAAAGGCGTTCCGTTCCCCGGCATTCTGGAAATTCTTCTGATGGAATTTGCTTTTGAACTGATCCGCGAGGCCGGTGTGCGCATGCCGGGGCCGCTTGGCGGGACGATCGGAATTGTGGGCGGACTGATCATCGGAGATGCAGCGGTTTCCGCCAATCTGGTAAGCCCGATGACCGTCGTTGTGGTTGCGGTTTCGGCGCTCTGTTCGCTGGCGATTCCGAACGAAGAGTTCAGTGCGCCGTTCCGGCTGCTGAAATTCGGCTTCATTTTGCTCGGCGGATGGCTCGGCATTTTCGGCATGGTGCTCGGCACGTTTCTTCTCGCGGGTCATCTCGCCGGGCTTACGAGTTTTGGCATTCCCTATCTGATGCCGTTCGTCGGGAAAGGACTTGCGGCTACCATGCGCCGAAGGATTCCGTATGGCGGCCGCCGCTGCATCAGATGCGGGAGCGGCCGGTCTTTACAAAGCGCGATCAGAGAGTGCGGCTGCGGAAAAACAGAAAAGCTGCGGAGCCGGAAGAAAAACAGGAAAGGGGAGAGTGACGCATGTTTTCGGAAAATGACAGAATTTCACAGCGCCAGATGGAACGCCAGATCGTGCTCGTTCTGCTCTGCCCGGCGTTCTGGCAGCTCGCGGCGTACGGCGCATCGGACGGCCTGCCCGGTATGGCAGGGATTTTCGTTGGATATGGGCTGCTGGCGGTGTGGTGCATTTATCTCGTGCGCCTTGGCGGGCTTTACTGCCGCCTGGAAAGCGTGATGGGAAAGGCTGGGAAACTCCTTCTGGCAGTGATGTATCTGTGTTATCTGCTTTTCCTCGGCGGAACACTGCTTCGCAGAATGGCGGAGCTTGCCGCCGCGTATCTGACAGCGGGTGTACCGCAGGAGCTCTGCGGACTGTTTCTGCTCGCGGCGGCCGGGTTTGGTGTCGGCAGTGAAGTACAGAAAAGAGGACGGCTGGCGGAAGCACTCTATCCGTGGATTGTGGGCGGGATTTTGATTCTGCTTCTGCTGACGGTTCCGCAGATGCATTTTTCCTCGTTTGAGGATGCCTGGGAGACAGCAAAGTCTGTTGAAATTGTGGATAACGGAATACTTTTTGGGTGGAATGTGTGGAGAACACTGGAAAATGGAACACCGATTGCGCTGCTGCCGTTTTTACTGGGGCATGTGCAGAAAGAGCACAGGAGTGTCATTCTTCCGGTGACGCAGAGTATCTGGAAAACGGGGCTTCTTGTAATTGCAGGAAGCATGGCGCTGCTCGGCGTTTTCGGCCGGCGCGGCACGGCTGCGGCGCAGGACCCGCTCTTACTGTTAATGGCAGGAACGAGCCTGCCGGGTGGATTTCTGGAGCGGTTTGATATTCTGTGGATGGCATTTCTTTTGATGGGACTGCTGTTCACACTGGGAAGTCTGCTGTTTTACGTATCGCTGATCGGAGAGAAGACGGGACTGTGGAAACCGCAGAATCTCTATGTACAGATCGGTACAGTGCTTTTTATATGGCTGCTGTCATGCGCGGAAAGCGGCTGGTCGGTCCGATACGGTTACTTTCCGTTTTTCCTTGCCATCACGGTGCTGCTCGGCTTCTGCCAGAAGCATATGAAAAAACTGCGGCTTGTGTGTCTGGCGCTGGGCAGTATGATTTTCCTGTCATCCTGCGGGGCAGTAGAGCCGGAAAAGCGGCTGTATCCACTGGCGGTTGCCTTTGATTATATGTCGGAAGAGGCGACTGCGCCGGAAAACAGTGAAACTGGGGAAGAAACCGGGACGGCGGTCAGTGAGAGCGGCGGAGAAAAGGAGGCGGCTGGCGGTAAATGGCGCGTCTGGTATGCGCCTGCGAATCTTGCGGTGGTGACCGGCCAGGGAAAGGATGAGCAGGAGGAGGGAACCGACGAGGACCCCGCATCGCTGTTCTTTGAAGCGGAGACGTTTGAGGAGATTGCGCAGCAATATGACAGCACAGAGGAATATGATCTCGACACCGGACACGTCCAGGCGATTGTATTTTCCGATGCACTGCTCAGTGACCGGGGACGGATGGAAGAACTGTTGAAGTACCTGGAACAGGACCGTGCGCTTGGGCACAGTGCCTATCTGTTTCACGCAGAAAAACCAGAAGATATCATGGAGCAGAACGGAAAACAGGTGGAGTCCGTCGGTGAGTACCTGTGCGGAATTTATGACAACCGGGTGAAAAGAAAAGAGGCGGTGACACTGGCGGACTTGTGCTATGCGTTGGAAAACGAAAGGAGCATTCCGTGGATTCCGAAAGCGCCGTAAAAGGTTTAAAGTGTATGGAATATCGGAGCGGGTAGTGAGTGTCTGTGTATAAAAGTTTTGAAATCCGGCAAAACTGGAAAAAACAGGAGGCAGCATATGAATGAGAAAAAAGTACAGAGCCGGAAACGGAATCAAAATCAGACACAGAAGAAATCCAGGGACAGGCAGGCGCAGCCCCGAAATACATTTGGGAACCAGCATAGAAGTCAATTCCAGGCGGCATTTCAAATTTTCTGCCGCCGCTGGCTCCCCGTCTGCATTGCGGCGCTGATCCTTTCCGGAACCGCCAATCTTCTCCGCGAGTCCCGTCTGCAGCAGGAAGTCGCTGCAAAGATCGTGCGCTTTCACGTAAGAGCCAACAGCGACTGCGCCTCCGACCAGCAGATCAAGCTTCAGGTACGCGATGCCGTTGCCGAAGAACTGCAGACGATCCTGCACGGAGCCGAAACAAAAGCAGAAACCGAAGAAATCCTGCGTGAAAACGAGCCCTCCATCCGTGCCGCCGCCCTTCAGACGCTGCGCGCAGGAGGCAGTACTGACGATATCACCGTAACGTACGGAAAAGCCAGTTTTGAGGAAAAAGAAACGGGCAATTATATTCTCCCCGCCGGAACGTACGACGCTCTTCAGATCAACATCGGCAGAGCCAAAGGGCACAACTGGTGGTGCATGCTGTACCCGTCCATCTGCTTTTCGGATGCCCTGCGCCCCGTAAACGAGGACGGCGAAAGTGCAGAAAAAGTCGAAAAAAGCCGGATTCCGCTGCAGAATCTGTTGAGTGACGCCGCCTACCGCGAAATCCTGAAAAGTGACCGGATTTCGTTCCGGTTTTTCTGGCGTTAGGCGGATTTTTCGAAAGACTTTCAAGAGAAATGATTGCAATATTCCTCCATTCGGGTTAAAATAATGTATCAGCGACCTATTTTAACTAGGGTCGTGAAATGAAAAAAGAAATGTGAAAATTCAGATATATTAAATATAGAAATGAACCCCATTCGGCATGACAAAAAAGTAATGCCGGATGAAAAATGGAGGAAAGTATGAAAGCAGACAGACAGGCGCCGATCGGCGTCTTTGATTCCGGTGTCGGCGGACTGACCGTAGTGCGTGAGATTATGCGAAACCTGCCCGACGAACGAATCGTATATTTTGGAGATACCGCGCGTGTGCCGTACGGTTCCAAATCGAAGAACACCGTCATCCGTTATTCCCGCCAGATCGTACACTTTCTGGAAACCCAGCAGGTCAAGGCAATCGTCATCGCCTGCAACACCGCAAGTGCGCTGGCACTCGATACGATCGAAAAAGAGATTGATCTCCCGATCATCGGCGTGGTAAAACCGGGTGCACAGATGGCCGTCGAGACGACGCAGAACAAGCGCGTCGGCGTCATCGCAACCGAGAGCACTATTCAGAGCGGCCTCTACCAGCAGCTCATTACCGAGGCAGATCCGGCGATCACCGTTTACGGAAAACCGTGTCCGCTGTTCGTGCCGCTCGTGGAAGAGGGCTGGACAAAAGATCCGATCACCGAGGAAGTGGCGCGCCGCTATCTGGCAGAGATTCTGGATAAAGACATCGACACGCTGATTATGGGATGCACCCACTATCCGCTGCTGCGTTCTCTGCTGCGGAAAGTAGTCGGAGAAAAAGTAACACTCGTCAACCCGGCATACGAAACCTCACAGGCACTGTGCAGACTGCTGCGGGAGCTGGATCTGGAGAATCCTGGAAACGATGAGCTGGGCCGTCAGAAATACCAGTTCTTCGCAAGCGACGGCGTGGAGCGGTTCAATGCCTTCGCACATTCCGTTCTGCCGGAGCAGATCAGCGATACGAAACAGGTACAGATTGAAAACTATTAAAAATGACATACAGAAAAGAGAGAGGAACACCAGAAAAGGATGGAAAAAGACGTACTCATCAGCATCCGCGGACTGCAGTATCTGATGGATGAGGAATCCGGCGAACAAGAACCGGTGGAGGTTATGACGACGGGTTCGTACTACAAGAAAAACGGCCATCACTTTCTGATCTACGACGAGGCAACCGAAGGCTTTGATATGATGACGCACAACATGATCAAATTTACGGAAAACGCCCTCGAGGTGCGCAAGCGCGGCCTCATTGATGTCCATATGATTTTTGAGGAGGATAAAAAGAACATTTCGTTTTATCATACGCCATATGGCATGATCAACATGGGAGTTGCGGCGACGAAGGTCAGAATGAAAGAGACGCCGGATCAGATTTTACTGAAGGCAGAATACGCGCTCGACATCAACGACAGCTACGTGGGGGACTGCGTAATCGATATCGAGGTAAGACCGCGGGAAGGCGGAAAACTGAATTTATAAAAAAATACCCGGGAAGAATGAAAATCATTCAACTCGGGTATCTGCATTTTCAGATGAAATTTTATTTTTCCTCGCCGCGTGCCTTGCGGAGCATTTTCTGCCAGAAGCCGTTTTTCTTTGCCGGCTGCTCTAACGAACCGCGGATGCCGCGAACTCCGGTGATGTAGATACCGCTTACGGTAGCCTTGACTTCTTTTTTCACCGGGATCTGATCGAAGATAGCAGCGTCGCAGATCAGGGTCATGATTCTCGGACCGACTTTTGCTTTGACGATCGGCAGTTTTGCGCGACGCATCATTTTCGGTGTCTGGTCAATGACCATCTGTGGGAGTCCGGAATCTTTCATGCGAAGCTTTTTCTTATCTATGATCAACATGGAGACAGTCTGTTTCATGGCCTCCATTTGTTCCTGCTGTGCGGCCTGTTTTGTCTGTGCTTTTTTACCGAAGTAATACAGCAGACCAAGGATGACAGCGATGACAGCTAATACGATTAATACGATAATCCAGGGTTTCATCCCTCTATTCCTCCTCTGCAAAAAATAATGTGGGCATCGGAACATACAATGCCAGTCTATGAACATTCTAACATTGATTTCGGCAAAACGCAAACACATTTTAGCGCAATCCAGGCGATTTTACGGTTGAAAATCATAAGAATTTCTAAAATCGGAGCCCCAGCCTTTTTTTTACCAGACAAGTATGGTAAAATGAGATTTACAACGCGCCGGGAACGGCGTAGTATGGAGGAAAATTCAAGAATGAAAAGAAAAGCAGCAGTCATGCTTCTGCTCATGACACTGGGAGCAGCCAGTGTGAGCGGATGTGGAAAAAACAATACAACAAGCAGCAGTTCCGTATCAAGCGCAAGCAGCACAAGCGCTTCCTCAGCATCCGATGCGTCGAGCGCAGGCAGCACATCGTCCGACAGCACAGCTTCTGAGGAATACGCTTCCCCGAGTGATGTAGACGGGATTCCGGTTGTCGATGAGGAAGTTGATCCTGCAGAGTGTGTAACGCTTGGAGATTACAAAAAGCTGACACTGGAAAAGAAAGTAGAGCAGGTAACGGATGATGACGTACAGACGGCCATTATGGCAGAGACAGCTGTCACCATGGACGATCCGGATGCCACCGTACAAAAAGGCGACACCGCCGATATTGCCTATGTTGGCAAAGTTGATGGCAAGGAGTTTGACGGCGGAAGCAGCGATTCCTACAATCTGGTGATCGGATCCGGTACCTTCATCGATGGATTTGAGGATGGTGTCATTGGAATGAAAACAGGGGAGACAAAGGATCTGAACCTGAAATTCCCTGACAGCTATCAGAGTACCGATCTGGCAGGAAAAGATGTTGTGTTTACCGTTACGGTAAATGCGTTTACCCGCCCGGCAGAAAACATTGACGGATGGGAGCTCGATGATGCATGGGTAGCAAAAAATACAGATTACAGTACTGTGGAGGAATACCGTGCCGGAAAACGCGCAGAGCTGGAGGCTGCAAATGAGACGACAGCGGAAAATAATTTGCAGAATGATGCAATGCAGCAGGTGGCAGACGGCTGTACGTTTCACAAAATTCCGAAATCCTATATGACCCTTGGCGAAGAAGATTACGATAAACGGTATACCGCTTATCTTCAGAATTACGGCATTTCCCTGGACGACTATCTGGAGCAGTATGCGGACAGAGCGACCTACAATCAGGAGAAAGCAACGTATGCAGGAACGATGGCAAAAAGTGCCCTTCTTCTGGATGCCGTAAAAGAGGCAGAAGGCTGGACTACAGATGACCAGGATTACCAGCAGATCTTAAACGACGAGGCAGCCAATGCCAATATGTCGCAGGAAGATTTCCTGAAGGCAGCCAATGACTATTACGGGGAAGATACGGTAGTGCGCAACATCATGATGGAGCGCATGATCAATATGGTTCTCGACAATGCAACAGTCAATACCGTGACTGTGGATGCAGACGGAAATACAGTAAAATAAAAAGAAAAATCACCCCGAAAACAGGATGAAAACTTCTGTTTTCCGGGGTGATTTAACCGAATCAAGTAAGTCCCCTGCTTCCATTGCGAAAAGCAATAAGCAGTGGGTGGGGACTTGCTTGTATCAGGAGGAGTGCAAGCTCCTTCTGATAAACTGCGGAGCAGTTATTTGGTTATGAGCAAGTAGCGAAGCGGATTGCGAATATCCGCTTCGCATGTGGGAAACGAATTATGTTCGTTACGCCATGATTTTGCGGAACAGATCCTTCAGATCTTCTACGCTTGCATCCTTCGGGTTGCCCGGTGCGCAGGCATCTGCGTGTGCGGAATCTGCAAGGAACTGCAGATCTTCTTCTTTGACTGCCTCGAGAACAGATGGGATTCCAACGTCTGCGGACAGCTTCTTAACAGCATCAATCGCTGCTTTTCTATACTCTTCCTGAGACATTTCGTCTACACCTGTAACGCCCATGGCACGTGCGATTTCGCGGTATTTCTCACCGGTGCACTCCTGGTTGTATTCCATAACGATCGGAAGCATCATGGCACATGCAACACCGTGTGGGGTATCATAAACAGCACCAAGGGTGTGTGCCATGGAGTGAGCGATTCCAAGACCTACGTTGGAGAAGCCCATACCTGCGATGTACTGGCCAAGAGCCATTCCTTCGCGTCCCTCTTTGGTGTTTGCGACAGCACCGCGCAGAGATTTGGAGATGAGTTCGATGGCTTTGAGATGGAACATGTCAGTCATTTCCCATGCAGCTTTTGTGGTGTAGCCTTCGATTGCGTGAGTCAGAGCGTCCATACCGGTGGAAGCGGTCAGGCCTTTCGGCATGGAGGACATCATATCCGGGTCAACAACTGCGATGATTGGCATATCGTGCGGGTCAACGCATACGAATTTACGTTTTCTTTCAACGTCTGTGATAACGTAGTTGATGGTAACCTCTGCAGCAGTACCGGCTGTGGTCGGAACAGCGATGATCGGTACGCATGGATTTTTGGTCGGTGCAGTGCCTTCAAGGCTTCTGACATCCTCAAACTCCGGGTTTGCGATGATGATACCGATGGCTTTGGAGGTATCCATAGAAGAACCGCCGCCGATGGCGATCAGATAGTCAGCGCCGGATGCCTTGAAAGCTTCTACGCCGTGTTTTACGTTTTCGATGGTCGGGTTTGGCTTGATATCGCTGTAAAGCTCATAGTCGAGTCCGTTTGCGGTCAGAATATCGGTTACTTTGGAAGTAACGTTGAATTTAATCAGATCCGGGTCAGAGCATACGAAAGCTTTCTTGAAGCCGTGTGCCTTTGCTTCATTTGCGATCTCGGCAATAGCGCCTGCTCCGTGATAAGAGGTTGCATTTAAATTAATACGATTTGCCATGATTGAAAAACTCCCTTCTAAAATGAATAAATGGTTTTACTGAACTTGTTATTATATTAACAAATCCGGAAGGGAAAAAGAAAGTGACAGAAGAGGCGAAGTGTAACACTTTAAAAAAAATCGCCATTGTGACAAAAACAACAGAACAAAATTTGTGAAAAATAACCAGAGCGTGTCTGAAAAACCATTTCCGCAATCTGCAAGTCCCACTTTGACACGCTCTAAGAGAGCAGCTGCAGATTTCGGAACAGTTTTTTTAAGTCTTCCGGCATTGCCCGGACGAGAAGAGCGGCAAACTCGGAAGGTGTCAGATCCATGCTGGTAAGCACCCATTTTACGGTCATGGTGATGGAACCCTGACAGTACATTTCGAGAAGAAAATGTATTTCCGGTGAAACCGGACTGCCGCTTTTTTCGTGAATCAGATTTTCGTAGAACGCGAGAATCAGATCGAAATCGTGCTCACGCAGAGAATTCTGCTTGTCGTAGCGGAAGGCAGCGGCGAAAAAAGCTTTTTCTTTCTGAATATAGGTAAATTTCTTTTCCAGACTGTCAAAAACGGTCGTTCCGCGACCCATATGTTCGAAGGATTTTGTCAGTAATTTATCAAAATACCAGTTGATCAGATCGTATTTGTCGAGAAAATTGCGGTAGAAGGTCTGGCGGGTAACACCACAGATTTCACAGATCTGGCGCACGGTGATCTCTTCGACAGGGGTTGATTTCATGCACTCCTTCATGGATTCGGCAAGACGGTATTTTGTTTTTTCTCCTTTGGGAGCAGATACGGTGGAATGGATCATCCGGGCAGTTTCCTTTCGCTTCGAAAATTGTAACTATGCAGAGTTATGCATATATTATAACGCGAATCCGAAAAAATAAAAAGCCCTGAACATGTTCCGGAGATAAGATACAGGAACATATTCAGGACGATTTTGCTCATTTTCTTTTGTTTACGGCCTGTCCGACACAGTAGCATACAGCGGCAACAACCATGCCGTTGATGGAAGCGATGCCCCAGTGTAAGAGGTTCGCAACAATGGCACCGAGAATGACACCGGCAACCGCAAACCAGTCTACGGTTTTAAGCTTCGGCTGATCGGTTTCAAAGTCCTTTTTGTTCATGAAGTAGGCGAGCACCAGAATCATGCCGACCGGCGGCAGGGTACAATTCAGAATGTTGAGCCAGCCGCAGAAGTTGTAGTACAGCCATACGGAGGCAACCGTTCCGATGATACCGGAAAGGAGAACCATCGGTTTTTTCCTCTGATGGAAGATGTTGGCAAGACCAAGACCTGCGGTATACAGAGCGTTGTCGTTTGTAGTCCAGATATTAAGACCGAGAACGAGAACAGCCAGGTAGAACAGGTTCAGGCGGACCATAACCTCGAAGATATCGTTTCCGCCGACAAAGATCGAGGAAACGGCACCGAAGAAGAACATCAGGGAGTTTCCGATGAAGAAGGCCACAACCGTGGTGATGGCACCCGCTTTTCCGTCCTTTGCAAAACGTGCGAAGTTCGGGGTTGCGGTTCCGCCGGAAACGAAGGAGCCGATGACAAGACCGGCACCGCCGATGATAGTCAGAGATCCGCTGGATTTGGCAAACTGATCGATGATCGTTCCGTCGCCTCTCATTACGGCCATGACCATGGCGATCGTTCCGAGAATGGCAACACTTGGTACAGCGATATAGCTGACGATGGTCAGAGATTCAATACCAAAATAGGCAGAGGCGGTCATGCAGACGCCAGCAAGAATAACAAGTCCCCACTGTGCCGCAGTGCTTCCACCGAGCAGCTCCTTGGAAACCGGAATTGCAAACATGGCAAGACCGACACCAAACCATCCGATCTGCGTAAAGCTGGTCATGGCTGACGGCAGATAGGAACCTTTTTCGCCAAAGGCTCTCTGGGACAAAAGATCAAGTGACAGACCGGTTTTTGCACCGACGTAGCCGAGCAGACCGGTATAAATACCAAGAATGATTCCACCAAGGATCAGTGATCCCAAAAGCCCCAGAAATCGAGGCCGTCAGCGAGCTGCTGGCCGACCCACATGCTTGCCGAGAAGAAGGTGAAGCCAAGCATGATCATAAACATAGTTACTACATTTTTCCGGGCAGAAGCCGGAACTGCGCTGTCCGCGAAGTCAACATCTTTTACTTTCTTTTCTTTTTCCATAATATCTCCTGAAAACTGTGATTACGGTTCGCCGAAATTCAGCGAACCGTAAGAAATGGTTTTTTGTTACAGCATGTATTTGCGAAGTGCTGCGGTAAACTCTTCAATTCGTTCAGCCGCAATTTCTTTCAGGGTAGCATCGCCAAGGCTTGCAATGTAACCTTTTTCCTGGCGGTACAGCCATTTGGCCACGCGTTCATCGATTTCTTCGTAGTGATTGATGTGAATCCACTCTTCGTAGGATGCGCCAAGCGGGCAGCCGAGCTTCTCCTCGAGCAGTCTGGTAAAGTCGATCCGGTCGGCCCTCTCCAGCATTTTATTCCAGAAATCGAGAACCTCCTCGACGTGCTCGTGGATTTCATAGCGTCTTGCACCGCCATCGTAGATGATGCATTTTTCAAACAGCGGATCGCGCATGGAAAGCGTTTCTCTTCGGAACTCCGGTGCAATGATACCGTCTTTCCAGTAGAAATCGACATCCGGCAGATTGATTCCGGATACGCCCTTGTCCTGATAGGTGCTGAAGATTCCTTCGTAATATACGGTGATAAAGCCTTCAAACTCCGGCCAGAACTCGCGGATTTCTTTTGTGAGACGTTCCAGGATTTTGATTCCGGTTGTGCCGCCGATCGTAAAGATGATAATGTTACGAAGGGAAGCACCGTGCTCACGGTAGAAATCGGTTACGTAGCGCAGGCAGTGGATCAGCGTCTCACCCGTTGCGATGATATCGCCGATCAGAAGTGTGCTTCCCGGAACCATTGTCAGCTTGCTGTATTTGATTTCCAGACCCGCGATCTCCTCTTCTTTGAAGACACGCTCACTTGACAGAAAGCTGATGTCATGCACACGAATGTGCTCACGGTAGCAGCTTTCCTCCAGCGGATAATTCAAAGCGCCGCGCAGGATGGAAAGGATGTTGGCTGCGGTTACCTTTCCCTGCTCTTTAAAATAATAAAGCATCTGTGAAGTAGACGGAATCAGGCAGTGATAAACCTCATATCCGACAACCTCCGGTGTGTTCAGAAGCTTTCTTGTCTCTGCTTCGGAAACGATATAGTATTCGTTCTCATAATCGCCGCCTGCGAGGCGATAGCAGTCCACGCCCTGTTCCGAAAACTCCGGCACCAGTTTTACTTCATTCCATTTTTCCATTCAAAAGTTCCTCCCGGTTTTCCCTCTTTGGTAAACATGTTATAAACTTTTAACAGTGTAAGGGGTAGCAACCTGATTGTCAAGGGAAAAGGCGAATTTACATGATTTTCTTACAGAAGAAGGGAATGCGCCGCGAGAAAAGGAATTTTACCGGGTTTTGCCTTCTCTGGAAAAATATTCCTTTGTAAGCTCCACAACCTTGCCCGAAAGCAGGAAGAGCGCAATCAGGTTTGGGATTGCCATGAGGCCGTTGAAGGTCTCGGCAATGCTCCACATCAGGCCGAGGTTTGCGGTGGCGCCAAGGATGGCAACCAGCGCATAGGCGGCCATAAAATATTTTGTGATTCTTTCGGAGAATAAAAACTCGATGCAGCGTGCACCGTAAAGTCCCCATCCGAGAATCGTGGAAAAGGCGAAGCAGCACATCGCGAACGCGGTGAGCAGCGAAACCCAGTTTCCGTATGTAAGGGTAAAACCGCTGATGGTCAGCTCTGCGCCGGCAGCCTGTCCGTAGGTGATGGAAGTACCGCTGCAGAGAATAACAAGTGCAGTTAAGGTACAAATCACGATCGTATCAATAAATACCTCAAAGATACCGAACATACCCTGTTTGACCGGCTTTTTTGTGTCGGCACAGGCATGCGCGATCGAACCGGTACCAAGACCTGCCTCGTTTGAGAAAATACCGCGGGACACACCTTTTTTCACACTCATGAGCATGCTTCCGACGATACCGCCTGTAACAGCAGAGGGACGGAAGGCGCCCTCAAGGATCGATACGAAAACAGACGGAATCCGGTTGAGATTCAGTAAAATTACACCGATGGCAAGGACAATATAAAACAGAGCCATAAACGGAACGAGCTTTTCTGTTACCTGTGCGATCCGTTTGACACCGCCGAGCAGGATCAGCGCTACGAGTGCCGCAATAATGATACCCTGAATCAGGTTGGAGGTCGGGATCGCGTCTTTTGAGATCACATGGTAATTCATCAGTGCGGAGTTGACTGCGGTTGTGATGGTGTTGACCTGCGTTGCATTTCCGGTTCCGAACACAGTCAGTACACCGAAAGCAGCGAAAAGATAGGCCAGAAAATGCCATTTTTTGCTGAGACCGTTTTTGATGTAATACATCGGTCCGCCGACGAGTTCCCCGTTGGCGTTTTTCTCGTGATAGAAAACAGCCAGTGTTACCTCGGCAAATTTCGTACACATGCCGAGCAGGGCGGAAACCCACATCCAGAACACGGCACCGGGTCCGCCGATAGCGATAGCGCCGGCAACACCGGCAATATTACCGGTACCGACCGTGGCGGCAAGTGCTGTACAGACCGCCTGGAACGGTGTAATTGCGCCATCGGAAGCATCTCGTTTGCGGAACATTCTTCCGAGCGTTGTGCGGATCGCATACGGGAATTTTCGAATCTGGAGAAAACGGGTGCGCAGACTCAGGTAAAGGCCGACACCGAAAATGCAGATCATAGCCGGAACACCCCAGATAAAATTGTTCACGGCATTGTTGATGGTTTCAATCAGTTGGAGCATAGATACCTCTTTCTTTTTCATAAGCAGAAGCACTTTCTTGGAAGATCAGTGCTTTCATAAAGTAACACAATGCAAAAAGTATATCATCTCAGACGAGATTTGCAAGTTTTTTTCGAGAAAAAACGCGGACCCCCAATTTTTTGCGATTCCGGAAAGATATATTTTCTCTAGCCTTATGGGTTTACCATGAGCCAGGCGGTTTTTTACGTTTTCTTCCAGTTTTTGTGAAGGAATGCAGCGAAGTATGATAGAATAGAGAAAAAACAGAAAAGAGGATTATTGCCATGTTTCAGGTAATTGATATGCACTGCGACACCATCCCGGCGCTGCAGTGGAAGGAAAAACAGGAGCATCTTGCGGATGCGGATCTTCAGATCAATCTGGATAAGCTGGAAAAGGGCGGCAGCCTCTGCCAGTGCTTTTCTCTGTTTACGTTCCTGAAGGGACTGAAAGACGAAACACCGTTTGAGCATGTGAGAAAGCTGGCTGATCTCTGGAAATCAGAGGTGGAACGGTATCCGGACCGCATTTGTCAGATCAAAACGTATGCGGATCTGATGCAGGTACAGAAGGAAGGAAAAATAGGTGCGGTGATGACCGTCGAAGAGGGTGGTGTTTACGAAGGCAGTATCGAAAAACTGCACACACTGTACGATCTCGGTGTGCGGATTTCCACGCTGACCTGGAACTTTCCGAATGAGCTTGGATTCCCGAACCCGGCGCAGGAAGAGGGAAAGCCATATCTTCCGGATCTTGAAAACGGGCTGACACCGACCGGTATTACCTTTGTCGAGGAGATGGAGCGGCTCGGCATAGTGATCGATTTATCACACTTAAATGATGCCGGAATCCGCGATGTTTTTGCACATACGAGAGGTCCGGTCATTGCATCCCATTCCAATGCGCGCGGTGCGTGCTTCCATCTGCGAAACCTTTCGGATGAAATGATTCGTCAGCTCGCAGAGCGTGGCGGCGTCACCGGTATCAATTTCTGTCCGTCGTTTCTGCGCGAGGAGGAGCCGGCAACGAAAAAGGCATCGACGATGGACATGGTACGCCATATGAAGTATCTGCGAAACGTCGGCGGCATCGACATCATCGGCCTTGGAACCGACTTTGACGGTTTCAGCGGCAAGACGGATGTGCCGGACGCTGCGCATATGCAGCATCTCGCAGATGTGATGAGCCACGACGGTTTCACCGATGAGGAGATCGAGAAGGTCTTTTCCAAGAATGTACTTCGGGTGTTTAGAGAATGCTGGAAATAAAACTACAGCTCCGGTGATGCCGCCAGAAGCTCCTTTGTATAATCATTCTGCGGATGCGCAAACAGCTCTTCCGTCTCCGCGTTCTCCACAATCCGGCCTTCTTTCATCACGAGAACCCGGTCGCACATCTGATAGATCACGTTGAGGTCATGCGAGATAAAGAGAATCGAGAGCTGAAGCTCCTCCTGAAGCTGAACCATCAGCTCCATGATCTGCTTCTGAATCGTCACATCGAGAGCGGAAACCGGTTCGTCGGCAAGGATCAGGCGTGAGCCCTGGATCAGTGCGGCCGCGATGCTGACTCTCTGGCGCTGGCCGCCGGAGAGCTCATGCGGGCGGCGTTTCAGGTGCTCTGCGGAGAGACCGACTCTTTCAGCCATCGCAAGAACCCGTTTTTTTCGTTCTTCTTTCGGAACCTTCTGCATCCGAAGCGGTTCTTCTAAAATCCAGGAGATTTTCTTCGCCGGATTCAGGGAGGAAAACGGGTCCTGGAAAATCATCTGCGGATGGTCGACCTGCGAAATTATTTCGCCCTCATCTGGGCGGATAAATCCTAAGATCACTTTGGAGAGTGTCGATTTTCCGCATCCGCTCTCTCCGACGAGACCGAGAATTTCATTTTCATGAAGCTCGAAAGAGATATCATGAAGCACCGTTTTTCTCTGCTTTCCCTCCTGATAGGAGGCAGAAATATGGCTGACTTTCAGAATGTTGTTCGGAATGATTTCTTCCATGGGTTATTCCTCCTTTTCCGCCGGCGGAGCAGCTTTTTTGTCAGAGCCTGTCGGCCATTGAGCTGTTGGAGCGATTTTGATTCGTTTTCGCAGCGATGTTCGTCGGTTCGGAATTGCATCGAGCAGGCGGCGGGTGTAGTCTTCCTTCGGGTGGAAAAAGACATCGTCCACACTGCCGGATTCCACAATCGTCCCATGATTCATGACGATGACCCGGTCACAGAGCGAACGGATGACGCCGAGGTCGTGTGAGATAAAAAGAATCGCCGTGTGATGGCGTTCATTGATTTTTTTCAGCAGCTTTAAGATCTGCGACTGAATCGTCACATCAAGAGCTGTTGTCGGCTCGTCTGCAATCAGAAGCTTCGGTTCTGTAATAAGCGCCGCAGCGATCATCACCCTCTGGCGCTGACCGCCGGAGAGCTGGTGAGGGTATTTTTTGCAAAGCTTTTCCGGGTCGGGAAGCTCGACCTCATGCATTATGGCAAGAACCTTTTCATGACGTTCTGCCGGTGTGCAGCTCTCATGGATCAGCAGTCCCTCTGCAATCTGTTCTTCGATGGTCAGAACCGGATTTAAAGAGGTCATCGGCTCCTGAAAAATCATACTGATTTCTTTTCCGCGGATGCGCTGCAGATCCTGGCTGGAAGCGTGCGCAACGGAAGAACCTTCGTAGAGAATTTCTCCGCCGGATACGGCGGAATTTTCCTTTAAAAGGTGCAGAATGGAGAGCGCCGTCTGGGTTTTGCCGGAACCGGATTCCCCGACAATGCCAAGCGTCTCACCTTCTTCTAAGGAAAAGGAGATGCCTTTTACCACTTCGGTCGGTGGCGTGGTATCGTAAAATGCAATTTTTAAGTCACGTACATCGAGAAGTGCCATATCAGTTACCGCCTTTCTTCTGTAATCCGTCGCCGAGGAGCGATACGCCAAGCGCCAGTAAAATGACAGCAAGACCGGGGAAAACAGAGCCCCAGGGAGCAGTCATCAGATACGTCTGGGATTCTGAGAGCATCCGTCCAAGCGAGGCATCGGGCGGCTGGACACCGATGCCGAGAAAGCTCATGCCGGCCTCGGAGAGAACGGCGTTGTTGAAACCGATTGCTGCCATCGAAAGAAGGGACGGGACCGTATTTGGCAGGATATGTACAAATATGATCCGAAGATGGGAAACACCCATCAGACGGGCACTTTTGACATAGTCCATATCTTTGCGTGCGAGAAATTCGCTTCTGGTGATACGTGCAAAGCTCGGAATGAATACGATACCGAGTGCAAGGATCACGTTGTATTTGCCGGGACCCAGCAGCGCGATAAATACCAGCGCCAGCAGGATTCCCGGAAAGGAAACAATGACATCGTTTATGCGCATCAGGATTTCGTCAATCCATCCGCCAAAATACCCGGTGAACGCACCGACGAGGACACCAATGGTTCCGCCGAGCAGCAGAGTAGCGAAAGCGACGAAGAAGGTTGTACCGGTTCCTTTTAAGACGCGGCTGAAAATATCGCGTCCAAAGTGATCGCAGCCGAACGGGTGCGACAGAGAGGGAGCAGCAAACTTGGCTGCGCCGTTCATTGCATCCGGGTCGTACGGTGTATAGAAAAAGCCGATCAGAAGAAACAGAAGCATAAAAGCGGTGAGAACAGCTCCGATGATCAGCGTGAGATTGCGTTTCTTTTTCATAATGAAAACCCTTTCCTTTGTCGTGGGCGGCTCCCTGCGACCTTTCGGTCGCGGGAGCTGATGATCGAAAGCTCCCGTCAGTCTTTTACGCGGATACGCGGATCAATTCTGCCATACAGCAGATCTACCACGAAATTGATGATAATAATGAGGGCGGCGATCAGTACAAGGATGCCCTGAACCACGGGGTAATCGCGGTTGGAGATCGAAGTGATCAGAAGATTGCCCATGCCCGGAATCGAAAAAACCTGTTCCAGAATAATGCTGTTTGCCACAATATCTGCGATTGTCATGCCCCAGAAGGTCAGTACCGGAATCAGGGCGTTTTTCAGCACATGGTGATACATAACACGGCGTGTACTGTTTCCGCGGGAATAGGCGGTGCGCACATAGTCGGCATCGAGCTGTGAGAGCACAGAGCTGCGCAGCATTTTGACAGCCATGGAACAGCGCGGAAGTGCAATGGCGGCAGACGGTGCAACAAGATAACCGATAAAACCGGAAAAATTTTCAGAAATCGGCACATAGCGCCCGGCTGAAACCATTTGAGAATCAGACCGAAAAGATACGTGATCAGAATACCGATGAAAAATCCCGGCACAGACATGATCACCTGATTGATCGTCATGATCAGCCGGTCCAGATGGCCTCCGGCGTGCTGTGCTGTGAAAATGCCGATGGGAATCGAGACAACAAGGATCATCAGGAATGCGATAACGGTGATAGCGATGGTAATCGGAACTTTATCGCGGATCAGTTCTCCGACCGGCATCGAGTATGAATACGAGGTGCCGAGATCTCCATGAAAAAAGCCGGTTACCCACGAAGCGTACCGTTCCAGAACCGGCCGATCCAGCCCCATTTCCTTCTGCAGAGCCTCAATCCGCTCCGGCGTCGCCTCCGTTCCAAGCTGCGATTTTGCCGCATCTCCGGGTATGACGGAAAAGGCAAAGAACGATAAAAAGGATACAAGAAGCAGCGTAAGAAGGAGAGAGCCGAATTTCTTTGCAATGTATTTCATGAATGGAAATTCCTCCTTGTGTAATGTAGGATACTCCGGGAATTTTTCCCGGCTTATAAAAGCAGGCACAGAAAAGCTTCGGGCGTATCGGCTGAAGGTTTTCGTGCACGTCATTTTTATTGTAGACAATGCAGGTGTAAATAGCAAGATAAAATTGGAATATCTCGAATTACAGAATAACAGGAAAAGGCCTCTTGCATAACCGGTGCGGATGATGCAAAAAGCCTTTGATAAATTGCCTTTGATAAATCCCCTGTTTAGTTTTCCATTTCCCGTCCGAGGTACGTTGCCGCTACCTGGAGGAGCTTCTTTTCCGTATCGCCCGGCAGGGACTCCCTGTCTTTGCCGCAGAGAATGACCGAACCGATGGCATCACCGGAGGAGAGAATCGGAAAAATGAGCTCCGGCAGAGGAGTAGTATTGTCTGTGTTTTCCAAAATTGAAAAATAAGCCTTTTCACCGGGACGCGCAAGTACTGTTTTCCGGTTCAGAATCGCCTCCTCCAGCCGGCTGCTGATGGACTTGCCAAGATAATTTTTCTGTTCCGGCCCGTTTGCCGCCACAATCTGTTCCTGATCCGAAACACAGACGAGACATCCGGTCACCGTTGAAATTGATTTTGTAAACCCTGCTGCGCATTCCGCCAGCTCTTCGATCGGTGAGTATTTCTTCAGGATAATCTCACCCTCCCGTCCGGTATAAATTTCCATGGCCTGTCCCTCCCGGATCCGCATCGTGCGCCGGATTTCCTTGGGAACTACCACACGCCCCAGATCATCAATCCTTCGAACAATTCCCGTCGCTTTCATATGAAAAATTCCTCCTGTTTTTACAATGTACTTTCGGAATCTTTCTGCACTTGCTTTTGCGGTTGATTTTCCGCCAGTTGCACCCGAATTTCATCAACGTACGCGCCGCGTACGCCTCAGAAATTTAGGCACAACGGGCAAGAAATCATCTCACAAAATCAAGCACAGAAAGACTCCGAGAGTACATCACATACTTTCCATAATTTGTGTTGTATGGGTAGTATGTGGAAAAACAGGTGGAATTATGCATGGAAAGAAGAAACGTATTTCCGCTGTTTACAGCAATTTCGGAAAAAATACAGTGGAACAGCAGTGGTTAGTCTGGTTGCTCCTTTTACAGAAGACTGCGGTCTTTTCCGAGATAGAACAAAGCGATCGTATCCGGTCCGACATGGCTTCCGGTGCAGTAATCGTAAGAAGTATTGATAAATTCACGCACCTTCACTCTTTTCTGGATTTCTTCCATCATATAAAGAGATTCCTCATAGGCATCTGCATGTGCGATTCCGACGATCTGCTTTTCCGGTTCTTCGATCGTTTCACAGAAGAGACGGATCAGTTCATTTAAAACGGCCTTGCGCCCGCGGACATTCTTGTAGGAAACAATATAGCCATCTTCACTTCCACGCAGAATCGGTTTGATTTTCAGCATATTTCCGACCACAGCGACACTTCCCTTGATTCTTCCGGTACGGGAAAGATATTTCAGATCGCCGACGGTGAAAACACCGTTCATTTTGCCAACATAGGTTTCCAGAAGATCTGCCGCTTCGTCTACGTTCATGCCCCGATCGCGCATTTCGCTGGCATAGATGGCGAGGATGCCCTGTGCAAGAGAGGCATTCAGGGAATCGACGAGGCGGATTTTACGTTTTCCGCCGTATTCCTCAAGAAGCTCCTCGGCAGCAAGTCTTGCGGAGTTATAAGTTCCGCTGATGTTTTTGCTTAAGGAAAGATAGATGACATCCTGATCTGCTTCAAGAGCGGTGCGGAACGCATCCGCAAAATTTGCGGTGCTGATCAGTCCGGTCTTGATTTCACAGCCGGTACGCATAGCATTGTAATATTCTTTTCCTTTGGAAAGCTCCTCTTCCGGCGACAAATCCGGGTCGAAGCAGACCAGCTCTTTTCCATTCACAAGATTGACGAAAGAAACGACATGGATATCGTATTTTTTCGCAGTAACAGCAGGCAGATTTGCCGCTGAATCAACAAAAACCTGAAACATAAATAAAATTCTCCTTTGTAGTGTAAATGTCCCCCAAAATGATGTAACTTTTGATAAGCATTGTAGCACATTGTATCACCAAAGAAGAGAGATTTCAATGGAAGATAGACAACATACTACAAAGGAGTGTGCCGACAAGTTGATTCCTGAAATCATCTGTTTTCGGAAGAAATTTGACCAGGTATCAATGCATAGTAATAATGACTAAAAACGGCAGATGTATTTTTAGTAAAAACCGCTTTTGAAATAAAAATAAAATCGTTTTATAATAGAATCATAGCGAGTAGTGTAATGATGTGGGAAAAAACCATATGATACTGCTCGCTTTTATAAAACTATTTTCAGGAGGAACCGTATATGCATGAGTATGAAATCTTTATTGAAGAAATAAATCCGTGTGGAGGGGAGAAACATAGTAAAAAAACTTTGATCGAAGCAGAAGCAGTCAGTCCGGAAGCTTATGTAAAAGAAAACGGAAGATTTCCGGTTCTTGAATCCATGTGCAATGAAAGTGGAGATGTTGTAATAGTAACAGGAGATAATAAAGGTTCTTTTGTACGCTATACTTTTACGGAATAAAAGTGCCGGTCGGTAAGGAGAAAATTTTGTTTGACTTTTTGAAAAAAGAGGCAATATAATTACAGAAAACGAGTGGCGAGTAAGCGTAAATCCAGTTTACCGGCTGCTCGTTTTTGGTTTGCAGAAAATAAATATTGCCGTGAAAAGTGTGTAGCCTGTCAGCGTAAGTCCAGCTATAAGATAAGGTGAACACTTTTTTTGTGCCAAAAAGAAAGGAGTTAAAACAAAATGGCGGAAAGCAACAAGATGAAGGAGATGCCGGTGAATAAGCTGATGATCAGGATGGGAATTCCGATGATCTTATCTATGGCATTGCAGGCAGTCTATAACATTGTAGACAGTGCATTTGTAGGAAATATGAGAGTGGGAAGTGAAGAGGCATTAAATGCACTGACACTGGTATTTCCGGTACAGATGCTTATGGTGGCAGTAGGAATCGGAACCGGTGTAGGAACCAATGCGCTTCTAGCAAGGACGCTTGGACAGGGAAACGGTAAAAAAGCTGCAAAGGTAGCGGGAAACAGTCTGTTTCTTGGTGTGATCATTTATGTGGTCTGCTTATTATTTGGTATCTTTGGGGTGAAAGCATATATTTCATCGCAGACAGTAGACACAGAAGTACTTATATTCTGTAAGTTATTTTCTATAGATATCCGCTGATAGTAGGTATCTATGATATCCTGTAAAGTAATCGTATTCATTTTTTCTTCGGCAGCCTTTTGAATTTCATTATAAAATCCCTGCAAAGATAACTGAATGTTAATGCCAACGCCACAATCTGGATTGGTATGAGTATCTAAATGAAGCAATGGTTTATCACCTTCAACTGCTTTATAAATATCCAGCAATGTAATCTGATCGGCTGGTTTTGAAAGAGAAGGACGGGCATGTCCGGCTACACTTGTCATAAGTTCCGCTTTTTTTAGTTTTAACATAAGCTGGCGTACAAAGCCGGGATTTGTATGGACACTTTCTGCAATTGAGGCACTGGAGAGGGATTTTTCCTGGTTGATAGCAATCAGAACCATCACATGAACAGCATCACTTAATTTCGTTGAATATTTCATGATAAGAAACTCCTTGTAGTATGATATAATGATCTTGTTTTCACGTTTTTGGGATGAAAATATTTCTGGTTTGTTTAAAACATCCTAAGTTCTCAACAGTTCTTTTTAATGTGTTGATAAACTGTACATTTTTTAATGCTTTGATGATTGTAAATAATATAATTACAACTATAATGGAGATTAAAGGAAAAGTCAACACAGATACTATAAATGTTCACAAAGGAGAACTTATGGAATACAAAAATCAAACAGAAAATCGTGCATTTCAGGAAATGTTGCAGGCAGCAGTAAAACGGCTGCAAAATCGTTCCGGAGAGGAGATTGCTGCAAAAAGCGGGGCTGTTTTTCATAGCAGCCGGAATGTGCTTGAAGTACTGAGTTTTTATGAAACAATTGAAATTCAACTCCCTGAGTTTCGTATTAACTCAAACGTGGACGAATGGCATTATCTGACATTGCTGCATTATCTGGATATGGCCGATGGCACAGAAGGCTCACAGAAGCTCATTACTTTTGGTAACCTGAAAGATGGATTGATACGGGGAACCAAGTTTGACCGGACTGCAGAGCAGAAACTGGAAAAGCTTTTGCAGGATAAAGATCCTGAGAAAATTCAGAAAGCATGTAAAAACCTGGGTGCAGAATTCACAGAAACAAAGGCGGATCTGTGTGCTGTTTTTCCAGTTCTGCCAAGATATCCGGTAACTTTAAAGATATGGTTTGCAGATGAAGAATTTCCTGCATCTGGCAAAATATTTCTTCAGGATCATGCCGATCATTATCTGAGTGTAGAAGATGCGGTAACAGTTGGAGAAATTTTGCTGCAAAAATTATCGGAAGCCTTTTCTTCTCTCTGATCATGAATCAGAAAACTTTCCAACCCGGCTTTGATAAATTTGTCGATTACTGTCTGAATTTGTTTCCAGTCATTACAATGATTGCGGAGCATCAGTCTGTTGATGGAAAGGCAGCCATTCATTTGAAAATAAAAAACCGATTCTGCCTGTTCAAAGGTCAGGAGGCTGTGTGACATAAGCCAGGTCACATAGCCTTCTTTTGTATTTTCTGCTATTTTTTCCAGAAGAATAGGGGCAATTGCATCATCCAGAAACAGTGCCCTGTATTGTGATTCCATCTGTATTTTCTGACAGAACGGATAGGAACAGCTTTTTTGATTTAGACAGAATAAATGATCTACCGTTGTTAACATATCCTGAGTCATATCATTAAAAATATCTGATAATACATCATGGATATCGTAGTAATGAAGATAAAAAGTGCCACGGTTGATTTCAGCATTTTTGCAGATCTCTGTAACTGTAATTTTCGTAAAACTTTTCTGATTTAACAACTCTAAGAACGTATCTTTTATGGTTTGCCTGGTATAGCGGGTACGGCGATCTTGTTTTCTCGTTTTTTCTGACATTATATACTCCTGTATTAGTTAGTATCATATAATTTCTCAACAATTTTTCTGATGTGTTGAGTAACCATACAAATCTCACAGATTGATTATTGTAATTTATATAGTAACAACTATAATGAGGTTTAAAGAAAAAGTCAACAGATTGTTCAGAATTTTAGGAGGAAAAACATGGGACATGTAATTGCAGTATCAGGAAAAGGCGGCGTAGGAAAAACAACTCTTTGTGGATTGTTGATCCAGTATTTATGTGAAAGCGGAAAACGTCCGGTCCTGGCGGTGGATGCAGATGCAAATGCAAATTTGAACGAAGTGCTCGGTGTTGAGCCGGAGGTCACACTTGGGGAGCTGAGAGAAGAAATTGAGCGGGCAGGCATAGACCCACGATATCAGATTCCCTCCGGTATGACAAAACAGGCATATCTGGAAATGCGTCTTTCTGATGCGATTGCAGAAGAAGACGATTATGATTTGATGGTAATGGGACGAACCCAGGGACAGGGCTGCTATTGTTTTGTAAATGGTCTTGTGCAGACCCAGGTTCAGAAACTGCAAAGCCATTATCCATATATTGTGGTTGATAACGAAGCGGGTATGGAACATATCAGCAGAGGAATCCTGCCAATGATGGAAGTTGCCATTCTTGTAAGTGACTGTTCCAGAAGAGGTGTTCAGGCAGCCGGACGTATTGCAAAGCTGATGAAGGAGTTAAACTTTAAACCACAGAAAACTGGATTAATCGTGAATCGTGTTCCGGATGGAAAACTGGATGCCGGAACTCTGGAAGAAATTCGAAATCAGGGACTGGAATTGTTAGGGGTTGTGCCACATGATGACCAGGTATATCAGTATGACTGTGATGGAAAGCCGATCATACAGCTTCCGAAAGATTCTCCTGTAAGAAGTGCACTGGGAGAAATTGTAAAGAAGTTGGGATTGTGAGTTGGAGGATTGAAAGTTTGAAGATTGAGTAAACAGAAATATTATCTGATTTGGCATAACTAATTGTAAAGAAAGGAAAATCTTCATGAGAAATCATTGGGCAGAAATAGAAAAATATTTAGAAGACCAGAAGATAGCGCAGGAACTAATTGGAGAACTGAGAGATTTTCACATGCGTTATGAGGTAGAGGATCAGGTAAAGGAACGGGTAGAAAAACCGGATATCCTGTTTTATGGGAAAAAGATTCTGGAAATGTCAATAGCAGCGCTTCTTCAGGGAGATAACCTGTTACTTTCCGGTGCGAAAGCTACAGGGAAAAATGTACTATGTGAGACACTGGCATGGATATTCGGAAGACCGGAATACGACATTTCTTTTCATGTAAATACAGACAGTGCCGATCTGATTGGAACGGATACCTTTATAAATAATGAGGTTCGCCTTCGGAAAGGCCCCATCTACCAATGCGCGGAATTTGGAGGATTTGGAATCCTGGACGAAATCAATATGGCAAAAAATGATGCGGTTTCTGTACTGCATGCCACACTGGATCATCGGCGCAGAATCGATATTCCAGGATATAACAGGATTTTACTTCATCCGGCAACACGATTTATCGGCACGATGAATTATGGTTACGCAGGTACCAGAGAGCTAAATGAAGCATTGGTTTCAAGGTTTATGGTAATCGATATGCCTGAAATGGATGAGGATAGTGTCCTTTTTGTATTAAGGCAACATTTTCCAGATGGGAAAAAAAGTGCACTGAAAGCTTTTGCAGGACTGTTTCTGGATTTGCAGATCAAAGCTTACCATGGAGAAATCTCAACAAAATCTCTTGACCTGAGAGGATTGGTTTCTGCTGTAAAAGCAACAAGAAGCGGACTTTCTCCAATTGATGCAATCCAGATGGGAATCATAAATAAAAGTTTTGATGTATTTGAAAAAGAGATCGTAGAAGATGTGGTTTCTACCAGAATCCCATCTTCCTGGACCGGAAAAGACATATGGGGGTAAACTTGTATGGAGGATGTCAGATGGCCGGCGAAACAACTGGAAGAACATCGTCTGGAGATCAGCAATCGTATCAGAAATCTTTTTTGGACAGTCAGTGGTGATTATGATATGGAATTTGAACCGGACACAGAAAAATATGTTTATTCAAAACAAACGGTTCTGTATGAGGCAGTGAAACAGGGTGCCTTTGCACGATATTTTGATCAGAAGAAACTTGGCATGTATTTGATGAAAAAAATACATTTTTCTGCTGGAGAAGATATGCTTTTGCCTCTTGCTGGATTATGCATGGATGCTGCAGTGAATCGTTTTATCATTCGAGAACGTTTGGGAACAAAGGAAATCAGAGAACAGGCGTTCAGAGAATTGGAAAAGGCCGAGGAAGAACAGGTATCAGACAAAGCTGGAACAGACCTGATTCACAGGATTAGGCTTCTGTATATAAGGCATGTTCTGGAGAACACAGACGATGAGGGAATGGATCCACAGGCAGAGATTGCATTGTACAAGATTCTTTCTCTGAAGGATGCGGAAAATACGGAAGATGTCATAAACGTGATAGATGAGATTTATAATCATGTTCTGGATCCCTCTTTTGAAAAAAAGAATGGAAATCTGGAGAAGATTCTGAATTTACCGGATATGGCATTGACCAATGACGCGTGGCAGGAATGCATGACAGATGAACAGATGGAAGACATCATTCAAAAATATCTTTCTAATCTCAAAAAAAAGATGATGAGTCTGGATATCAGAAACAAAAAGAAAAAAAGATTTTATTTCTCTCCGGAAAATGAAGAAGTTCCGGAAAGCTCGGAGAATATAAATCCACAGGCAGTGCGACGGATACGGGAATATGTGGAACTGAATTACGGAAAATCGTATCTAAGTGAATCGGAGCAGGCCAGAGTCAACCGGAAATTTTGTACAGGAATCCATAAAAACTGTAACCTGTATCTTACAGATGGAATATTACAGAGCCCTGTGATTAAAAATAATCAATACCGTTTTTCTCAGCTTCAGTTTGAAAAAAATAAAGCCTATTATGGAAATAATCACTGGATCATTAAAAGAAATATTTCTGTGTTGGCAGAGTCACTGAAACGGGCCTTTATAATCCGAAAGGATGATTTTGTCAGCAGATCTGATGCAGGACAGCTTGTTCCTGAGAGATTATGGAAAATTGGAAGAACAGACGATGACAAGTTATTTAATAGAAAAAAGAGATCTGACGATTCTGAGTTTGTAATAGACGTCCTGATTGATTCCAGTGGTTCCCAGGCTGACAGACAGGCTCAGGTAGCGGCGCAGGGATATATTATCAGTGAAGCATTAAGCCAGGCAGGAATTCCTCATCGGGTGACAGGATACTGTGCTTTCTGGGGATATACAGTACTTCAGAGATTTCGGGATTATGAAGATCCAAGGGAAACAAATGAAAGAATCTTTCAATTTCGTGCATATGCCAATAACAGAGATGGGCTTGCACTGAAAACAGTCGGTTCCTCTCTCATGGAGCGACCGGAAAAAAATAAGATTTTAATCGTATTAAGTGATGGAAAACCCTGTGATATGAGCATACAACGACCAGGAACCCGCCAGCCCAAGATCTATGACGGAGAAAAAGCTGTGAAAGATACTGCATATGAGGTACGTCGGGCCAGAAATCAGGGAATTTTCGTAATTGGTATTTTTGTAGGGAATGAAGAAGAGCTCTCCGTGGAAAAGAGAATCTATG
This sequence comes from Blautia sp. AF34-10, assembly GCF_003477865.1. Taxonomy (NCBI): domain Bacteria; kingdom Bacillati; phylum Bacillota; class Clostridia; order Lachnospirales; family Lachnospiraceae; genus Blautia; species Blautia sp. AF34-10. Next base: position 44,441 of record NZ_QUED01000007.1, read on the forward strand.
GAAAAGACTTTGCCTATATTCGTAATATCAGCAATTTTTCCCGTATGGTAGGAACTTTTTTGCGAAGACAAATTGATATGGAATGAAAATGGAGGAATCACTATGGGTAAAATTGAATTTGCCAATTGCCAGGATGTAAGAAATCAGAAAAAGATACAGGAATTAGATTGTCCACGCTGTCATGAACCGGGAGGTATTGAAGCCTTTGTGAAAGACGGGATACTTGCAGAGGATGGAGTATGTGATAACTGCGGATATATTCTTCCAGAAGGAACAGAACTGGAGGAAGTGGAGTAAGACAGTTTGAAGTATGGTCATATGTAATGCTTATTATTTAGAAAAAAGAAAAGGAGTAAAGATAGAGATGAAAATAGCAGTTTGCGGAAAAGGTGGATGTGGAAAAAGTACAGTAACCAGTCTTTTGGCTAAGGCTTTAGCCAGACGAGGAAAAGAAATTTTGGTAATTGATTCCGATGAATCTAATTATGGTCTACACCGACAGCTGGGTATGAAGCTTCCCAGAGATTTTACAGACTATTTCGGTGGTAAGCAAAATGTTTTAAATGATATGATGTTATCAAAATTTACTCATCAGTTTTTTGAGGAAACCTGGACTATAGATGATATACCGGAAGATTATTATAGTCTGAAGGACGGTGTAAAACTGATGACAAGTGGAAAAATTCATCAGGCAAATGAAGGGTGCTCTTGTGCTATGGGAACTGTTATGACTCAATTTATCCAAAATCTCAGGCTTACAGAAGACCAATTTGCGCTAATGGATATGGAGGCTGGTATTGAACACTTTGGACGTGGAATTGATAACGGTGTAGATTTGATATTGATAATCATAGATCCATCCTATGAATCCCTACAGCTTTCCAAAAAAATCGGGGAATTATCGGAAAGTATTCAAAAACCATTTTATTACGTTCTCAATAAAGTAACAAAAGAGAATCAGGAAATGATGTATGAAGCTGTATGGAATTCAAGTCGAGTCGCTGTATCTCTTAGTGCGGATCCTGGTATTATGGGAGAGGGACTGATGGGGAAAGAACTATCAGAAAAACCAGATGCTATTGAAAACTTAACAGAATTTCTACTTTCTATTTAACAGAATAAGGAGATTTAGGTGGGTATAGGATGATACAGATTGCAATTGTGGAAGATGAAGAAATTTACGTAAAACAATTAACAGAGTATATCCGGAAATATCAAACGGAAAGGGGAAGATCAATAAAGGTTACGGTATTTGGTGATGGAGAAGATATCACTGAGAATTACAGTGGCGGTTTTGACATTATTTTGATGGATATTCAGATGCGGTTCATGGACGGTATGACAGCAGCAGAAAAAATCCGTCAGATGGATCAGAAAGTAATTATTATGTTTATTACAAATATGATTCAATATGCAGTACGTGGATATGAAGTTGATGCAATGGATTATGTGGTAAAACCAGTTGAGTACTTTTCTTTTTCGCAGAAACTGGATAAAGCAGTTGGACGTATGCGCTCTGAGGTTAAAGAATTCCTTACGATTCCGATTGGGGAAGGAGTTGTGAAGATAGATATAGCAGATATCTATTATATTGAGGGGCAGAGACATAATGTAATTTATTATACTTCGAGAGGAGATTACTGTTCAAGAATTACGATGAAAGAACTCGAAGAAAAACTTGCGGTACATAATTTTTTTCGATGTGCAAAGGGATACCTGGTAAATATGAATCATGTAGAGGGATTTGTTGGTTCTGATTGCGTGATCCATAATGTGCATATACCGGTCAGCAGAACCAGAAAAAAGAATTCATGAATCTGCTTTTGCAAAACCTCAATATGGAATGATTTCATGTGAAATGGAGGATACTATGTTATATCAGGATATTCCGAGAATTTATACGGCAATAGCAGAGTGGGGATCATGTTTGGTTTATCTTTATATCCTAAAAAAAGAAAACATGAAATCTGTACATTTTCTGGCAGGCAGTCTTTTCATGCTGGCAATGCAGAGTATCTTTCTGACTTTAACAGGCAGCGTAACTGAAATTTTGTGGATTCCCTGTATGATGATCGCTGCAGGTATGATGTATGGATTTCTTATGGTCGGAGGAAATATGAAGCCTCTGGGAGCGGCTTATTGCTGTGCCCGCGCATTTGTTCTTGCTGAGTTTACAGCTTCGCTGCAGTGGCAGATGGTATCTGGTGTACAGACATGGGGAAATCAGAGAATCTGGGTTGAAATTCTGATTACGATGGTTGTTTTTGGAGGCTGCTTTACGATTGACATTTATTTAGAAAAAGATCTTCTGAAGCAGAATTACCTTGAACAGATGACAGTAAAGGAAGTAGCAGCGGCGGCCATCATGGCTGTTGCAACCTTTGCTTTTAGTAATCTGAGTTTTTTAAATGAAAATGCACCATTTGCGAGCAGAGAACGTGCAGATGTTTTTTCTATCAGAACACTAATCGATTTTGGAGGAATTGCAATCCTGCATGCTTATCAGAGCAGAATCAGTGAGTATGTTGCCGAGAAAGAACTTTCAGTAATGAATGTGATGCTGAAAAGCCAGTATGATCAATACCGAAATTATCAGGACAGCTTGGATCTTATACAAATGAAATACCATGATCTGAAACACCAGATAACGGGACTTCGTGCGGAATCAGATGAAGAGAAACGAAAAAAATGGATTGATTCCATGGAAAAGGAAATCGCTGCTTTTGAAAATATAAGCAGAACGGGGAATCAGGTACTTGATACGATTTTGGCAGCTAAGATTTTCCATTGTCGAAAAAATCATATACAGATTACCTGTGTGGCAGACGGAAAATTATTGGATTATATGCATGTAACAGATATATGTTCTATATTTGGAAATGCTTTGGATAATGCGATTGAACATGTAATTTTGATTCCAGATCCGGAAAAAAGACTGATCCATCTGACAGTATCCGCTCAAAAAGGATTTGTGTTTATCAAGATAGAGAATTATTGTGAAGCAGAAATTTCCAAAAATGAAGAGGATCTGGTTACAACAACAAAAAAGGATAGTAAAACCATGGTTTTGGATTGAAGAGTATTCGTACAGCTGTAGAAAATATGATGGTTCTGTAGTATTTGGAGTACAGCAGAATTGGTTTGAACTAAAGATTCTTTTACCCAGAGTATTGTGATGCTCTGGGTATTTTGTTGCCAAGCATACGACAAAAAGGTCCGGTGGACCTTTTTTAGTATTTTGTGCCATCTTTGCTGCATCTGGTGCCAAAAACGGCATGAAATAATAACCATGTTATAGTAATGCTAACAGGAAATGACACCTGAAAAAGACGAGAGAGTCAAAGGAGGAAAAAAGAGAATGATCAGTGTTGAAATGGAAGATGTTCTGGCGGTATTACAATTATGTAAACCGTATATTATCGGTATTGTTACTGCACTTGTAATTGGAATCGTAATTATGATCACATGCCGCAGGATGTCCAGGGACAAAAGATTTCTGATAAGAGGGGAAGCTGCGATCGCAATGGTTCTTGCAGTTGTTGTCTGCGTGAATATGATCTGTTTTAAACCAATGGCTACGTTGATTGGACTTGCAACGGGAAATGGAACTTTAAGCGATGCAACAAATGAAGAAGCTGCAGGAGTAGCGGAAGAGATAATGGAAGACGGAATTGTTCTTCTGAAAAATGAAAGCCTGCTTCCTTTAAATGAAACAAAAAAACTGAATATTTTTGGATGGGAATCTATTAATCCGGCTTACGGAGGAGCTGGTTCCGGTGGAATTAATGATCTGTATGATATTGTCAGTCTGAATCAGGGACTTGAAAATGCCGGATTTTCTATTAACCAGGAACTGGTTAATTTTTATAACAATTATGGTGCAGATAATCCGGAAATGTCTATCCAGAAACAGAGCTGGACATTACCGGAGCCACCTGTAGATACTTACAGTGATGAGCTTATTAAAAGCGCGAAAGAATATTCTGATGTGGCAGTTGTGGTTCTTTCCAGAAAAGCAGGTGAAGGTCATAATGATATTCCTATGGATGTAAGTAAAGCGGCATATGATAATAATTCAGATAAGTATGACGATTTCCCGGAGGGAGAACATTATTTACAGCTTTCACAAACTGAGAGAGATATGGTGGATATGGTTTGCTCAAACTTTGACAATGTGATCGTAATTTATAATGGAGCAAATCAGTTTGAACTTGGTTTCGTAGATGAATATCCTCAGATTAAATCTGTTGTATGGTGCCCAGGAACGGGAAATGTGGGATTTAATGCACTCGGTAAAGTATTTTCAGGTGAAGTCAATCCTTCCGGAAAAACACCGGATACATTCATTTATGATATGACGACTGCTCCGTGGTGGAATAATGCAGAAAAAACGGAGTATACAAATCTGGCAGATATGGCTGTTGAAGGAATGAACGCAGGAACCGCTCAGGTGTATGCTCCGGCATTTACGAATTATGCGGAAGGCATTTATGTAGGATACAAGTATTATGAAACAGCTGCACAGGAAGGTTCGATTGATTACGATAAGACTGTACAGTATCCATTTGGATATGGGTTGAGTTATACGGAATTTGAACAGAAAATGGGTGAACTGGAGGAAAAAGACGGACAGATTTCTGTAGATGTAGAAGTAACCAACACAGGATATGTTGCCGGAAAAGATGTAGTAGAAGTGTATTATAAACCGCCATATACAAATGGCGGAATCGAGAAATCTTCTGCAAATCTGATCGAGTTTGCAAAAACAGATCTGCTTCAGCCGGGAGAAACTCAGACTGTTACAGTTACATTCAGTATAGAAGATATGGCTTCTTATGATGAGAATAATGCAAAAGCATATGTTCTTGAAAAAGGGGATTATGTGATTTCAATCAACAGCGATTCACACACTGTGCTGGATCAGAAAACTTATACTGCAGGTGATGATGTAGTATATAAGGGAGAAAATAAAAGAGCATCAGATGATATTGCAGCATCAAATGTATTTGAAAATGCAAAAGGCGATGTGACATATCTTTCACGAGCAGATCATTTTGCAAATTATGAAGAGGCTACAAAAGCGCCGGCATCTGCAGAACTGGGTGAGCCATATGTTTCTGAATATCATCTGAACAGCAACTTTGATAAGACTACATACCTCAATGATGAGGATGTAATGCCGACAACGGGAGCAGATAATGGACTTACATTAGCTGATATGCGTGATGCTGATTATGACGATCCTCGTTGGGAAAAACTTCTGGATCAGCTTACCGTTGATGAAATGGCAAATATGATTGCAATGGCTGGTTATCAGACAGCTGCGATGGATTCTGTGGGAAAAGTGGCTACACTTGATTTCGATGGACCAGCAGCAATTAATAACAACTTTACAGGAGTTGGTTCTATTGGATTTCCAATTGAAGTTGTGGTTGCTTCCACATGGAATAAGGAACTTGCACAGGCCTGGGGTGAATGCATGGGCAAGATCAGCCAGGAAATGGGTGCAGAAGGTTGGTATGCACCAGGTATGAATACTCATAGAACTGCATTTGGTGCAAGAAACTATGAATATTTCTCAGAAGATGGAGTTCTTTCAGGAAATATGGGAGCAAAAGCAGTAGAAGGAGCAAGAAACTATGGAGTTTATTCTTACATCAAGCATTTTGCTATGTATGAAGCAACGCCAAAATGGTAAGTGTCTGGTCGAACGAGCAGGCAATCAGGGAAATCTATCTGAAACCATTTGAAATTTCTGTGAAACAGGGTGGCGCAAATGCGGTTATGGTTTCCTGGAGTTTCCTTGGAGATAAATGGACTGGAGAAAGCAGCAACCTTATGAAGACAGTTCTCAGAGATGAATGGGGATTCAGAGGAATGGCACTTACAGATTTCTTCCGAAACAATGGTCATGGATTTATGAATGCAGATGCAGCATTGGCAAATGGAGTAGATGCAATGCTGTCCACATTCAACGGAGAAGAGAACAATGTAGCTAATCCGGAGCATCCAACATCTGTACTTCAGATGAGAAATGCCTGCAAAAATGTCATGTATACAGTTGTAAGCAGCTGGGCTTATGATGGAAAACACAAAGAAATAGGTATGGAAAACTGGAAAAAAGCAGGAATTGGTATCGACGTAGTAATAGCACTTTTCATAGCAGGAATGGAAGTATTGGTAATCAGAGGATATAAGAAAAGAAAGAATGCTGAATAAGGATGAAAGAGGGATGGAAAACAGTTATGAAGCAGCAAAAATTGGTTGAAAAGATGACAATAGAAGAAAAAGCAGCGATACTCAGTGGAAAAACTGTCTGGCAGACCAGAGAAATTGACAGGCTTTCCATCCCGTCCATCTTTCTTTCAGATGGACCGCATGGAATCAGAAAACAGGCGGGAGCAGGAGATCATCTGGGACTGAATGCATCCTTGAATGCAACCTGTTTTCCCACAGCAGCGACGATAGCAAACAGCTGGAATCAGGATCTGGGGGAAGAGATTGGACAGGCTCTTGGAGAGGAAGCAGCAAGTATGGATGTAAATATCCTGCTTGGTCCGGGATTGAATATTAAAAGAAGCCCATTATGTGGAAGAAATTTTGAATATTTTTCAGAAGATCCATATCTTTCCGGGAAGATGGCAGCATCATATATTCGTGGAATACAGAGTAAAGGCGTTTATGCCTGCCCGAAGCATCTGGCGGTTAACAGTCAGGAACTTCGGAGAATGGCAATGGACGCAGTTGTTGACGAACGGACATTAAGAGAAATATATCTGACCGGTTTTGAGATAGCTGTTAAAGAAGGACACGCAAAAGCAATCATGAGCAGTTACAACCAGATTAATGGGATTTATGCTAATGAGGACAAACATCTTTTGACAGATATCCTGCGCAAAGACTGGGGATTTGATGGAATTGTAGTAACAGACTGGGGCGGAAGCAATGACCATGTGAAAGGTGTTGCTGCCGGATCAAATCTGGAGATGCCGTCCTGTGGGTACGATTCTGCAAGAGAAGTGATTGAAGCTGTCCGAAATGGAAAGCTGAAGGAAGCGGATTTGGATGAAAGAGTTGGAGAACTGGTGGATGCAGTGATGGAACTGACATCAGGGAAGAAGCTTTCAGATAAAAACTTTGACAGAAACGCACATCATCAACTGGCAAGGAAAGCAGCAGCAGAAAGCATGATTCTTCTAAAAAATGAAAAACAGATTCTTCCGCTGGATACCAAAAAATCCATCGCTGTTATTGGAGATTTTGCTTTTTCACCTAGATATCAGGGGGCAGGATCTTCTATGGTCAATCCAACAAAAGTAGAAGATATGTCATCGATTTTGCAACAATATGATTTGAATATTCTGGGAATGACAAGAGGCTATCATAGAAATGGAGATGTAGATGAGAATGATAGAAAGTTTGCATTAAATTTGTCTATGAATGCGGATATTGTAATTTTCTGCTTTGGTCTTGATGAGATCAGTGAATCAGAAGGACTGGACAGAACCCATATGCGTATTCCGCAGAATCAGATAGATCTTCTGCAGGATATCAGTAAAGTGAATGAAAATATTATTGGAGTACTGAGTGCAGGATCTGCGATAGAAATGCCATGGCACACCTGCTGCAAAGCGATTTTGCATGGCTATCTGAATGGACAGGCAGGCGCTTCTGCAACATTGGATATTCTGACCGGAAAGGTGAACCCATCAGGAAGACTGGCAGAAACATATCCCATATCTTATGAACAGACACCGGCATTTCGATATTATCCAAGTAATGAGAAAACATCGGAATACCGCGAGAGTGTTTATGTAGGATATCGCTATTATGATACTTCAAAAGTACGGGTGCAGTTTCCATTTGGTTTTGGACTTTCCTATACGGAATTTACATATTCTGATCTTATCATAGAAGAGGATGGAATCAAAGTTTCGGTTACCAATACAGGTGACAGAGATGGAGCTGAGGTTGTTCAGATGTATGTAGGACTTCCTAATGCAATCGTGTTCCGACCGGAAAAAGAACTGAAAGGTTTTGCAAAAGTTTATCTAAAGGCAGGAGAAAGCAGACAGCTCAGGATTCCCTTTGATGATAAGACATTCCGTTATTGGAATATAAAAACGAGACAGTGGGAAATAGAAACAGGAACTTATCAGATTATGGTAGGAGCCAGTGTTGCAGATATTCGTTTAACAGGTATGACCGAGAGAACAGGAAATAGTAAAGGGTATCCGTATAATCCGGCAAAAATGCCTTACTATTATACAGGAATTGTGCAGAAAATATCAGATGAGGAATTTCGTGAACTTCTTGGCCATGAGATACCGAACAGAAGATGGAGTGGAAATCTGGAAATCAATGATGCAATTTGTCAGATGTATTATGCAAAAAGCCGACTTGCAAGACTGATATATAGATGTCTCACAAAAATGAAAAAGAAGAGTGAGGCACAGGGAAAGCCAGATCTGAATATTCTTTTTATTTACAATATGCCGTTCCGGGGGATTGCCAAGATGACCGGCGGGGCAGTCAGTATGGAAATGGTATATGGAATTGTCGATGCTGTGAATGGTCACTTTATGCTTGGAGTAAAAAAAGTAGTTGGCGGATATTTCAGAAACAGAAGAAATAATAAGAAATATGAAAAATTATTAAAAGAAGCCGGAGGGAAGTGCAGATGAATCGTATAAAAAATATATGGAAATGTTTTGAAGAGAAACATTCTGCTATTGCAAAATGGCTTTATCAGATATTCTATTTTGTTATATTCAGTATGGGCGTGACAGTATTCCAGTATCTTGTATTTACATTTTTACCAGGGATTTTGGGAATTGGTCTGGCTGGTACAGAATTTATGTGGCCAAAGGTTTCCATGAATCTGTTTGGAGTAAAATTTACATGGAGTTTGCTGGGGTATAATGTATTGCGTGATGCAACGGGAAATATACTGATCGGTGGTGGACTTGGCTATTTTATCAGTTATGAATTGGGGTCATTTCTTGCACAGTGTATTAATTTTCCACTGCAGAGAAATATTACTTTTAAAAGCCATGGAAATCCTGTATATCAGGCAATCTGGTATTTTGTTGCATGGGTGGTAATCTCACTGATTTGTAATGGATTTAATAATCTGTGGATGCCAGTTGCATCTGCATATGTGGCACCGGCAGTCTATAACATGCTTGTGACAATTATTACAGGTGGAGTTTCCATGGTGATTTTTTTCTTTGTGTTTAAAATTATTTTCCCAGAGGGGAACGCTGAATAGAAGAAATTAGCAAGTATGCCTGAAATCTAATAATAAAAGAGATGAGGAGTAGTAAGAAAATCAGACAAATATATTTTTCCAAGAATTTGTCGTAAAAATGTGGTCAAACCAAGAAAATCGAGTGCCGAAAGAGAATGTTACGCCATGCACAGCTCGGGAAAGAATTCCCTCGCTGTAGGGCTGTCGCCCTATAAAATAGCAAAAAAAGACGCCTTTGCAAGTAAACTAGCAGGGCGTCTTTTTTCACCATTTTGCATGGCTCGTAGCGTTCACAAAATCTTCACAAAATAATTAGCACTCGCCTATTGACAGTGCTAATAATAGTGTTATATTACAGCTAGAACAAAGGAAGAGGGATACAAAGAGAGGAAAAGAAGAAAACCTCCGGTATCCGGAAGCCTTTCCGTTCCAAAGAAACAGGTAAACAAAAAGATCCGGTGAAAAGAAAAACCGGAGAAAAAGCATGGATCAGGTTCCATGAGAAGAATAAGAAGGAGCGATGACTTATGTTAATGCCTAGTATTTTTGGAGAAAATTTATTTGATGACTTTTTCAACGATTTTCCGTTCTATGATTATGACAAAGAGATGAAGAATACAGAAAAGAAACTGTATGGCCGCAAAGCCAGCCATGTGATGAAAACAGATATTCGCGAGCTGGATAATGGCTACGAGGTAGTGGTTGACCTTCCGGGCTTCACAAAAGATGAAGTTCAGGCCACACTGGAAAATGGTTATCTGACCATCAGTGCAGAGAAAGGTCTTGACAAAGACGAGAAAGAAAAAGAGAGCGGCCGCTACATCCGTAAAGAGCGTTACGCAGGTGCATGCAGCAGAAGCTTCTATGTAGGTGAGGATATTACCGAAGAGGATATCAAGGCTGAATTTAAACACGGTCTGCTGAAACTCTTCGTACCGAAGAAGGAAGCAAAACCGGCTGTGGAGCAGAAAAAGACAATCTCCATTGAAGGATAAAAGAAAAAAAGCAAAAGCGTTTGCCGCCCGGGAATGTTAAAATTCCCGGGCGGCAAAATTTTTATCTTTTCTGGTACATCCCGAGGGAAAGAATCCGGAATACGCGGGCGGATATACGTGATTTTCGGATTCGGAAAATAAATTGTATACAATAATGTACTTGCTATTTGGGAACAGGTCGGATACAATAGGCGTGACAATTACAAAATGAGAGAACTCGTATCAAAAGGAGAAATCATGAAGAAAAGAAGAAGCGTACTTGCGCTGCTTTTAGTTGCAGCTCTTACTGTTGTACTTGGCGGATGCAGGATGGCAAGGATGGGAAAGCAGATTCTTCCGATACCACAAGTTCTCAGGTATCAACGGAATCAACCCCGACAGGGGAACCTGTTATGGGAGGTTCCATCACGGTAGGAATTCCTCAGGACATTGAGGATAGTCTTGACCCACACAAATCTGTTGCGGCAGGAACGAAAGAAATCCTATTCAATATTTATGAGGGCCTTGTAAAGCCCGATGAAGAAGGAAATCTGAACGATGCGGTGGCAGAGAGTCATTCGATCTCGGAGGATGGAAAGGTTTATACCTTCAAGCTCCGGAATGGTGTCAAATTCCACGATGGAACGACCGTCACTGCAGAGGATGTAAAATATTCAATCGAACGCTGTGCGGGTATCAACGGAGACGGAACGCCTCTGGTAGAGGCATTTTCCAATGTGGACAAGGTTGAAATTCCGGACGAGAGCACGATCGACATCTATTTAAAAGAGGCAGACACCGAGTTTCTTGCCTATCTGACGGTAGCGATTGTACCTGAGCATGTGGAAGATCTGGAAGCAGATCCGGTCGGAACAGGCCCGTTCCACTATGTATCACGGTCCCCGCAGGAAAACATTGTCCTTGAAAAATTCAGCGATTACTGGGATACGGAAAATCAGGCGTATCTGGACAAGGTAACATTTCGAATTGTCAAGGACAGCAATGCAGTCGTAACAAACCTGAAATCCGGTACACTGGACATGTATGCACGTCTCAGTTCCACACAGACAGCGCAGCTTGCCGAAGATTCCGATTTTACGATTTATGACGGCGGTATGAACCTGGTACAGGCGCTGTATCTGAACAATGCCGTGGAACCGCTCAACAATGTGAAGGTGCGCCAGGCGCTGTGCTATGCGGCAAACCGCCAGGAAGTGCTGGATATGATTGCGGACGGAAAAGGAACGATCATCGGAAGCAGCATGTTCCCGGCATTTGGAAAATATTATGTGCCGGAACTGTCAGAGCGATATAATCAGGATATTGAGAAGGCAAAAGAACTGTTAAAAGAAGCCGGATACCCAGATGGATTTGAGCTTACGATTACAGTGCCGAACAATTATCAGCAGCATATCGATACAGCCCAGGTTCTGGTAGAGCAGCTTAAAGCGATCGGTGTTACTGCCAAAATTCAGCAGGTCGAGTGGGACAGCTGGCTGTCGGATGTATATGCAGACCGGAAGTTCCAGTCCACGGTTGTCGGCGTTGATGCGGCATATCTGACCGGACGCGCGTTGCTGGAACGGTTTACCTCAACATCATCCAAGAACTTTATCAACTACAGCAACGAAGAGTATGATAAACTGTATCAGCAGGTTAAGACCAGCACGGATGAAGAGGAGCAGGTTGAGATTTACAAAAAAATGGAAACACTGCTCTGTGACGATGCGGCAAACCTGTATATCGAGGATATGGCATGTGAGGTTGCACTTCGGAGCGATTTTGCGGGCTATCGGTTCTATCCGCTGTACGTGCAGGATATGGCGAAAATTTATAAAGTAAAATAGTAGCTATTCCGTTACGGCTCGCTGGGTACCGGTGGGCGGTAACGCTATTTCAGGCAGGAAAAAGAAAAACTCTCATTCGATTGTCAAATCTGCCTGAAAAGAGATAAAATCTGAAAAAACAGAGAAAAAGCGGCGCAGAATTGCTGAAAAGAAGCAGTCTGCGTTGCTTTTTCTCTCTGTCGATAGAATCTCCGAAAATATGTTAGGCTTGACTTTTTTTTCAACACTGCCTACTATAGAAAAAGACAGAAAAAACATAAGGGCTTCGCGGCGATGCGTGAGGCCCTTTTTATCTAAGCTAATGTTTCTGAATGTATTGTGGAAAGAAGGGGAACCCATGACAGATTTTCTGGTAAGATGTTTTGTAAAAGAGTATGAGAACACTGACAATGCGGATGTGCGGACGAGATATGGTATTTTATCCAGTATGGTAGGAATCTGCTGCAATGTATTGCTGTTTGCCGCCAAGCTGCTGATCGGTGTTGGGATGCATTCTCTGGCGATCATGGCGGATGCGTTCAATAACCTTTCCGATGCGGCATCTTCGGTCATCAGCTTTGTTGGTGTCAAGATGGCAAACAAACCGGCCGACAAAGAGCATCCGTTCGGGCATGGACGGATCGAGTATATTGCAGCGCTGATCGTTTCGTTTCTGGTTATTGAAGTCGGCTTTACGTTTTTAAAGAGCTCCCTGGAGAAAATTCGCAATCCGGAAGAGATCACATTTCAGATGGTTCCGTTTTTGATTCTGGTGCTCTCGGTTGGTGTAAAGCTGTGGATGGCGCTTTTCAACCGAAAACTGGGAAACCGCATTCAGTCGAAGGTGATGCTGGCAACGTCGGCGGATTCCATGGGCGACGTGATCACGACGAGCGCAACGATCGCTTCTATATTGATCTGCCATTTCCTTTCGGTTAATATCGACGCAATCGCAGGACTTGTTGTGGCGGTACTCGTTATGTGGTCCGGTATTTCCATTGCAAAAGATACATTGGAACCGCTGATCGGGCAGGGCGCGGATCCGGATCTGTATGCACGGATCATGAAAGAGGTTGCTTCCTATGAAGGAATTGTAGGAACCCATGATCTGATTGTCCACAACTACGGGCCTGGCAGAAGTATGGCATCGATCCATGCGGAGGTGCCGCGAGATGTCGATATCGAGGTATCGCATGATATTATCGACCGCATTGAACATGAGGTCGGCAAAAAATTGGGGATTCTGCTGGTCATCCACATGGATCCGGTGGAGATCCACGATGCGACGGTTCTTGCGACAAAGGAGAAGGTAAGAAACGTAATTTCCATTCTCGATCCGGAGCTTTCCTTCCACGATTTCCGTATGATCAACGGGGCGGAGAAAAAGAAGCTGATTTTTGATCTTGAAATCCCGTATTCTTATAAGAAGAAAGACTGTGATCGCGTGATCGGGCAGATCGGGGCGCTGATGAAGGAAATGGATGAGAAGTATGAATGCGTCGTCAACATCGACAAAAAATACGTGGCGGGAGAGTGACAACGGCCGGGTTGAGCCGTCAAATCCCTTCCAAAATGTTCCAAAAGTCAGTTTTTTGAAAAAAATAAAAAAATTTCAAAAAAGGTGTTGACTTTTCTCTTGCGATAGTGTATTATACATTTTGTCGCAAGGCAATGGGCTATCGCCAAACGGTAAGGCAACGGACTCTGACTCCGTCAGTTCCTGGTTCGAATCCAGGTAGCCCAGCTCATTAAAAGGTCTCAGGTCTCGTACCTGAGGCCTTTTTCGATGCTCAAAAACAAATACAGCAGGAGGAACGAAACGATGAAGTATTCCTTTACGAGCAGAATCCGCTACAGCGAAATCGGTGAGGACGGAAATCTCACCCTGCCGGGGCTGATCAATTACTTTCAGGACTGCAGTACCTTCCAGTCGGAAGCGATCGGCGAGGGCGTTGCGGAGCTCAAAAAACGAGGCTGCGCCTGGGTGCTGTCCGCGTGGCAGATTCATGTGCACCGCTATCCATCCCTCGGTGAAGCGGTAAAAATCACTACATGGGCGAGCGGCTTCAAAGGATTTCTTGGCATGCGTAACTTCACGATGGAAACAGAAGACGGCGAAATGCTCGCCTGTGCCAACTCCATCTGGTCTTACGTCAATATGGAAACGGGTCATCCCGTCCGCGCACCGAAAGAGACGACAGACGCCTATGGCATTGACGATCCGATCGACGAGGATTTCGGAGAGCGCAAAGTGAAAATGCCGGAAGCAGATTTCATCGGCGAACCGTTCCCGGTGCGGCCGCACAACCTCGATACGAACCACCACGTCAACAACGCACAGTTCATTTCCCTTGCCGGTGAATGCCTTCCGAAGAACTTCACCGTGCACCGGATGCGCGCCGAATACAAACAGCAGGCGCACCTCGGTGACGTCCTGCATCCGCTGCGCGCCGAGACGGAAAACGGCTGTTTTATCTCGCTGAACGATGAAAAAGGACAGCCATACGTAGTTGTGGAATTTCAATGATTGTGGTACAATCGGAAAGAATAAGATACGAACGTAATAAACACAATGAGGAAAGGGGAATTTGCCATGAGAGCGCAGAACCTTACACTGTTAACCGATTTATATGAACTTACCATGATGCAGGGCTACTACGAGAACCCGTCCGATCAGATCGTGGTATTTGATGCATTTTACAGAAAGAATCCATGCGGCGGCGCATACGCCGTATGTGCAGGACTTGAGCAGGTAATCGAGTATGTCCGCGATCTTCACTTTTCGCCGGATGACATCGACTATCTCCGTTCCCTCCATATTTTCAACGATGATTTCCTGGAGTATTTAAGAGGCTTCCATTTCACCGGAGATATCTATGCGATCCCGGAAGGAACCGTCGTATTCCCAAGAGAACCGCTCTTAAAAGTTGTCGCTCCGATCATGGAGGCACAGCTTGTAGAGACCGCGATTCTGAACATGATCAACCATCAGAGCCTGATCGCGACGAAAGCATCCCGCGTTGTTTACGCGGCAAAGGGCGACGGCATCATGGAGTTTGGACTCCGCCGTGCACAGGGACCGGATGCCGGTATCTACGGCGCGCGTGCTGCCATGATCGGCGGCTGCATCGGAACCTCCAATGTCCTGACCGGACAGATGTTTGACGTTCCAGTCAAGGGAACCCACGCACACAGCTGGATCATGAGCTTCCCGGATGAGTACACCGCATTCAAAACGTATGCGAAAATGTATCCGGAAGCCTGCATTCTTCTCGTAGACACCTACGATGTTCTCGAATCCGGTGTTCCGAATGCGATCCGCGTCTTCAAAGAGATGAGAGCAGAGGGCTTACCGATGAAGGGCTACGGCATCCGCATCGACAGCGGTGACCTGGCTTACCTGTCGAAAAAAGCATATCAGATGCTCGAGGCAGAAGGTTTCGGCGATGCCATCATTTCCGCATCCAGTGACCTCGATGAGTACCTGATCGACAGCCTGAAAACCCAGGGTGCGAAGATCAATTCCTGGGGCGTCGGCACCAACCTGATCACATCCGGTGACTGGCCGGCATTCGGCGGCGTTTACAAGCTGGCAGCAGCAAAAGATAAAGATGACGCAGAATTCACACCGAAGATCAAGCTGTCCGAGAACTCCGAGAAAGTAACAAACCCGGGCAATAAGACGATTTATCGTATTTATGATAAAGAAACCGGAAAGATCCGTGCCGACCTGATCTGCCTCGCAGACGAGACCTTCGACGAGAGCAAAGATATGATCATCTTCGACCCGATCGAGACCTGGAAAAAGACGAAGATCAAAGGCGGAACCTACACCTTACGCGAGCTCCTCGTTCCGATTTTCCAGAAGGGCGCATGCGTCTACACTTCTCCATCCGTCATGGAGATCCGCGACATCTGCACCAGAGAGAAAGATACCCTCTGGGAGGAGTCCAAACGTCTGGTCAATCCGCATGAGGTTTACGTGGATCTGTCCGACAAGCTGTACCACATCAAGAGCGACCTGCTCGAGGAGATGAGCATGAAGGCTCTCGACGAGCAGTAAGAAAGGAAGTCAAATGTTAAATATAGGAAGAAAGCAAAAGCTGGTAGTAGTAAAGAAAGTAGAATTCGGTATTTATCTTGGGGAGACCCGGGAAGCAGGCGAGAAGGAACGTGTTCTTCTGCCGATCAAACAGGTGCCGGAAGGAACAAAAGAGGGAGATGAGCTGGAAGTATTTCTGTACCGCGATTCCAGCGACCGTCTGATTGCGACAACCAGAGAGCCGAAGCTGGTGCTTGGAGAGCTGGCTGTCTTAAACGTAGCTGCTACCGGAAAGATCGGAGCATTTCTGGACTGGGGTCTGGAAAAAGATCTGTTTCTTCCGTTTAAACAGCAGACCCGCCGCCTCCATCCAGGTGATGAGGTTCTGGTTTCCCTCTACATCGACAAGAGCGACCGTCTCTGCGCAACGATGAAGGTTTACCATTTCCTGAAAACCAATTCTCCGTACGTCGTAGGCGATATCGTAAAGGGAAGAATCTACGAGATCAGCGGAAACTTCGGCGTTTTCGTTGCTGTTGACGACCGCTACTCCGGTCTGATTCCAAAGAGAGAAGCTCAGGCAGACTATCACGTCGGCCAGGAACTTGAGTGCCGCGTTACCGAAGTCAAAGAGGACGGAAAACTTTCCCTGTCCGCACGCGGAAAAGCGTACGAGCAGATCGCAATCGATGCAGAGAGCGTTCTTTCTGTGATCGAGGAATTTGCAGGTGTCCTTCCATTTGATGACAAAGCATCACCGGAAGTGATTCAGAGAGAATTCGGCCTCAGCAAAGCAGCATTTAAGCGCGCGGTCGGCCATCTGATGAAAGAAAAACAGGTTGTCATCCGCGACGGTAAAATCTGGACGGCAGAAAAAGCAAAATAAGAAAAAATCGGGCACTGGACAGGAAGCACATCCTCTCCGGTGTCCGTTTTTTGTGTCAGACAGCAGATAAAATTTTGAAATTTTTTCTGCGCCCGGTTTGCGGTTGCGCGAAGAGAGGATTGCGCTTATAATATGATCTATATGACAAAAAATGACACAGGATCTGATGGAGAGCGATGAAGAAAAAGAAAAGTAAGAAAAAAACATCTTTTATTTCCAAAACCGCAATGACGGTTTTGACGATCATTCTGATTATTCTGTTTTTCTGCATTATGTCGATGGTCGAGAAAATACAGGGAACGGCCCGCGTTGTCAACTATGCCGGTCTGGTGCGCGGAAAAACGCAGCGGATTATCAAGCTGGAGGATGCGGGAGAACCGCAGGATACGATGATTGCAGACATCAACGCTTATATCGACGGTCTGCAGAACGGAAGCAGCGAGCTGGATCTGGTGCGCCTGGATGACCGGGATTTTCAGGATAAGATGACTGAGCTGGCATCGTATTTTGAAGAGCTGAAGGCAGAGATTCTTCTGGTGCGTGAAAAAGGATATGAGAATACCGCGATTATCGAAAAGAGTGAGACCTTTTTCAAAATCTGTGACGAGGCGACGGGCCTTGCGGAAGCGTATTCGCAGAGAATGGCGTCTTCGCTGAAGAAGCTGGAGCAGGTGGTAGTAGGAGATATCATCGGTCTGGTGTTTGTCATCGGCATGGAGCTGATCAAGGCCGTCCGCTATGCGGCGATGAACCGTATTCTGCAGAAGAAAGTCTATCTCGATGAGGCGACGGGCCTGCCAAATAAAAATAAATGCGAAGAGATTCTGGAGGGAAGCGACGGAGGAGAAGAAATTTCCGGCGTGTATGCGGTCTGCGTGTTTGACCTCAACAATCTGCGCACGATCAACAACAGTCTGGGTCACGACAAGGGAGACGAATATATCCGTTCCTTTGCCGTTCAGCTTCGAAAAGCAGTCCCGGAGGAGTATTTCGTCGGAAGAAACGGCGGAGATGAGTTTCTTGCCATTCTGCGCGGACTGAACCGCGAAGAAGTGGAAGCGTGCATGAATCACATCCGCACGCAGACGGCAGAATATTCCCGCCAGCACCCGGAGATGCCGATCAGCTACGCCGGAGGCTATGCACTGTCCACGGAATTTGAAGACTGTGATATCCGGGAACTGTTCCGCCATGCGGACCAGAACATGTATATCGACAAAAACCGCGCGAAGATGGAAGAAGCCGCCGCAGAGCGGAAGATCAGCCTGGAAGCGCTGGACGTCGTAAAGAAAAAGGGATACCATTTTTCCAACTGTATTTACTGCAATGCAAGACAGGACCAGTACCGGATTCTGCGTGCCGTTTCGGGCTTTTTCCTTGCCGAGGACGGCAGCTATACCGGTGCGGCCGAGCATATTGTGCAGGGCATCACGGATGAGGAAAAGAGAAAGGAAATGCGTAGAATGCTGGATCTTACCCATCTGAAGGAGTGCTATCAGAAGGGAGAAGAGAGCGTAGAAATTCTGTACGAGTATCAGGAGGGCAGCGAAGGGGAAGCGCTCTGCCGGGGAAAAGTCACCATTCTGTTCTACGACGCGGCCGAGGACGGCGGACTGCACCATTTTCTGATGGGCTTTGAGCGGTTCCGCTCCAATGAGGAAGCTGCTCGGAATGAAAAAGAACAGCTCGACCAATACTATGAACAGATGAAACAGTCGATCATTGAAAACAGCCACTACGCCGAGGCACTTCTCGAGACGGCCGAGGCCGTGTTCGCCGTTGATCTGACGAATGATTCGCTGGAGCAGATTTTTTACCACAGCGGGCAGAAGAAATTTGACCTCAATATAGATCTGCCGTGTTCCTACGAGAAATACTGCGGGGAATGCAGTGCGTTTGTCGCGGAGGAGACATTGGAATCATACCGCATTGTGGATTCCTCGAAGAAACTGCTGCAGCGCTTTGAAAACGGAGATAAGCAGGTAGTCGTGGAGTATCAGGAAGCAGATGAGTCCGGCAGAAGAATATGGTTGCAGAAGACGGTTCTTATGTCACAGGATACCGTCTACGACCGAAAGACAAAGCGGGAGAGCGTTGTGGTACACGGCATGATCCTTTTCCGTGATACGTCAGAGTTCCACAGCCGGGAAGAGAGGGAGAAGATACAGCTTCAGGATGCCTTTAGAGCTGCAGACAGTGCAAGTCGTGCAAAAACAGAATTTATGAACCGCATGAGCCACGATGTGCGCACGCCGATCAATGGCATTATGGGCATGCTGGATATCATCCGCAAAAACCGGCAGGATGAGGCAAAAGTGGACGACTGCCTCGATAAAATCAATCTTTCCGCAAGCCATCTGCTGGCACTCGTCAACGATGTGCTCGATATGAATAAGCTGGAGTCCGGAAAAGAGACGATCGAGAGCGTTTCTTTTGACCTGACGCATCTGATGGATGATGTGTCATCCCTTGTCAATGCGCAGATTACGGAGATGGGCATTACCCACCGTACGCACCGCGGTGAGCTGACGCACACGAGACTGATCGGCAGTCCGCTGCGCCTGCGGCAGATTATGCTGAATCTCTTCAGCAATGCAATCAAGTACAACAAGCCGGGCGGAATGATCGATACGTATGCGGGCGAAGTCTCCTGCGACGGAACCCGGGTCGTCTACGAGTTCCGCATCACGGACAGCGGCATCGGAATGAGCAGCGAATTTATCGAAAAAGAGCTGTTCCATCCGTTCACACAGGAGAAGTCCGGTGCGAGAACGCAGTACAAGGGAACGGGCCTTGGCATGTCGATCGTCAAAGAACTGATCGAAAAAATGCAGGGCACGATCGAGGTAACGAGCCAGCAGGGCGTCGGAACGACGTATGTATTCCGGCTTCCGTTTTACATTGACTGCGAGGGACAGCGGATTCAGGAAGTAAAGACACGGATCGCAGGAAAAGAGCTTGTCCGCTTCCACGTTCTGCTTGTCGAGGATAATGAGATCAACATGGAAATCGCCGAGTTTTACCTGACCGATCACGGTGCGACGGTGGAAGAGGCATGGAACGGCCGCGAGGCGGTCGAAAAGTATGCGGCGAATCCGCAGAAATTTGATGTGATTTTAATGGATCTGATGATGCCTGTGATGGGCGGTCTTGAGGCAGCGCGGCAGATCCGCACCATGGAGCTTCCGGAAGCAAAACAAGTCCCGATCATCCCGATGACGGCGCAGTCCTCCGAAGAGAGTAAAGAGGGATGCCGCGCAGCGGGCATGAACAGCCATCTGACCAAGCCGATCGAGCCGGACAGCCTGGTGCAGACGATCTTGGAGACAACGGAACATGCCTTTGGAAAATAGAGGAGAAAACGATGAGTTTTACGCATTTACATGTACATACCGAATACAGCCTTCTGGACGGATCGAACAAGATCAAAGAGTACGTTGCCAGAGTCAAGGAGCTTGGCATGAACAGCGCCGCGATCACCGATCACGGCGTCATGTTCGGCTGTATCGATTTTTATAAAGAAGCCCGCGCGCAGGGCATCAAGCCGATCCTCGGCTGTGAGGTTTACGTAGCGCCGGGTTCCCGTTTCGACCGCGAAACAGCCGCGGAGAGGACCGGTACTACCATCTAGTTCTGCTGGCGGAAAATAATACGGGCTATTCCAATCTGATGAAGATTGTTTCGGCGGGCTTTATCGATGGATTTTACTATAAGCCGCGTGTCGACATGGAGATTCTGGAAAAGTATCACGAGGGCATTATCGCGCTTTCCGCCTGCCTTGCAGGTGAGGTGGCGCGTGCGATGGTGCGGAACCAGTACGAGATGGGAAAAGAGGCCGCACTGCGGTATGAGAAGATTTTCGGAAAAGGCAATTTCTTCCTGGAACTGCAGGATCACGGCATCTCGGAGCAGCGGATGGTCAATCAGCAGCTGATGCGCCTCTCGGCAGAAACCGGCATCGAGCTGGTGGCGACGAATGATATTCACTACACGTACGCAGAAGATGCGGATTCCCATGATATTCTTCTGTGCCTGCAGACCGGAAAGAAGATCACGGATGAGGACCGCATGCGCTACGAGGGCGGCCAGTATTTCGTGAAATCCGAGGCGGAGATGGCATCGCTCTTCCCGTATGCACCGCAGGCAATCGAAAATACACAGAAAATTGCAGACCGGTGTAATGTGGAGATCGAATTTGGTGTCACAAAACTTCCGAAATTCGATGTGCCGGAAGGATACACTTCCTGGGAATACTTAAATAAGCTCTGCTACGACGGCCTCGAGGAACGGTATCACCCGGCGACGGATGAACTGAAAGCGCGGCTGAAATACGAGCTTGATACGATCAAAACGATGGGTTACGTCGATTACTTCCTGATCGTGTGGGATTTCATCAAATTTGCGCGCGACCACGACATCATGGTCGGACCGGGACGAGGATCGGCGGCCGGAAGTATTGTTTCCTACACCCTTGGCATCACACAGCTGGACCCGATGCGGTACCAGCTCCTGTTCGAGCGTTTCCTGAACCCGGAACGAGTTACCATGCCTGATATCGACGTGGATTTCTGTTTCGAACGCCGCCCGGAGGTCATCGACTATGTAACGAGAAAATACGGCAAGGACCGCGTTGTACAGATCGTCACATTCGGTACACTGGCGGCGCGCGGTGTCATCCGCGATGTCGGCCGTGTGCTGGATATGCCGTATGCACAGGTCGATTCGATCGCGAAGATGATTCCGAATGAACTGAATATCACGATCGACAAGGCACTGCAGATGAACCACGAGCTGCGGGAGCTGTACCAGGGCAATGAAGAGGTTGCACATCTGATCGACATGTCACGGAGACTTGAAGGTCTGCCGCGCCACACGTCGATGCACGCCGCCGGTGTTGTCATCGGCTCGCGTCCGCTGGTGGAATTTGTGCCGCTCTCCAGAGGAAGCGACGGAACGATCGTCACGCAGTTCACGATGACGACGCTCGAGGAACTGGGACTTCTGAAAATGGACTTCTTAGGGCTTCGGACCCTGACCGTCATTCAGAATGCGACAAAGCTCGCAGAGCGTTACAGCAATAAGAAAATTGATCTGCTTCACATCGATTACAACGATCCGAAAGTGCTCGGCATGATCGGCGCATCGAAAACGGTCGGTGTATTCCAGCTCGAGAGTGCGGGAATGAAAAACTTCATGAAGGAGTTAAAACCGCAGAGCCTCGAGGATATCATCGCCGGAATTTCCCTGTACCGGCCGGGCCCGATGGATTTTATTCCGCAGTACATCAAAGGAAAAAACAACCCGGAATCCGTTACGTACGATACACCGCTCTTAAAACCTATTCTGGAGCCGACGTACGGCTGTATCGTCTACCAGGAACAGGTTATGCAGATCGTACAGGCACTGGCGGGCTATTCGCTTGGACGGGCCGATCTGGTGCGCCGTGCGATGTCGAAGAAAAAGGCATCCGTCATGGAAAAAGAGCGCCAGAATTTCGTTTATGGAAACGAGGCCGAGGGCGTGCCGGGCTGTATCAAAAACGGCATTGATGAGAAGACAGCGAACAAGATCTACGACGAGATGATCGACTTCGCGAAATACGCCTTCAACAAATCCCATGCGGCGGCGTACGCGTTCGTATCGTACCAGACGGCATGGCTGAAATACTATTACCCGGTTGAGTTCATGGCGGCTCTGATGACCTCCTGCATCGATAACCCGGGAAAAGTCGCAGAGTATATCTTGAGTTCCCGCCAGATGGGCATTTCCATTCTGCCGCCGGACATCAACCGAAGCGAAGGAAAATTCACGGTGGACGGCCAGGCGATCCGCTATGGCATGGCGGCGGTCAAAGGCATCGGAAAGCCGGTCATGGAGGCGATCGTGGAGGAGCGGAGTGCAAACGGCCCGTTCCGCTCGTTAAAGGATTTCGCAGAGCGTTTAAGCGGAAAAGAAGTCAACAAGCGGACTGTCGAGAACTTTATCAAGGCAGGTGCATTCGACTGCTTCGGCGTGACGAGAAAGCAGCTCATGTTCGTCTACGCCAATGTGCTCGATGATGTGGCGCGCGAGAAAAAAGATTCGTTAAGCGGCCAGATGAGTCTGTTTGACTTCGTAGATGAGACGACCAAACGGTCGTATGAAACGGTGTACCCGGATGTCGGAGAATACGAAAAGAGTGATCTTTTGGCGCTCGAAAAAGAGGTGCTCGGCATCTACGTCAGCGGTCATCCGCTCGAGGAGCAGGAGGAGTGCTGGCGGAAGAACATTTCCGCGGTAACGACAGACTTCCAGCCGGATGAGGAGACGGGTTTCCCATCCGTCACCGACGGCGCGAAAGAGATTGTCGGCGGCATTATCACGGATAAAAAAATCAAATATACAAAGAATAACAAGACAATGGCATTTCTCACACTCGAGGACCTCGTCGGCAGTATGGAAATCGTCGTATTCCCGCGCGATTACGAGAAAAACGCAGCGATGATGCAGACCGATGCGCGTGTCTTCATCCAGGGCCGTGTTTCCGCGGAGGATGATAAGCCGAGCAAGCTGATCTGCGAGAAAATTTTCCCGTTTGCAGGCATCCCGAAAGAGCTCTGGATCCAGTTCCCGGACAAGGAAACGTACGAGAGAGAAGTGGCGGATCTGTACCAGATGCTGCATGAATCCGACGGCAAGGACAGCGTGATTCTCTACATCAAATCGATCAAAGCGATGAAAAAACTGCCGCCGAGCCGCAATGTGCAGGCAGATGCCCGTCTGGTGGCGTCACTTCAGGCAAAATTCGGTACCGGAAACGTGAAAGTTGTAGAAAAGAGTATTGAAAAAAGGGCCTGAATGCTTTAAAATAAAACTGTGTGTGATTAATAAATAAAACTACTCGTTTATTAATGTGTGTGATGAGATGGAGGAATTCATATGGCAACGACTAACAAGGTAAAGACAATCGGAGTGCTTACCAGCGGTGGTGATGCACCAGGTATGAACGCAGCGATCCGTGCAGCCGTAAGAAGAGGTCTGCAGAAGGGCGTTCAGATGAAAGGTATCCTGAAAGGCTACGACGGACTGATGAACGAAGAAATCATCGACATGACAGCCCGCGATGTATCCGACACCATCGAGCGCGGAGGTACTATCCTTTATACCGCCCGCTGCGCAGAGATGCGTACACCGGAAGGCCAGAAACGTGCTGCAGATGTCTGCAGAAAACACGGCATCGACGGACTGGTAGTTATCGGCGGAGACGGATCTTTTGCAGGAGCGCAGAAACTGGCAGCTCTTGGAATTAACACCGTAGGTGTACCGGGAACCATCGACCTGGATATCGCCTGCACAGAATATACCATCGGTTTTGATACCGCGGTAAACACTGCAATGGAAGCCATTGATAAAGTAAGAGATACTTCCACTTCCCATGAGAGATGCTCGATCATCGAGGTTATGGGACGTAATGCCGGATACATCGCTCTGTGGTGCGGTATCGCAAACGGCGCAGAGGATATCCTGCTTCCGGAGAAATACGATTACGATGAGCAGAAGATCATCAACAACATCATCGAGAACCGTAGAAAAGGCAAAAAACATCATATCATCGTAAATGCTGAGGGCATCGGCCATTCCACCAGCATGGCGCGCAGAATCGAAGCTGCAACCGGAATCGAGACCCGTGCAACGATCCTTGGACATATGCAGCGTGGAGGAAGCCCGACATGTAAAGACCGTGTATATGCGTCCATCATGGGTGCTTACGCAGTTGACCTTCTTCTGGAAGGCAAAACAGACCGCGTTGTTGCATACAAGAACGGTGAGTATGTAGATTACGATATCGATGAGGCACTGTCCATGACAAAGACTCTGCCGGAATATCAGTGGGAGATCGCAAGAGCTCTTTCTTATAACTATACGAAATAAAAAAGTATCACGAAACAGACTGTTTTTAGCAAGCAGTCTGTTTCATTGGTATAATAGCGGGAATAAAAATGTTTCCGCGGACGGAATAGAGAGACAAAATAAAAAAACAGGAGGAACTTAACAATGGTTACCTGGAACAATCTTGATAAACTGGCTTCTTTTGAGGAGCTGAAAAAAGTGGAGCGTGTCAATCTTGCCGAGGTGATGTCCGGCGAAAACGGAGCAGAGCGCGTAAAATCTTACAGCGTTCCGATGGCAGAAGGACTTGCGTATAACTACGCAGCAAAACAGGTGAATGAGGATGTCCTTGCCGCACTCGTAAAACTGGCAGAAGAGGCACAGCTTTCTGAAAAATTTGAGGAGCTTTACAACGGTGCTGTCATCAACACCGGAGAGAACCGTCTCGTGCTTCATCAGCTGACCCGCGGCCAGCTCGGAAACACCGTTACGGCAGACGGCGTAGACAAACGTGCTTTCTACGTAGAGCAGCAGAACCGCATCGCAGAGTTTGCGAACAAAGTACATGCAGGTGAGATCACCAACGCAGCAGGTGAAAAATTCACCACCGTTGTGCAGATCGGTATCGGCGGAAGCGACCTTGGCCCGCGTGCGATGTATCTGGCTCTGGAAAACTGGGCAAAGAAAAACGGCTGCTTCAAAATGGAAGCAAAATTCATCAGCAACGTTGACCCGGATGACGCAGCAGCTGTTCTGAATTCGATCGACGTAGCACATTCCATCTTCGTTCTGGTATCCAAATCCGGAACCACACTGGAGACTCTGACCAATGAGTCCTTCGTAAAAGACGCTCTGAAAAATGCAGGCCTGGATGCATCCAAGCATATGATCGCCGTTACCAGTGAGACTTCTCCGCTGGCAAAGAGCGACGACTATCTGGCAGCATTCTTCATGGATGACTATATCGGAGGCCGTTATTCTTCCACATCCGCAGTCGGCGGCGCTGTTCTGTCCCTGGCTTTCGGACCGGAAGTATTCGCAGCATTCCTCGAGGGCGCTGCAGCAGAAGATAAACTTTCTGCAAACAAAGACGTATTACAGAACCCGGAGATGCTCGATGCGCTGATCGGTGTTTACGAGAGAAACGTTCTTGGCTATCCAAGCACTGCAGTTCTTCCGTACTCCCAGGCACTGAACCGTTTCCCGGCTCACTTACAGCAGGTAGATATGGAGTCCAACGGTAAATCGGTCAACCGCTTCGGCGAGCCGGTCAATTACCCGACCGGTCCGGTTCTCTTCGGCGAGCCAGGTACCAATGGACAGCATTCCTTCTATCAGCTGCTGCATCAGGGAACTGATATCGTTCCGCTGCAGTTTGTAGGATTCCGCAATAACCAGATGGAGACCGATGTCGACATCCAGGGCAGCACCAGCCAGCAGAAACTCTGCGCAAACGTAGCAGCTCAGATCGTTGCATTTGCCTGCGGTAAAGCAGATGAGAATAAAAACAAAAACTTCGAAGGCGGCCGTCCGTCCAGCATCATCATCGGAGATCAGGTAAATCCGAAGACGCTGGGAGCACTGCTTGCACACTTCGAGAATAAGATCATGTTCCAGGGATTCCTGTGGAACGTAAACAGCTTCGACCAGGAAGGCGTACAGCTTGGTAAAGTCCTTGCAAAACGCGTTCTGGCTCACGAGACAGACGGAGCACTGAAAGTATTCAGCGATCTGCTCAACATCTAAGAAGTTTAAATCAGAAAATTTAAGATATGAAAAGGCGGCATACCGGATTTTCTTTCTGAAAGTTTCAGGGGGAAAACGGTATGCCGCCTTTTTTATTACTATATTATGGGGTTATCCCAGCTTCGCCGGAAGCGACGAGGACACTGTGGACTGATGCTCCTGCCGGAACTGCCGCGGGGTGATCTGATACCGTTTTTTGAACGTACGGATCAGGTGGCTGCAGTCTGCAAAGCCGGTCTCGGTGGCAATAAAGTTCAGGTCATAATCGGTAAAGAGGAGCAGGTTCTCGACCTTGTTCAAACGGATAAATTCGATATACTGCTTGCAGCTCTGCCCATAGTGTTTTAAAAACAGCTTGGCAAAGTACGAATAGCTCATATTGTATTTATGCGCCAGCTCTTCGATGTTGATATTCTCCTGTGAATGACGGTCGATGTAGACGAGAATGTCCTGCATACTTTTCTCTTCACTCTCGGAGATGGTTTCGAGATCAAAACAGATTCCCTGGCAGTGCCACGTCCGCAGAAAGCGCAGGAACAGTGTCGAAAACAGCGAATAAATATACGCGTCGTAGCCGTACTGTTTTGCATGGGATTCTTTTTCAATGGTTGTAAAAAAATCGTTCAGGTCGAGCCCCGGAAGATCCGCCTGCGTAAAGAGCAGGGAAGGATGCGTCATGGAGGCAACCTTATGGAACGCAAAGCTCAGGTTCGGAAGATAGCTTCCGGTGAGATGAATCCGGTTCAGATTGAATTTTACGCAGAAAAAGCGAAACGGTTTGTCATGATCCGCGGCAAGCGCATGGACTGCCTGCGGCGGAAAAAGGATGAAAGAGCCGGCCTCCATCGGATAGACAACATCGTTGCAGCTCACAAGGAGCGAGCCTTCCTGCAGATAAAGTACTTCAGTAAAATAGTGCCAGTGTGATACCACCGGCATGGAAAAGGTTTCCGAGCTGCAGGAAAATGCCTCGATCGGTGAGCGCAGGATATCACTGTATTCAAATAGATTTTTCAAAAGTAAATTCCTCCTGTTCCGGTTAAAAAGTTCTGCAAAAAATTACGAGGATTATTCAAAAGAATCGTGCATGAAGATAGAAACGTTCTATTTTTATACAGTCGCATTATATCATAATGAAATGAAAATTGATACAATGGCGAAAGCATTTGAAAGAGAAAAATGCAGAAACCTTTTGATTTTCAGAAGATAAGGGGGGATATGAAAAAATGAAAAGCAGCACAAAACCATTCCCGAAAACTAAAATCCAATGGCTGTGGGAAAACATGGAAGGAAAGCGTGCGCTGTATCTGATCGGCATGATCGGAACGGTATTATATAACGTTCTGCAGCTTACGATTCCATATTTTTCGGGAAAAATTGTTGACCTGTTTCTGACAGGTGAAAATGCAGTGCAGAATCTGCAGACACACCGGGATCTGTTTTACCGCCTGTTGATCGCGATGATTGGCTTCACGTTTCTGCGTGTCGTTATTGTCTACGGCAGCTGTATGATTTACGAGCACGTATCACAGAGTGTCCTGTACCGGGTGCGGAATTACCTGTATGACAAAATCCAGCGGCAGGATATGACGTTTTACAGCACATACCGTACCGGCGATCTGATGACGCGTCTGACCGGAGACCTCGATGCCGTCCGCCATATGGTCGCATGGGTCATCCGAATGGTGATTGAGTCGTTTTCCCTGTTCGCGGCAGCGGCCATTTTCTTCCTGTACACGAACTGGAGCTGGCGCTCTGCATACTTGTGATTTCGCCGTTCGTATTCTGGATCATCTACCTGTTCCGCAACCGTGTTGCCCCGATGCATGCGGCACTGCGTGAAAAGCTGGCACAGATGAATACGTGTGCGCAGGAGAATATCTCCGGAAACCGCGTCGTCAAGGCGTTTGCAAGAGAAGAGTACGAGATCGAGAAATTCGACCGCGCTAATACCGATTACGCGGAGACAAACAAAGCAACCGCGATGGTATGGCTGAAATTCTTCCCGTTTGTCGAGAGTATCGCTAACCTGATGCCGGTTGTCCTGCTGGCAGTCGGCGGTGTCTTTATGATTAAGGGCCAGCTGACCATGGGTGATTATGTGGCATTCTCCGGCCTCATCTGGGCAATCGCAAACCCGATGCGTCAGATGGGAAATATCATGAACGAGTTCCAGCGGTTCTCGGCGGCTTCAAAAAAAGTCATGGAGCTGTATTACTCCGAGGCGAAGATCAAGGACGAGGAAAATGCAGTGGCACACCCGGAACGCTTCGAGGGAAAAATCGAGTTCGACAACGTTTCGTTCCAGTATGAGGACGGTGATCTGCCGGTTCTGCATAACATTTCGTTTACGGTTAACCCGAATGAGACCGTGGCGGTCATGGGAGAGACGGGATGCGGAAAGACATCCCTCATCAACCTGATTCCGCGTTTCTACGAGCCGACAGAAGGTCAGATCCGCATCGACGGTATTCCGGTGGAAGATCTGAAGCTGTATGACCTCCGGAAACACATCGGACTTGCGACGCAGGATGTCCTGCTGTATTCTGATACGATCGAGGGCAACATTGCTTACGGCGATGACTCGATCAAGATGAATGAAGTCATTAAATTTGCAAAATATTCTGCCGCGGCAGACTTTATTTCGAAGATGCCGGAGGGCTATGACACTCTGGTCGGTGAGCGCGGCGTCGGTCTTTCAGGCGGCCAGAAGCAGAGAATTTCCCTGGCGAGAGCGCTGGCCATCCGTCCGTCGATCCTGATTCTTGACGACACGACATCGGCCGTCGATATGGAGACGGAAAAACAGATCCAGCATTCCTTACGAGAACTGGATTTCCCGTGCACGAAAGTTATCATCGCGCAGCGAATCTCCACCACAAAGACGGCGGACAAAATTATCGTGCTGCAGAACGGTTACATCAAGGAGATGGGAACGCACGAGGAGCTGATGGAAAAGAAGGGCTATTACTACGAACTGGTGAAACTGCAGACCGGTGTGGATGAACTGTAGGAGGGGGAAGCAATGGCAAAAAATACATACAAGCAGGATGAAGTGCTCGAAGAACCTTTTGACATCAGACACTTACTCCGGGCATCATCTTATATTAAAAAATACGCGGGCCGGATGGTTGTGGCGATTCTCTTGAGCGGCATCGGCGGCGCGTTCGGCTACGTTGCGCCGATGATTATCCAGCGGGCACTGGACCTTGCGATTCCGGACAAAAACGAGAAACTTCTGTTTTCTCTGGTCGGAATGCTCGTCGGCATCTACGTCGTCAGCGTCATTTTCACGACGATCCGAAGCCGTATCATGGTGGATGTCAGCCAGAATATCATCTACGATATCCGAAAAGACCTGTTTGAGCATCTGCAGGAGCTGCCGTTCCAGTATTACGACGACCGCCCGCACGGCAAAATTCTGATCCGTGTGGTCAACTACGTCAACTCGGTATCGGATATGCTTTCGAATGGACTGATCAACATTGTGCTGGAGTGTTTCAATCTGCTGTTCATCGTCATTTTCATGTTCCTGGTCGATGTGCAGATGGCGCTCGTCGTTCTCTGCGGCGTGCCGGTACTGTGCGTGTTCATGGTCTGGATCAAGAATAAACAGAGACGAGCATGGCAGGCAGTTTCAAATAAGAACTCGAACCTGAATGCGTATCTGCAGGAAAATATCGTCGGAGCCCGCATTACGCAGATCTTTGCGAGAGAGGATGAAAATGCGGAGATTTTCAAAGATCTTTCACAGGACTGCCGCAGAACGTGGAACACGGCGGTGCGTTATTCCAACCTGGTATGGCCGGGCATCGATTCGATTTCCGTCTGCGTGCGCGCGGCGATCTTCTTAGCAGGCCTTGTGCTGTTCGGACAGGGCAGCAAATCACTTGGTACCATCGTGGCGATTTCCAGTTACGCATCGTACTTCTGGCAGCCGATTATGAACCTTGGAAATATCTTCAACAACTTTATCAACAATATCGCTTACCTGGAGCGTATCTTCGAGACAATGGACGAGCCGGTAACGGTAAAAGATGCGGAGAACGCCGTAAAAATGCCGGAGATCCGCGGTGAGGTGACGTTTGACCATGTCAACTTCTCGTACGATGAATCGAAGCAGATTTTAAAAGACGTTTCGTTTACGGTAAAACCGGGTGAGAGTGTGGCGCTTGTCGGACCGACGGGAGCCGGAAAGAGTACGATTGTAAATCTGATCTCCCGGTTCTACAATGTCAACGGCGGCCGCGTCCTGATCGACGGCCAGGACATCTCACAGGTGACAATTCATTCGCTGCGTGAACAGATGGGTATTATGATGCAGGACAGCTTTATTTTCTCGGGAGACATCGAGGACAACATCCGCTACGGAAAGCTGGATGCGACACGGGAAGAGATCGTGAAGGCAAGCAGAACCGTCTGCGCGGATGAGTTCATCAGCAAAATGCCGGACCGCTATCAGACCGAGGTGCGGGAGCGCGGCTCCATGCTGAGCCAGGGCCAGAAACAGCTGATCTCGTTTGCGAGAACGCTGCTTTCGGATCCGGCGATTCTGATTCTCGATGAGGCAACCTCGAGTATCGACGTGCAGACCGAGAAAGCACTGCAGACGGGCCTCAATGCGATGCTGAAGGGCAGAACATCGTTCATTATCGCCCACCGTCTGTCCACGATCCGCAACTGCGATAAGATCATGTATATTGACAACGGCGGTATCATGGAAAGCGGAACGCACGACGAACTGATGGCAAAGAAGGGATATTACTACAAACTGTATACGGCACAGCTCGACGAAGTACAGAAAGCGGGCTGACCCATACTTCAGGATGATAAAAAAGGCTTCTGCCGGCGGATGAAAATCCGGGGCAGAAGCCTTTTGAAATTGCGTGATATTTTATTTTCCGGAGAAGTATTTCTCTTTGATGATCTCAACCGGCATATCCTCGCCAGTCCACAGTTTGAAGGAAGCAGCTCCCTGGTATAACAGCATGTACATACCGTTTCCGGTCTTGCATCCAGCCTCTTTTGCCTCACGCAGCAGGCGGGTTTCCTGCGGATTGTAGATCACATCGAAAACGAAGAGGTCTTTGTGGAACATCGTTGTGTCGGTGATGATGGTGTTCTCGGTTTTTGGAGCCATTCCGACGGAAGTTCCATTGACAAGAATGGCGCTGTCTGCGATGGATGCGCGAAGGACTTCCGGATCGGAGAAGTCGTGCAGGGTAACCTTGCAGGAAGTACGCTCATTGAGTTTTGCAACGATTTCCTCGGCTCTTCCGAAGAAATTGTCTCTGACGTTGAATACATTGATCTCAGCTACGCCGTCGAGGGCTGCCTGTACCAGGATTGCAGTAGCAGCGCCGCCGGCACCGAGCAGAGTCATCTTTTTGCCGATGATGTCTACGCCGTTTTCTGCAACTGCTCTCATGAAGCCGACACCGTCGGTGGTGTAAGCGGTGAGAACGCCGTTGTCGTTGACGATGGTATTACATGCGCCGGAGATCTCCGAAGCAGGAGAAACCTTGTCTGCCAATTTGCACATGATATTTTTGCCAGGCATGGTGATGTTCCAGCCTCTTGCACCCATGGTGCGGAGTCCTTCGACTGCCTGCGGCATTTTGTCTTCCGGTACATCAAAGGCAAGGTAGCTATAATCAAGGCCGAGCTGGTCGCATGCTTCGTTGTGCATTTCCGGAGAAACACTGTGTGCAACCGGGCTTCCGAGTAAACATAATAATCCGGTGTGTCCTGTGATGTGTTTTGACATAATTTGAAATCCTCTCTCTCCTCGTATTTCAGCATGATGATAAATCGTGCTGTAGCGCTTTAAACTGCTACTATATGAAGTGAATTATACTCCAGATGCCGAAAGAAAGCAAGAAAAAAAGAGGAAATGACGCAAAGTTCATTTCCTCTTTTCGTGTTGGTTTTTGATTAAGGTTTAAGATGGAAAAGATTCGCCCGGAAATCAGATTCCAAGTTTCTCTTTCATGTAGTCAACCGGGGTATCTTTTCCGGTGTACAGCTTGATTGCGATGAGTGCCTGGAACAGCATCATGCCCATGCCGTTGAATACTTTCTCACATCCTGCTTCTTTTGCCTGTTTCATCATAACGGTTTCGCGCGGAGCGTAAACGGTATCCGTTACGATGAGATCTTTTTTAAAGAAGGAAGGATCAGGAATGTTGGAAAGGTCTTCGAGTGGATGCATTCCTACGCCGGTAGCATCGCAGAACAGGTCAGCTGCGTGCATTTTTTCTTTCAGGAGATCTTTGTCTGCCAGGTCGTTCATGGTAGCCTTGCAGTTGGTGTTCTTGTTGATCAGATCAACAATTTCCTCTCCACGGCTGTAGAATTTGTCTTTGATGTTGAAGATTTCAATTTCTGCAACGCCATCCAGAGCACCGCGCACTGCAATTGCAGTAGCAGCACCGCCGGTTCCGATCAGGACCATCTTCATTCCCTTGAAATCGATGCCTTCTTCGGTCAGTGCCTGCCAGTATCCCATACCATCGGTGTTGTAGCCTTTCAGTTTGCCGGTTACCTGACCGTTTTCGTCGCGGAGGTTGACTACGGTGTTGATAGCGCCGCATAACTTAGCTGCTTCATCTACCTCGTCCAGATATTTGTGGACAACAGTTTTGTTTGGCATGGAAATATTGGAACCGAGCATTTTCAGCGCGCGGATACTCTGCACAGCATCTTTTAAAGAATCGTTATCAACTTCGAAAGCAAGCTGAATGACGTCATCTCCGTTTTTGTCGTATGCAAGGTTGTGGGTTGTCGGAGACTGGGTGTGACGGATCGGGTAAGCCATTAATCCAACTAATTCGGTATGTCCTGTTACGTTTGGCATGATATTTTCCTCTTTTCTTTTTTCATGCTGCGCTGTTGTCATTGATGTTGGAGTCAAAAGGTTTTTTGACCTTTTGACCCTGGTATCTTGTCAGTTTGAAAAAGAAACAGCGTAGCAGATGATATACAGTTTTTGTCGGGCTGCTTAAAGTAGTGGAATCGTTATCGTTCCCTTATGCAGTGAAACACTTGTTATTTCGCTGGGTAAGAAGCGATGCTGGGGATTACTCAAGCGGCTCCAGATGCAGGTATCCCTGGGATTCCAGTACGTTCAGGATAGCGCGCCTTCCATGGTACCTTCCATGATACGGCGTGCACGTACGGAATCGCCGATGGTGTATACATAAGTATTGGTATCAGCGAATGCTTCCTGGATCTCCGGCAGAACCGGGTTGTTGGAGCGCATTCCAAGGCAGTTGAATCCGTAATCGAATTCAAGATCTTGAATAGTTCCGTCTGGAAGTTTTACGGTGAATGCGTTTTCTTTTACTTCCTGAAGAGCAGTGTTGACATATTCTTTTACACCGTATTTGTCGTGGGTCTCACGCATGGAGCATTTGGTGATCGGGTCTGCAAGCATACCGATCTGCGGCAGCATATCGATGATGGTACACTCAGCTCCTCTTGGTGCGAAGTACTCGATAACGTCAAGTCCTACGGAACCGCCGCCGACTACAACGACTTTCTTGCCCTGACAGGCTTCTTCCGGATATTTTCCAGCGTTTACGTTGTTGATCATACCAAAGATGGTATCTACGTTTCCGGCTTCGATGTTCTCTTTCAGGCCTTTGATCGGCGGAACAAGCGGAACAGAACCAGTAGCATTGACAACGATGTCTGGTTTGAACTGTTTGATTTTATCTACGGTAGCTTCCGTGTTGAGGAATACATACAGGTTTTTCAGTCTTGCAGCTCTTGCCTCAAGGTATTTCGGGAAATCTTTCATACGGGTCTTGCTTGGAAGATCGGAGATGAAAGTGGAAAGACCGCCGATGTGGTCGTTTTTCTCGAGTACGAAAACGTTGCATCCGACTTCTGCTGCGGTGCAGGCTGCTTCCATACCGGCAGTACCGGCGCCGACAACAACAACGTTACAGTTTTTGTTCACTTTCAGTGCTTTGTAAACATCGCCTTCCGGAACAGCCGGGTTTACGGTACAGCGGATCGGGCGGTTGACACCGATACGATTTCCGGCACATCCGACGTTACAGGAGATGCATTTTCTAAGGATATCTTCCTCGCCGTTTTCCACCTTCTTTACCCAGTTCGGCTCAGCGATCAGGCCGCGTCCCATGCCGACGATATCTACATCGCCGCTTTCGAGAACTTTTTCAACGACCTTCGGATCACGGTAGTTACCAGCGTTGATGACCGGTTTTTTGAATTTGTCTTTTACGGCTCTTGCCATGTAGGAACGCCATCCATCTGGCAGGAAGTTGGAGTCGATCTGATACTGAAGAGATGGGTTCAGACCGCAGGATACGTCGTACATATCTACGAACTCATCCAGGTACTCCAGGTACTCGAGCGTATCTTCCAGCGTATTTCCACCCGGAACACGCTCCTCGGCAGAGATACGAACGATGATCGGGAACCACGGTCCAACGTTTTTCCGTACTTCTTCCAGTACCATACGCGGGAAACGCAGACGGTTTTCTACAGAACCGCCGAACTCGTCTGTTCTCTTATTGTAATACGGGGAGATGAACTGGCTCATCAGGTAGGAATGGCCGCAGTGGATCTCGATGGCATCGAAACCGATGGCCTGCACACGTTTTGCGGCCTCGCCGTATTTTTTTACGGTTGTCATGATTTCTTCTTTTGTCATCGGACGAGGGGTTTCTCCGCCGGCTTTTGTCGGGATGTTGGAAGAAGAAACGGTTTCCATACCGGTTCTTGCGGAAGATGCGGAAGCTCCGGCGTGGTTGATCTGGATCGCTACGGTAGCACCGTTTTTATGAAGGTTTTCGACTAACTGATAGTAGCGCGGCATAAAGCTGTCGTGGTCGATACGGATCTGGCTGGTTCCGTTGGAACCGACCGGGTACTCGATGTTGGCGTTCTCCAGAATAATAAGACCAACGCCGCCTTTTGCGCGGAGAGAGTAGTAGTTCATATGACGGTTACTCATTTCACCGCTTGTCTCACCGTAGTTGGTTCCCATCGGGGTCATTGCAATACGGTTTTTAATCGTTGTTCGTTTGATGGTAATTGGCTCGAAAATTTTTGGGTAAGCACTCTTCATGAAAATTTCTCCTTATTCATTACATGAGCGGTAATCCTCTGTTTGTGACAAATCCATCATAACTCTTTCGACTAAAAATTAACAATATCTTTCAGATAAACTTTCGATACGTTTTCGCTATCATTTTCGGTCTCTTCAATAATGTCAGCGTGCTGTTTCATATATTCGGTAAACCGTTCGACAGCCGGAAGCCGGTAGCGGTTCTTCATCCAGAACATAAAGGTCTGATGATAAATCTCGAGACCGTTCAGCGTGTGGATACGGATGCCGTCTGCCTGTTCCAGAATATCGGTTCGCGGCATAAGCGCGATACCGAAATTTTCACGCACCAGTGCCACAATCGAATATTCATCCGGGCATTCCATGATAATATTCGGATGAAGCTGATATTTTCGGTAGAGATGACCGGTATAAGCTCCCATCCAGGAGGCGCGGTCGTAGCCGATCACCGGATAACGGGTAAGCTTTACAAGCGGAACTTCCGGTTCATCGGCAATCGGATGATGTTCCGGGGACACGATGACAAGCGGCTGCTGGATCAACGGAAAAAACTCCATGTCGTCGCGCTTTAAAAAGCCGCCAAACCCAAGATCGAGTTCACCGGATTTCACCTTCTGTGCAATGGCAGGGGTATGGTTCTGCCAGAAGCTAAAGGCAACGTTTTTATTTTCTTCTTTGTCCAGAAAAGTGCGGACATTGTGCGGAATATAATGTCCTGCAAGTGGAAAAATATAACCGATGTTGATTTTACCGCCACCGGAGGCGAGCTCTTTCATTTTACCTGTCGCAATATCACAGTCACCTGCGATCCGGTCTGCATGCTCCAGAAAAAGGCGGCCGGCATTGGTAAGGACAACACCGCGCCCTTTCTTTTCAAACAGCGTGATCCCAAGCTCGCTTTCAAGGGCGGCCATGGAACGGCTCAGGGATGGCTGGGAAATATAAAGCTCCTCCGCTGCCTGGTGATAATTTTCCAGCCGGGCAACCTTTCGGAAATAGAGAATCTGATTCAGTGTCATGTGGTTTTTCCTCCTGAAAAAATGATTCCGTAAGAAAGTCTTTGCTTCCTCTTATTATGATAACTCAAGTATACCACATCAATGCATTCAATGCATTGGTTTTTTCCCTTAAAAGCATTAGACCGTACACGTTTTCACTGTTAAAATAAAGGCAAATGTTATTTTTTTAACATTCACGAAACTGGTAATCTGTTGTTTGTGACAAAACAAAAGGATGAACCGAACAGAGGAAAAAGACAATTTGACCTCAACATAATCTATTTAAAAAGGAGAGAAACCATGAACAAGAAATACCTGCCAAGTGCATTAATTCTGTACTTGAACTACTTTATCCACGGTGTTGGATGCTCCATCCTGGGCCAGGCAGTCATCAAAGAGGCTCTGGCAGCAGCTTGGGGAGTGGAAGCAATGGCAATTACCGCAATTTCCGCAGCACTCGGTCTTGGCCGTCTGATCGCACTGCCATTTGCAGGTCCTCTGTCCGACAAACTCGGACGCCGCATTTCCACTGCAATCGGAAGTGCTTCCTATGCAATTTACCTGATCGGCCTTGCTCTTGCATTTAATGCAGGAACACACGGCGGTTACACCATCGCTTACGTATGCGCCATCATCGGCGGTATCGCAAACTCCTTCCTGGATACCGGTATTTACCCGGCAGTATCCGAGATTATTTACAAAGCTCCTGGCGTTGCTACCATGGGAATCAAATTCTTCATCGCAATCGCTCAGATGCTGCTTCCATTTGTTCTTGGTGTAGCTGTTACTTCTACAGCAGCAGGCCTTACCTCCTACAATCCGTTATTCTACGGATGCGGAATCGCTTATATCGTACTTTTTGTACTGGTATTCCTGTTCCCGCTGCCAGACGCTGACCAGAAAGCATCCGGCAAAAAAGAGGGCCTGATCGACAGTCTGAAACATACACATTTCTCCTTCGAATCCATCGCCATGATCCTGATCGGATTCACCTGCACCGGTACCTTCCAGCTGTGGCTGAACTGTGCACAGAACTTTGCAAAAGAGAATGTAGGCTGGGCTGATCCGTCCATCATGCAGACCTATTATTCTGCAGGAACCATGCTGGCACTGATCGTAACAGCGTTCCTGACCAGAAAAATCAAAGATGTTCGTTTCATCGTTGTTTACCCGGCCATTTGCCTTGTAACTATGATTGCTGTCCTGATGGGACAGAGTAAACCGCTGATGATTGCCGGTGCTTTCATTATCGGATGGGCAGGCGCAGGCGGACTGCTTCAGATCGCAACTTCCGTTTGCAATATGCTGTTCCCGAAAATCAAAGGAACCGTAACCGCATTGGTTATGATTGCATCTTCTCTTTGCAACTACACCATCCTGACCGCAGCATCTAAAATGCAGCCGTCCGGCGTTATGACCATGAACATCGTTCTGACCGCAGTTGGCGTTGCACTTGGACTGTTTGTAAACATTCGCTATAAAAAAATGGTTGAACTTGCGCAGCAGGACAACTAAAATGAGATTAAGGATTGCGGAGTACGAAGAGCCAAGTAATCCAGGCGTGAAAAAGAAAAGCCTGCAAAAGAAAAGTCAGGGTTAATATTGAAGAAAGAAGGAAAAACACATGAATACAGTAAAAGTTCGTGATATTGAAATCGGTGCCGGTGCACCGAAGATCATCGTTCCGATCGTAGGAGTTACCAAAAACGATATCATCGAAGAAGCAAAAACCTTCCATTCGATTCCGGTTGACGTTGTAGAGTGGCGTGTAGACTGGTTTGAAGGCGTATTCGACTTCGCACAGGTAGAAGATGCATTAAAAGACCTTCGTGCAGCACTCGGCAATATTCCGATTCTGATGACGTTCCGTACCTCCAAAGAGGGCGGCGAGAAAGCTATCGAGCCGGAAGCATACGCTGAGCTGAACATCAAGGCAGCACAGACCGGATACGTTGATCTGATTGACGTTGAGATCTTCACCGGAGATGAGATCGTAAAGAAAATCATCGACGGCGCACACGCTGCAGGCGTAAAGGTTGTTGCTTCCAACCATGATTTCTTCAAAACTCCTGCAAAAGCAGACATCATCTACAGACTGCGCAAAATGCAGGATATGAACGCAGATATTCCGAAGATCGCTGTTATGCCGCAGAATAAGAAAGACGTTCTGACCCTGCTTGCGGCAACAGAGGAAATGACCACCAATTATGCGGACAGACCGATCATCACCATGTCGATGGCAGGCACCGGCGTGATCAGCCGTCTTTGCGGTGAGGTGTTTGGCTCTTCCATGACCTTCGGCGCGGCAAAGAAAGCATCCGCACCGGGTCAGATGGGTGTGAATGATCTGAGCACCGTTCTGGATCTGCTTCACAAAGCCATGTAACCGTTTTTTCTTTATGGGACACCGGTATTTTTAGCTTTGCTGTTGATGCCGATGTCCCTTTTGTATTATTGTTCTGTTATAAATTTAACGGAGGTATGCCTTTTATGAAGAGAGTATTTCACTGGCTGGATGAAAACTTGGAAGAATTTCTTCTTGTGATCGGTCTGATCGCCATGACGCTGATCATGGGAATTCAGGTTTTCTGCCGCTACGTCCTTGGCATGTCGCTGTCGTGGTCGGAAGAGCTGACCAGATATATTTTTATCTGGTGCGGTTTTTTAAGCGTCAGCTACTGCAGCAAAAAATGCCTTTCCATCAAGATCGAGCAGTTTGTTGCGATTTTCCCGCGGAGAGGAAAAGCCATCTTCAAAATTGTGAATCATACATTTGAACTGATTTTTTTCATCTATATGATTCCGTTTGCTTTTTCCTATATGATGTCGTCAGTTAAAAGCGGCCAGCTTTCCCCGGCCTGCAAAATTCCGATGTACTTTATCCAGGCAGCACCGCTCGTCTCCTTTGTGCTGGTTGCATTCCGTGTTTTGCAGCGGTGGATGATCGAGTTCCGTGTGGCACGCGGTGAGAACGTTTTCGACCCGGCCCATCCGGAGCGAAATACGCCGGAATCCTTCATCGAGGCAAATGCCGGAGCAGATAACGCCACAGAAAATGCCCTGAACGCGGGTATCGACAACCGCATCCATACGATTAAAAATTCGAATGAGGAGGAACGCTAATGCCAGTCGTAGTATTATTTCTGATTTTTGTTGCATTGCTGGTCATCGCTGTTCCGGTATCGATTACCCTTGGAATCACATCTGTGCTTCCGTCGGTGTTTGACCCGTCCTTTACGGTAGGAGCCAAATATCTGATCCGTGCCATGTTCGGAGGACTCGATTCCTTCCCACTGCTGGCAGTTCCGATGTTCGTCCTCTCCGGTATCATCATGGCTAAGGGAGGCATCTCCAAAAAACTGTTTGATGTCTTTGCCTATTTTCTCGGAAAATTCACCGCAGGTATGCCGTGCGCGGTTATCGTCACCTGCCTTTTTTACGGTGCGATTTCCGGTTCCGCTCCGGCGACCGTTGCCGCTGTCGGAAGCATGACAATCCCGATTCTGACTACCCTTGGTTATGATCTGACATTCTCCACAGCGATTGTGGCAGTTGCCGGCGGCCTTGGCGTTATCATTCCCCCGAGTATTCCGTTCATCATGTACGGTATGGCTTCCGGCGCTTCGGTCAGTGACCTGTTCCTTGCCGGAATTGTACCGGGTCTGATGATCGGTCTGCTGCTGATGGTTTATGCCGTTTATCACTGCAAACGGTATGGGGAGGACAAAGAGAAGATCCATGCAGAAGTCAAAGTGCTGCATGACAAAGGCCTGCTTCGCGTTTTAAAAGAGAGCTTTTTTGCACTGCTCAGTCCGGTGATCATCCTTGGCTGTATCTACAGCGGTGTCGCTTCCCCGACTGAGGCGGCTGTTATCTCCGTATTCTATGCATTGATCATCAGCCTTTTTGTGTACAGGAGTATCCGCATCCGCGACATCTGGTCCATTCTGGTTGAGGCGATTCGTACCTTCACCCCGATCCTGTTTATTCTGGCGGCATCGACGGCATTTTCCCGTGTGCTGACGCTGATGCAGGTACCGCAGACGGTCAGCGAGTTTATCCTGAACAACTTCCACAGCCCGGTTGCGATCCTTCTGATCATCAATGTATTCCTGCTGATTGTCGGAATGGTTATGGATACGACACCGGCGATTCTGATTCTGACGCCGATCCTTCTGCCGATTGTACAGGCGATCGGCATGAATCCGATTCAGTTTGGTGTCATCATGGTTGTCAACCTTGCGATTGGTTTCG
The DNA here is from genome assembly GCF_003477865.1 of Blautia sp. AF34-10. NCBI lineage: Bacteria > Bacillati > Bacillota > Clostridia > Lachnospirales > Lachnospiraceae > Blautia > Blautia sp. AF34-10. Next base: position 85,386 of record NZ_QUED01000007.1, read on the forward strand.
TAACACCGCCGATCGGCGTCAACCTGTTCGTGGCAAGCTCCCTGACCGAGGTTCCGGTCATGCAGATCGCAAAGAAGGCTATGCCGATGATCGGTTTCTTCCTCGTGGCACTGCTGCTGATTACGTTTATTCCGGCGATTTCGATTGGAATTTTATAGGGAGGAGCGAAGAACAATGAAAAAGATGACAAAAAAGAAAAAGCTTTTCCGAACAGCAACGGTACTTGCTGCTGTCATTGCTCTTGGCGCATCGCTTGCCGGCTGCGGTTCTTCCGGGGAAGAGACGACACAGCGCTATTCCTGGCCGCTGGCAACGGCGAGCCCGGAGGATACGGTAACACAGATTTTCGCCGAGAAGTTTGCGGAAGAGATTTCGGAGCTGAGCGATGGAAGGATGAAAATTCAGGTTTACGCAAACTCAACGCTCGGCGGCGACCGCGATCTGCTCGAAACGTGTGCCGATGGTGATATTCCGTTTGTCGTACAGAATACGGCGCCGCAGGTTTCCTTTATGGGTGATCTTGCCGTGTTCGATCTGCCGTGTGTATTTGATTCGCTCGATGAATGCCGTGAGAAGATTGATGATCCGGAGTTTTACGATCTGATCAGCAATGTTTACACAGAGGGCGGCTATCACCTGCTCGGTATGGCGGATCAGGGATTTCGTGTCATGAGTACGAATAAGCCGGTTTACAGCTTTTCGGATTTCAAGGGCCAGAAGATCCGTACCATGGAGAACAGCTACCATCTGGCATTCTGGAAAGCCATCGGTGCCAACCCGACGCCGATGAGCTTCAGTGAGGTTTACATCGGCCTGCAGCAGCACACGATTGATGCGCAGGAGAACCCGTATGAGGTCATCGTTTCGAATAATCTGTATGAGCAGCAGGATTACGTAGTGGAAACGAACCATCTGCCGCATCTGATTTCCCTGATTGTCAACGACGATTTCTTCAAAGATCTGCCTGCAGACGAGCAGGAGATCATGACCAAGGCTGCAAAGATTGCGACCGAGTACGCAAGAGAGCAGTCCGATGCCCGTATCGCCGATAAAATTGCGACGATCGAGGAGAGCGGAACGAAGATCCTGACTCTTGATGACCAGACAAGAGCGGAGATCCGAAAGGCGTCGAAGAGCGTGTATGAGTCGATCGAGGAGAATATTGACCCGGCAATTTACAATGCTTATATGGATGGCATTGAGTAAGAAAAAGAAAGATGAAATTCCCGACAGCAAGGCACAAAAAACGACGCTTTGCCGCCGGGAATTTTTGCGTCCGCCAAGTGGGGGGGATTCGCAAAGATTGCCTTGCACAGTCGAAACGGCAAGACTATAATGGGGCTCAGAAGATTTAAAAAATTAGGACCAGAGGAGGTACAGAAATGATTTTTGAACACATGGACCGGATTGTATTTGCAGGAGATTCCGTAACGGATATGGAGAGCGCACAGCCGGTGGGGGAAGGTTTATTTGAAAATGTCGGAAAGAGCTACGTTCGAATTGTCGAGAACATGCTCGCAGCATTCTACCCGGAGATATATATCCGCGTGACAAACTCCGGTATCAGCGGAAACACAAGCCGCGACCTGCTGCAGCGCTTCGACCGCGATGTTGTATCCTTAAAACCGGACTGGGTATCTATCTGCATCGGCATCAATGACGTCTGGAGACAGTTCGACAGCCCGGCTATCCCGGACGAGCAGGTATCCCCGGAGGAGTACCGTTCCAACGTCGAGAAGATGATTCTTTCCGTAAAAGACAACGTAAAAGGTATTTTCCTTATGACCCCATACTACATGGAGCCAAATGGAGAGGACTGGATGAGAAAACGCATGGACACCTACGGCGCGATCTGCAGCGAGCTGGCTGAGAAATACGGCTGCCGCTTTATCGACCTGCAGGCCGTCTTCAACGATTACTTCCAGTACCGCCATTCCTCCTACATCGCCTGGGATCGAATCCATCCGAACCAGATCGGCGCTACAGTGATCGCACGGGCATTTCTGGAAAAATGCGGATTCGACTATAATCACAGACCGGAGCATGCTTGAAAAACCATTTCCGCAATCTGAAAGCGCCACTTTGCGGTATGGCTTGCCCTCATAAGGCAAACAAAAAGCGGGAATCGTTATTGGGGTCCTCGCTTTTTCTTTGTCCTGTTCTGTCTGAAAACAGCGGATAGAGTCGAAAAACAGAGAAAAATCGAGGCAAAATTTTGCTTAAATTACCAAAAATAATTGCTGTTTTGGGGTGGTTATGGTATATTATGACTATACATACATTTATGTGGCGCGACATGGGGATATAAGAGTGAGACATAAAAGAAAGGTAACTATTCAGAACCCCATCTCGATTCCGCTTGCGCTGCATCTCGATGTTGCTTCTCGCCATATGAAATTCCGGAAAATCGTTCATTCATACAAGCATGATTCACGATTTTCTTCCATTTCGCATGGCTCTGAATAGTTACAAATAAAGAATAGAACAGGAGAGAAAAAGACATGTATCTGGAAGAGTATAAAAGATGGCTGGCAGCGGATCTGGAAGACGCAGACCTGAACCCGGAGCTGGCACGGATTGAAGGAAACGATGAGGAGATCAAGGATCGTTTTGCAGTATCTCTGAAATTCGGAACCGCAGGACTTCGTGGAGTGCTTGGCGCAGGAACAAACCGTATGAATATCTATGTAGTACGTCAGGCAACACAGGGTCTTGCAAACTGGGTAAAAACACAGGGCGGAAACCAGACGGTAGCCATCAGCTATGACAGCCGTATTAAGAGCGATGTATTCGCAAAAACAGCAGCAGGTGTTCTCGCAGCAAACGGAATCAAAGTCAGAATCTACGACGCACTGATGCCGGTACCGGCACTTTCCTTTGCAACTCGTTACTACAACTGCAACGCAGGTATCATGGTAACCGCATCCCACAACCCGGCAAAATACAACGGCTACAAAGCCTACGGTCCGGACGGATGCCAGATGACCGACGATGCTGCTGCAATTGTATATGCAGAAATTCAGAAGACCGATATCCTGACCGGCGTAAAATATATGCCGTTCGCAGAGGGCGTGGAAGAAGGACTGATCCGTTTTGTCGGAGAAGACTGTAAGAATGCCCTGTATGAAGCAATCGAATCCCGTCAGGTTCGTCCGGGTCTGTGTAAAACCGCAGGACTGAAGCTCGTTTACAGCCCACTGAACGGATCTGGTCTTGTACCGGTTACACGCGTATTAAAAGACATCGGCATCACTGATATCACCATCGTCCCGGAGCAGGAGTATCCGAACGGATACTTCACCACCTGCAGCTATCCGAACCCGGAAATCTTTGCAGCACTGGAAAAGGGCCTGGATCTTGCAAAAGAAACCGGCGCAGATCTGATGCTGGCTACCGACCCGGATGCAGACCGTGTTGGTATTGCCATGAAATGCCCGGACGGAAGCTATGAACTGGTAACCGGAAATGAAGTCGGCGTTCTGCTTCTCGACTACATCTGCGCAGGCCGCATCGAGAAAGGCACCATGCCGGAGAAACCAGTTGCTGTAAAATCCATCGTGTCCACACCGCTGGCAGATGCAGTTGCAGAGCACTACGGCGTAGAGCTCCGCAGCGTTCTGACCGGATTCAAATGGATCGGCGATCAGATTGCAAACCTGGAGGCAGACGGCGAAGTAGACCGCTTCATCTTCGGATTCGAGGAGAGTTACGGATACCTGGCTGGCCCGTATGTAAGAGATAAAGACGCAGTCATCGGCTCCATGCTGATCTGCGAGATGGCAGCTTACTACAGAAGCATCGGAAGCTCTCTGAAACAGAGACTGGAAGAGATCTATGCCGAGTATGGCCGCTACCTGAACAAAGTAGACAGTTTCGAGTTCCCGGGACTTAGCGGAATGGACAAGATGGCCGGTATTATGGATGGCCTTCGAAAAGAGCCGCTGACCGAGATCGCAGGTTCCGCTGTTGTCAAAGTAACCGATTACGAGAAACCGGAAGAAACAGGACTCCCATCCGCAAACGTTCTGATCTACAAACTGGCAAACGGTGAAACCGTCATCGTCCGCCCGTCTGGAACAGAGCCGAAAATCAAAGTATACTACACAACACTTGGTAAGGATCTGGCAGAGGCAGAAGCAGAGAAAGAAAAACTCGCAGAGGCTTTGAAACCGATTCTGGCATAAAGAAAATAAAAGAATAGAAGGGCGTGGCTTTGGTCACGCCCTTTTTTGAACCGAAATTTCTTTTGAAAAGTGTAAGATTTTCTGCAAAATGGCGTGATGATAGATGAAAGGGGGATTTCCATATGGAGGATACTCATATTGTCCAAATGTACTGGGACAGGAACGAAACAGCGATCAGCGAGTCTGCGATGAAATATGGTACATACTGTACGTCCATTGCACAGAATATTCTGCAGAATCCGGCGGATGCAGAAGAATGTGTCAACGACACTTGGCTTCACGCGTGGAACGCTATGCCGCCGCACCGGCCGTCTCTGTTATCCACATTTCTTGGAAAAATAACGAGAAATCTTTCGTTTGATCTGTATCGAAAAATGCATCGCAAAAAACGCGGAGGAAGTCAGATGGATGCAGTATTGGACGAGCTGGAAGAATGTGTTTCGGGGAAAGATGATATTGAGCGGCAGTGGGAGATGAAAGAACTGATCGCGGAGATCAATCAGTTTCTGCAGAAGCTGCCGGAGGAGAAACGATGCATGTTTGTCCTGCGGTACTGGTATGTAGACAGTATCGGTGAAATCGCGGATCGTCTGGGAAGAAGTGAAAACTATGTTTCAGTTACGCTGAACCGGATCCGCGGGAAACTGCATACACACTTGACGGAAAGGGGGTTCGAAGTATGAAGAAAGAAGAATTGTTTGAAACGTTGGGCGACCTGGATCCTGCTATGGTGAAAAAGGCGCGGGACTATCAGCGTTCCCAAGGGGCTGCATGGAAAAAATGGACGGCCGCGGCAGCCTGCGCGGTGATCATCGGCGGAGCTGTGCTGGGGGTTACGACATGGAGAAACGGTCGGGAGGGTTCTGCAGTCCGTTATCCGTCGGGGGTAACGACGGTTCTGGCGGCTTATCCGGCATCTGTGGAGCGGACAATGGATGCACAGAAATTCATGGAAAGCGATGCACACTGGGACTGGTGGGATTCGTACCGGGAGCTGACAGCAAAATCAGCAGAACTGCAGTCGGGAATGGATGCGTATTATCAGGACCTGATGAAACAAATGCTGGTTTCAGAAGATGAAAATACCGTCTGCTCGCCGATCAATCTGTATATCGCGTTTGCGATGCTGGCGGAAACTTCGGATGGAAATACGCGGCAGCAGATTCTGGATATGCTTGGTGCGCAGGATATGGACACCTTACGGAAAAATGTTTCTTCACTCTGGGAAAGCAATTATGCAGACACGCCTGCGCTGAAAAGTGTGCTGGCAAATTCGCTGTGGCTGGATGGTGAGGAAACATACAATGACACAACGCTGCAGCGGCTGGCGGAACAGTATTATGCATCGACCTTCTGTGGGACTCCCGGATCGGAAGAGATGAATCAGGCCCTGCGGACCTGGACGGATGATAATACCGGAGGGCTTTTAAAAGAATACACCGAAAATATGGCGATTGCCCCGGAAACGGTATTTGAACTGGTATCAACCATCTATTATAAGGCGATGTGGAGGGAAAATTTCTGGGAAGTGAATACAGAGAAGGAAACCTTCCACGGAGCTGCGGGAGATACCACTGTGGACATGATGAAAAAAACGGAATGGATGGATGTCTATCAGGGCGAGCATTTCCGTGCAGTCAGCCTTAGCCTTCAGGACAGCGGCTCCATGTATTTCCTGCTTCCGGATGAAAATACCGATGTCAATGAACTGGTATCGGATCCGGATCTGATGAAGGTTATACGGCGGGATGAAAGCAGTGATAACTGGTATTCCCCTATGGTGAACCTGTCTGTTCCTAAATTTAAAGTATCGGAGAAAACAGACCTGATCGAAACGGTGCGCGCACTGGGTGTAACGGATGCACTGGATGCGGATCTGGCAGATTTCAGCCCATTAACAGGGGACAAAGAGAATTTATACCTGAGCAAAGCAGACCACGCCGCCATGCTTGAAATCGACGAAAACGGAGTAACCGGAGCAGCGTATACAGAACTCGGCGTTTCAGAAACCGCAGCAGAAATACCGGACGACGAAATCGACTTCGTACTGGATCGTCCATTCCTGTTTCTTGTCACGGGGCAGGACGGATCGATTCTGTTTTCGGGAGTTGTGAGAAATATTGCAGAGACATGAAAAAAGGAGTCGGACTGTCCGGCTCCTGTGTCTGAGACACGTTACAGTATCTCTTCGGTGCTTATTTTTGCTCTGCGTTCCTTTGTCGGAGCAGAAAAACAGACAAAATCAGTACAGCAGGGAAAATGCAGCCGGCCAGCATACCTGCCTTCAGATCGTCGCCGGTGTTTTGTGTGACAAATCCAATAACAAATGGGCCAATGGAACCGCCCATATCTCCGGCCATGGCGAGAAGTGCGAACAGTGCAGTTCCGCCGAGTGGAATTTTAGAGGATGAAATACTGATGGTTCCCGGCCACATAATTCCTACGGAGAAACCACACACAACGCAGCCTGTAAGATTTAAAAGAGGATATGGTGCGAGAGCTGCAGCCAGATAACAGATCAGGCAAAGTGTACCGGATGCGATCATAAATTTTGTTAAGTCAATTTTTTCCCCGTATTTACCATAGAAGGTCCTGCTGATGCCCATCATCACAGCAAACAGGCACGGTCCTGCAATGTCTCCAATGCTTTTTGAGAGACCTAATGCAGACTCGGCATAAGCGGAAGCCCATTGCGCCATCGAAATCTCGCTTGCTCCGGCGCAGACCATAAGAACAAGGGAAATCCAGAAAATGGGAAGACGGCACAGCTGACGAATGGTAAGTCCTTCTTCGCTTCCGGTGAGTGATTCAATCGGGCAGGAAAGGAAATTAAACGTATTGTACAGTGGAAGTACAGCCCAGATACATGCGAGGATCGGCCAGCGTTCCATACCAAAAACTGCCAGAAAAGCAGTGGAGAGTAAGATGACGCCTACAGACCCCCAGCAGTAAAAGGAGTGAAGCAGACTCATAACGCTGTCCTTATTGTCAAACGGACAAGCTTCTACGATTGGGCTGACAAGAACCTCAATCAGTCCGCTTCCGGCGGCATAGATCATGGCACTGAGCAAAATTCCTGCATAGGCATTTGGCAGAATATTGGGCAGAAAGGCAAGTCCAATCAGACCGCAGGCGGAAAGAATTTCAGAAGCAACGACACACCTGCGATAACCGATTTTATCGACATATCTGGCACAGAACAAATCGACAAGAAGTTGTGTGAAAAAGAATATTGTCGAGATAAACGCAATTTTTCCAAGAGAAATATGGTAAGTTCTGTGAAAGGTAAGAAATAGTAAAGGTGCAAAATTTGCAGAAATTGCCTGCGTGATAAATCCAAAATAACAGGCAATTAAGGTTTTGTGGTAGTTCTTTTTCATAGTGATATACTCCGTTTTTAAAAATGGCAGAACTGCTGCGGCCGTAGTGTTCGTTTCGTTGCCGTTCACCGTGTTCCATGGAGCGACAACGATTCTTTTTGTATAATAACGTAAAATAGTGTCGCTTTCACTGGAATATATCGTCTGTTTATTGTATAATATCGCAAAATAGAGAGGGTCGTGCCTGAAAAACGGAGGCGGGGAAAGATGGAGTTTAATACATTTTATAACAAGATCCAAACGGATGAAACCATGATGGAAACGATACAGCATGGAAACAGTGAATATCCGTTTCAATTGTATTACGACGATCTTGCGTTGTTTGATTTTCATTGTGTAGAATGGCACTGGCATGTGGAGTTTGAGTTTGTTTTTGTACAGGAGGGAACAGCAACCTTCTGGGTTGGCGAAAAGCAGTTTTCACTGGGACAGGGAACGGGCATTTTTATTAACTCAAAGATTTTGCATCGCTATTTTTCTGAAGGCCATGCGATTGTGCCAAATTTCGTTCTGAAACCGACATTTCTTGCTCCGGCAGACAGCCTGATTTACAAAAAATACATTGCACCGATACAGGCGTGTAAGGTGGACTGCATTGTCTTTTGCAGGGAAATAAAATGGCAGGCAGAAGCACTGGAGCTCATGCAGAAAATTCTCAAAGCGCAGGAATCAGACAAAGACCGGGAACTGGTTACTTTATTTCTGACGCAGGAATTGTGGCACTTGCTTTATTTGCACATGGATTCGGAAGTGCTGCAGAAAAAAAGAGAAAATACGGCATCCTCACAGGGAAGAACACAGCTGATGATGCAATATATTCATCAAAATTTCCGACAGAATCTTACCTTGGAGGATATTGCCGGGCAGGCTATGGTGAGCAAGAGTACGGCATTGAATCTGTTCCGAAGATATCTTCACGATACGCCGGTGCATTATCTGGTGAAGTATCGTCTGCAGGAGGCTGCAAAGCTTCTGGCCACGACGGAGAAAAAGATAACTGTAATTTCCGGCGAGACGGGATTTGAAAATATGGATTATTTTTGCAAAACATTTAAGAAATATTATGGGAGGACACCGACGGAATATCGAAGAAAAAAACAAATGGATACGGATGACAGAGAAGGGATCGTTCAAGATGTAGTGTAAGAGAAAACGGAAAAATTACATTCTGAAAAAGGAGCGGAATCCGGTGTGGGTTCTGCTCCTTTTTGAATGGAAAATTATGGAACATACTTATTCGGCACAGCCAAAAACTCTTCTACATATTGCTCTAGTGCCGCAAGCAGCTCTTCAAGCGGAAAGACCTTCAGATCCTGCGCGGCTTCCGGCGGGACGGAGAGGAAGTGATGGAGGAGGTCAAGTACCTGTTGGACGTTCTCATACGGAATTTCTGTGATTCCAGGGTTCGTGACGTTAGGATTGAGATCGAGCGGGATGCAATAGCGGTTGACAAGATATGTATTCATTCGTGTATAGTCCCCGTAATAATACTCCTCCGTGAGATATCTGGAAAAAGGAATGGATGTCCGCGATTTTTTGATATAAACCGTTGCAATCTCATCTCTCATATCTGTAATTTCCCCATCCGCATTATAAAATTCCACAATCTGCGGAATGAAATCCTTAAAAAATTTCCGGTCAATATAAAGATGAAAATAATATCCCAGTGCGCTCGAATCTGGCAGAAGTGAACGGTATTTCGCTGTAAACCGTGTAAGATCCGGGAATACCATCATTTTTTCGCGGTAAAGCGGATCGCGGAAATGGGAGGATTCTTTCTGCTGCGTCGCATCCGGCAGAAGATTTCCGATTAGAAAATCATTTACCGATGAAATCGGATATGGAAAATCCGGGTGGGACGGGAGGTGCTTTAACAGCATTTGGGCTGCGGTGAGATGTAAAATAAAACCTGGCATGGGAATGAAGGTGTCCTTTCGTATTTGTTTCTAATCTAAACAAAATGGCAGCGTTTGTCAAATTCTATTTACTTGGCATGATAGGATGAAATCTCATGTGTACTTCTTAATTTGATCATTTTATATATAATGATGAAATTGAATTGACAATGATAAAATTAACGAATATACTGAAATCATGGCAGAAATACAACATATTGGGGAACGCAAATGAGACAGTTTACTTATCAGGAGAAATGGAAAAAATTACTCACGCCGGAAATTGTATCCTATCTGACGCAGATTCATGAATTTAAAGGGGAACAGACCTTATTCATTGAAGCAAAAGCAGATGCATTGAATCAGCTTGTCGAAATTGCGAAAATTCAGAGTACAGATGCATCGAACAAAATTGAGGGCATTTACACTTCGGATGAACGGTTAAGAGCCTGGTGCGGGATACGACGAGACCGAAAACGCGCAGCGAGCGTGAAATTGCCGGCTATCGGGATGTGCTGAATACAATTCATGAGAGTCATGATTACATTCCACCCAAGCCGTCCATCTTTTTGCAGCTTCATCGGGATCTGTACAAATTTGAAGGATATGATATCGGCGGAAAATACAAAACAGTAGATAATGTGATAGAAGAAGAGGATACAATCGGAAATACATTTATTCGATTCCGCCCGGTTCCGGCGTGGGAGACACCGGCAGCAGTTGAATCATTATGTGAGGCCTTTGAACAGGCGCTGGGATCGGAACAGATAGATCCACTGCTGTTGATTCCCATGTTCATTCTCGATTTTCTGTGCATTCATCCTTTTAATGACGGAAATGGAAGAATGAGCCGTCTGCTTACCTTACTTTTATATTACCGGGCAGGCTATATTGTAGGAAAATATATCAGTATCGAGAAATTAATCGAAACGACAAAAAAAGAATACTATGAGTGCCTGCGGCAGAGCTCCGAACAATGGCATGAAAACGAAAATGATTATGAGCCATTTGTGAAATACATGCTCAGCATTATGATTGCGGCATACCGGGATTTTTCTTCCAGAGTGAATCTGCTGACAACATCTGGAATGTCAAAGCCGGATCGTGTAAAAGAAATCATTCGTACAACACCGGGGCAGATTACCAAAACGGAAATATTAAAAAAGTGTCCGGATATCAGCCAGGTAACGGTTCAGAGGGCACTTGCTGATTTGCTATCGTCTGGTGAAATTCTGAAAATCGGCGGCGGGCGATATACGAAATATACATGGAATAATAATTAACAAAAGGGAGAAGTTGAAGAGATGATTACTGGTGAATTAAAAAATAAAATTGATGCATTGTGGGATATTTTTGCGGCGGGAGGCCTTGTAAATCCGCTGGAAGTCATTGAGCAGATCACCTATCTGATGTTTATCCATGATCTGGACGACTCCGATAATATTCGTGCCAAAGAGAGCGCCATGCTTGGTCTGCCGTATCAGAGTATTTTTGTGGAAGAAGTAAAAATAGGAGAAAGAACAATTGACGGATCGCAGCTGAAATGGTCGGTCTTTCACGACTTTCCTGCTGATCGGATGTATTCTGTGATGCAGGAGTGGGTATTTCCGTTCATTAAGACATTGCATAGTGACAAAAACAGTGCGTATTCCAAATACATGGATGACGCAATCTTTAAACTGCCGACACCGCTGGTGCTGTCGAAGGTGGTAGACTCGCTGGACGAAATTTATAAAATGATGAGCGAAATTCAGGCAACGGATGTACGGGGAGATGTGTATGAATATCTTCTTTCGAAAATTGCTCAGTCTGGCCGCAACGGTCAGTTTAGAACACCACGCCACATTATTCGTATGATGGTGGAAATGATGGACCCATCCAGCAGTGAAATGATCTGCGATCCGGCCTGCGGAACTTCTGGCTTTCTGGTTGCAGCAGGAGAGTATTTAAAAGAAACAAAAAAAGAAGAAATCTTTTTTGACAAACAGAAAAAAGATCACTACATGAATCATATGTTCCATGGATACGATATGGATCGAACGATGCTTCGTATCGGCGCGATGAATATGATGACACATGGAATTGACAATCCATTCATCGAGTATAGAGACAGTTTATCTGATCAGAATGGCGACAAAGATAAATATACGCTTATTCTGGCAAACCCTCCATTTAAAGGGAGCCTTGACGCAGAGTCCGTATCCGGTGATTTGCTGAAAGTGTGTAAGACGAAAAAAACAGAACTGTTATTCCTGGTATTATTTTTGCGGATGCTGAAAATCGGCGGCCGCTGTGCCTGCATTGTACCAGATGGAGTTTTATTTGGATCATCCACGGCGCATAAGGCAATTCGAAAAGAAATCGTAGAAAACCAGAGACTGGAAGCAGTTGTTTCCATGCCATCCGGTGTATTTAAGCCTTACGCGGGAGTATCAACGGCGATCCTGATTTTCACCAAAACTGAACATGGCGGAACCGATCAGGTCTGGTTCTACGACATGACCGCCGATGGCCTGAGCCTGGACGACAAACGGTCACCAATTGCGGAAAATGATATTCCGGATATCATAGAGCGATTCAAACATCTCGATCAGGAAGCGGACAGAAAACGCACGGACAAATCTTTCCTGGTTCCGAAAAAAGAGATTGTAGAGAATGGGTATGATCTCAGCATTAACAAATACAAAGAAGTAGAATACATCCCGGTAGAGTATCCGCCAACATCGGAAATCATGGTAAATATCCGCGAGCTGGAGCGGGAGATTGGGAAAGAGATAGATGAGTTGGAGAAGTTGTTGAACTTATAGGGGAAAGAAGGATGCTGATGACGAGAAACGTAAAACGATTTTTAGAAATAAAAAAAGAAACGAGCAGCCCGCTTGAGTCATAAGACTGTACGGTGAAAACCCATTTCTTAATATTTATGCTATATAAAAATACGTTTGTTGTCAAGTGGTGAAAAGAAATAAAAACATTTCTGCTTCCGAAAAAGGAGAGCGTGGAGAATGAGTACGATCTCAGTATTAATAAATACAAAGAAGTAGAATACATCCCGGTGGAGTGTCCGCCGACATCGGAAATTATGGCAAATATTTGTCAGCTGGAGCAGGAGATTGGGAAAGAGATGGATGAGTTGGAGAAACCATTAAATTTATAAGGGAGTAAGAGATGGGAGTACAAGATCAGTTAATAGATAAAGCAAAAGAAGCTTTTGTGCTAGCAATTGAAATATACAATAAACCTTCGATTAAATATCGGATTGAAGGATTTAGCTTTTTTATCTGTAATGCGTGGGAACTAATGTTAAAAGCACATATGATAAACAAATTTGGAGAGAATTCTATTTATTTTTCAGATAAACCGAATAGAACAATATCATTGGAAGGATGTGTGAAAAAGGTTTTTACAAATGAAAAAGCTCCACTGAGAAAAAATCTCGAAAAGATTATTGAGCTTAGAAATACGAGTACACACTTTATTACAGAAGAATATGAAGCTGTTTATATTCCTTTGCTTCAGGCCTGTGTATTCAATTTTGTGGATAAGATGATGGAGTTTCATAAAGTAGATATGACACAAATTATACCGGAAAACTTTATTACATTATCTGTAAGACTGAAATCTTTGGATGAAACGGAGATCAGAGGAAAATATGAAAAACAGGTTGCAGAGAAGCTTTTTGCAGTGAATGACTCATTGCAGCCTTTGGTAGAAGAAAATAATAGTGCGTTTGCAATTAAAGTCGAGCACTATCATTATGCGACGAAAAAGAGGGAAGAAGCAACTGAACTGTATCATATTGAAAAAGAGGCGGCTCAAGGTGTACGGGTTATCAAAGAATTGAAAAACCCTAATGAAACACATAAATACAGTGCCAAGGCCTGTATACGGGAAATTAATAAGAAGTTGTCAAAAGATGAGATTGTGCTTTTATATAATGGGCAAGAAACAACATTTAACATGTATCATTTTAATCTTTTCACTTCATACTTTGGAATAAAAGAAAATGAGAGAATGTGTTTTACATATCAAGTTTCGACTCAACCACAGTATAGTTATTCACAACAGGCTATTGATTTTATCTATGAAGAAATAAAGAAATCGCCAGAAGCAATACTTAACGATTTAAAACAAAAATTGGCAAAAAAATAGTCAACCCAGGGAGCAAAGGATTCTAAGTGCTAATGCACCTACTCCCATTCGGGAACCCAGCTTTTATCCTTCACAAGTTGACTACTATTAATATAACACAATTATATTATATGTCAAGTTTTCGGTGAATATACATGAGGGAAGAGTTGTAAAAACTAAGAAAGGAAATGCAAATCGGATTTGCAGGGATGAGGTAGATGGAACAAAAACGATTAGGCGATATCGCTACCTACATAAATGGATATGCATTCAAACCGGAAGATCGAGGCAGCACAGGTCTTCCGATCATTAGAATACAAGATCTTACAGGTAATGCTTATGATTTAGGCTTTTATGATGGAAAGTATCCTGAAAAAATTGAAATTAATGATGGAGATGTTTTAATTTCGTGGTCAGCTAGCTTGGGTGTATATATTTGGAATCGAGGAAAAGGTCTTTTAAATCAACATATTTTCAAAGTTGTATTTGATAAGTGTGAAGTGAATAAACAGTATTTCGTGTTTGCGGTTAAATACAAGCTGAAAGAAATGGAATTAAAAACCCATGGTGCTACAATGAAACATATTGTCAAAAAAGATTTTGATAATACAGTAATTCCATTTCCAACTGTTGAAAAACAAGCAGACATTGCATATATTCTTTCAAAGATAGAAAGTATTGTAGAATTTCGGAAACAAGAACTGCAGCAATTGGATGATTTGATCAAAGCCCGATTTGTCGAGATGTTTGGAGACATGTATTTGAATTCCAAAGGATGGCCAGAAGCAAAATTGGAGAGCATGGCAGATGTTGTTTCTGGTATCACGAAAGGAAGAAAAACAAAGGCTGAAGATTTGACTGAAGTTCCATACATGGCTGTATCCAATGTAAAAGATGGTTATATAGACTGGACAACGGTGAAAACAATAGAAGCAACACAACAGGAGATTGAGCAATATCGATTGCTTGCGGACGATGTACTTATGACTGAGGGTGGCGATCCAGATAAAGTGGGACGCGGTGCGATTATAAAAGAGCCGCTTGAGAACTGTATACACCAGAACCATATTTTCCGAGTGAGATTGGATGAATCTATGATACTTCCTGAATTTTTTGCAGAGTACCTTCAGCATCAACGATCAAAACGCTATTTTCTGGGATGTGCAAAACAGACAACGGGAATCGCAAGTATTAATATGACGCAGCTGCGAGCATTGCCGGTATTGATGCCGCCGTTATCCAAACAAGAGGAGTTTGTTTTATTTAAGGCACAAGTCAACAAATCAAAAGTTGCAGTACAAAAAGCATTGGATGAAACGCAGTTATTATTTGATTCGTTGATGCAAGAATATTTTGGATAAGATTACGAATGGTTGTAGGATGCTGGTACTTAAGAGAGGAGTACCAGCATGGATGAGAAAATTGTAACAGTATTAAATGAAATGTCGGAATATTTGTCTATTCCGCAGATGAAAAAGTTACAAGAGGTGATTCTGAAAACCTTTGCAGAAAATGAAGCAGTGAAAACAGATATCTCGAATGACGAATTTTTAAACATGTTCCTTGCTGCCAAAAGAATAGAAGGATGCTCGGAGCGTACAATAAGCTATTATCAGACAACAGTTCAGCATTTGCTGTCTAAAATTGAAACAAGTGTCCGTAAAGTGACAACGGAAGAGATACGTGAATACCTATCGGCATATCAACAATGGAATCATTGTTCGAATGTAACGATAGATAATGTTCGCCGCAACATTTCCAGCTTCTTTTCCTGGCTTGAAGAGGAAGACTATATTTTGAAGAGTCCTATGAGACGAATCCATAAAATCAGGACAAAGACGGTTGTTAAAAATATTATTTCAGATGAAGGAATCGAAAAACTCCGAGACAACTGCAAAGAAAAAAGAGATTTAGCAATTATTGATCTATTATATTCCACGGGCATACGCGTAGGCGAATTGGTAAATCTTAATATTGATGATATTGATTTTGAGGGGCGTGAATGCATCGTTTATGGAAAGGGTGACAAAGAACGTAGAGTTTATTTTGATGCCAAAGCTAAAGTTCACTTAAAAGAATACATAGATAATAGAACAGACAACAATTCAGCTCTATTTGTTACCTTAGATGCACCATATGATCGATTGAAAATTAGTGGAGTGGAGATAAGACTTCGGAAGCTTGGACGAAAACTAAATCTGGAGAGGATTCATCCACATAAATTCCGTCGATCAATGGCTACAAGAGCAATCGATAAAGGAATGCCGATTGAGCAAGTGCAGAAAATTCTTGGACATTCTCAGATAGATACAACTATGAAGTATGCAATGGTCAATCAAAACAATGTGAAAACAGCTCATCAGAAATATTTGTCCTGAGCAAATTCGGATTTGCAGGGATGATGTAGATGAAAGTAAAACTTGGAGATATATTTGAAATTGGATCTGGCGGAACTCCTTCAAAATCTCATCCAGAATATTATGGAGGAGATATACCTTGGGTAAAAACAGGAGATTTAAAGTCGGAATATCTTTATGAAGTGGAAGATTTTATTACTGAAGAAGGTTTGAAGAATTCTTCCGCAAAATTGTATGAGCCAGATACAGTTTTAATTGCAATGTATGGAGCAACAATTGGAGCAACGTCTATATTGAAAATGGATGCTTGCACAAATCAGGCATGTGCCGCATTTAAAAAGAATGATAAGGTTATTCCAGAATACTTATATTATTTTCTAAAGAGTCAAAAGGTAAAATTTGTTAAGGATGGTGTTGGTGGAGCACAGCCTAATATCTCGGCTGGATATTTAAAGAAAGTGGAAATGGAACTTCCATCATTAGATGAGCAAAGGGCTATTGTAGAGGTTTTAGATAAAACAACTAATATTATGGTCATGAGAAATCAGGAAATTGCATCATTAGATAACCTCATCAAAGCCCGATTTGTCGAGATGTTTGGGGATTGTAATAATATGATTTCGATGAGTGAAATTTGTTCGATTATTACAGATGGTACTCATCAACCACCTAAGTTTCAAGAAACAGGGATACCATTTATTTTTGTGTCAAACCTGGCAAATAATACAGTCACTTATAATGCAGAAAAGTTTATAAGTAAGGAAACATATAATGAGCTTTATAAAAGAACTCCGATTGAACCAGGAGATTTGTTGCTTTCTACGGTAGGCTCTTATGGACATCCTGCTGTTGTTGTTGAAGATACAAAGTTTTTGTTCCAGAGACATATTGCGTATCTGAAACCTAAGAAGGAGATTATAAATAGCTTTTACTTGCATAGTGCTTTATTATCGTCGGACTGTCAGAGACAGATAGAGGAGAAGGTTAAGGGAATTGCGCAGAAAACCTTGAACCTTTCTGAGATAAGAAAAATAATGATTCCTGTGCCAAACATAGAAGCACAAAATGTGTTTGTTGATTTTATATATCAAGTCGACAAATCAAAATTGAAGAAGCTGAGATAAGTGCTCACATATAAAGAAATAGTGTGCTAAAATACAAATAACAGAAAGATGGGAAACTATTTTAACCGAATCAAGCAAATAGCGAAGCAGATTGCGAATATCCGCTTTGACAAAAATTAAGGGGAGGTGCGCATGGTTACGAATTTTGATTATTTGAAAAAAGAACCTAAATTTTCCGCCTTTGCCGATGCTGCCGTGTCCGCAGAAAAAATCATTTTACTCGACCCGGAGGCCAGTATTTTGAACAGCCGGCGGGCGATGGAGTTTGCGGTGAAATGGATGTATTCTGTGGATAATGCGCTCGAGATGCCGTACCAGGACAACCTGCAGAGTCTGATGAACAGTGAGGATTATCGCCAGACAATCGGGCCGGACTTGTGGAAGCGGATGGATTATATTCGGCGGAGCGGAAATAATGCGGCACACAGCAGCAGAAAACTGGGACGGGATGAAGCGATGCTTTGCCTGGAAAATCTTTTTATTTATCTCGATTATATTGCATACTGCTATTCCGACCAGTATCAGCGGAGAGCCTTCGACAAAACATTGATCATAGCACGGATAGAGAAAGCGAAAAAGTCGAAAGAAGATGCGAAGGCAGCAAAAGAAGCTCTGGAGAAAGAACAGGAGAAAGCGGCACAGCAGGAGCTTGATCTGAAAAAACTGAGTGCAGAAAATGCTTCTCTGCGGGAAGAACTGTCCGCACGCCGTCAGGAACAGCAGCAGACGTATGTTCCCAAACCGCTGGAACTGTCCGAGTATCAGACGCGAAAACTTTATATCGATTCCATGCTGACAGAAGCAGGCTGGGTAGAAGGCAGAGACTGGCTCAATGAGGTGGAAATTCCGGGAATGCCGAATAAATCGGAGGTTGGTTTTGCTGATTATGTCCTTTATGATGATATGCACCGACCACTCGCGGTAATTGAAGCAAAGCGTACCTGCGTAGACGTTTCCAAGGGAAGACAGCAGGCAAAACTGTATGCGGATCTGCTGGAAAAAATATACAAAAGACGTCCCATTGTCTTTCTTACAAATGGATTTGACACGCGTATTATTGATGGCCAGTATCCGGAGCGAAAATGTTCTGTGATTTATTCGAAGAGAGATCTGGAAAAGTGGTTTAATTTGCGGTCTATGCGCACAAGTCTGAAGCATATTACCGTGGACAAAAATATTGCGGGACGCTATTACCAGGAAGCTGCGATCAAAGCAGTGTGTCGCAGCTTTGATGAAAAGAACCGCAGGAAAGCACTGCTTGTCATGGCGACCGGTTCTGGCAAGACGCGAACGGTGATTGCACTGTGCGATGTATTATTAAAGGCAGGCTGGGTAAAAATGTTCTTTTCCTGGCAGACCGGAATTCACTTGTTACGCAGGCAAAACGAAGTTTTGTGAACCTGCTGCCAAATCTGTCCTGTACCAATTTGGTTGAAGAAAAGGATAACTACAATGCGCACTGTGTTTTCTCTACGTACCAGACAATGATCAATTGTATTGATACAGTTCATGACAGCGAGGGAAAACTGTTTACCTGCGGCCATTTTGATCTGGTGATCTGTGATGAGGCGCATAGATCAATTTACAATAAGTATCGGGATATTTTTAATTATTTCGATGCGCCGCTGGTAGGACTCACTGCAACGCCAAAAGATGAAATTGATAAAAATACGTATGAAGTCTTTGAACTGGAAAACGGCGTTCCGACGTATGGATATGATCTGGCGCAGGCGGTAAAAGACGGTTATCTTGTAGATTATGTTTCGGTGGAATCGCGATTGAAATTCATCGAACAGGGAATTGTGTATGATGAATTGTCGGAGGAAGACAAAGAAACGTATGAGGCAACATTCGAAGATGAGAACGGAAATCTGCCGGAGTCAATCAGTTCCTCCGCGTTAAATACCTGGATTTTTAATGAAGATACCATAAAACAGGTATTGCATATTCTGATGACGAATGGCATCAAGATTGATTATGGGCAGAAGCTTGGAAAAACAATTATTTCGCGAAAAGCACAAGCATGCCGAAGAAATACTCAGAGTTTTTCGAAAGGAATATCCACAGTATCCAGATGACTATGCAAAAGTGATTGATAATAAAATTGAGTATGCACAAAGCGCAATTGATGAATTTTCAGATGCGAAAAAAATGCCTCAAATTGCAATCTCTGTGGATATGCTGGATACCGGTATTGATGTGCCGGAGGTGCTGAATCTGGTGTTTTTCAAAAAGGTGATGAGTAAGGCGAAATTCTGGCAGATGATTGGACGTGGAACACGACTCTGCCCGGGCTTGCTGGATGGCGAGGATAAGCAGAAGTTTTATATTTTTGACTTTTGTGGAAACTTTGAGTTTTTCCGAATGAATAAAGGGAAAGCAACTGCAAATATGATTGCTTTGCAGGGAGCAATATTTAATTTGAAATTTGATATTGCCTACAAACTGCAGGATATTTCCTATCAGGTGGACAGACTGATTGCGTACCGTGATGCGCTGGTAAAACAGATGACAGAAAAGGTGCGGGAGCTGCCGAGAGATAATTTTGCGGTAAGGCAGCATCTGAAATATGTAGATTTGTACTCGGATGAAAAAAACTATAATGCTCTTACCTATGAAGATACGTTGCTTGTGCGTGAAGAAGTGGCACCGTTAATTCTTCCTGATAAAGATGAGGCAAGTGCAGTTCGTTTTGATGCATTGATGTATGGAATTGAACTGGCATATTTGATTGGAAAAAAATATACACGGGCCCGCAGTGATCTTATGAAAAGAGTAGCTGGTATTGCAAACGTTGCGAATGTTCCGGAAATTCAGCACAGTCAGATCTGATTGGGCAAATTCTGCATACAGATTATATTGCGAATGCGGGAATCAATGAATTCGAAGAAATCCGGGAAAGATTACGGGATTTGATGAAATATATTCTAAAAACGAAATTGCTTTATAATACCAATTTTGATGATGACTTATTATCCATCGACTGGCGCGAGTCTGAACTGGAAAATGATGAGCTGAAAAATTATAAAGCAAAAGCGGAGTATTATATCCGGCAGCATCAGGACACGATTGCAATTGCGAAACTGAGAACAAATCAGCCGCTGACAGAAATGGATGTTGCCAGTCTGGAAAAAATTCTCTGGAATGAGATTGGTACGAAGCAGGATTATGAGCAGGAATTTGGAACGAAACCTTTGGGAGAATTTGTCCGGGAAATTGTCGGACTCGATATGAATGCAGCCAAAGAAGCGTTTTCAGAGTATCTGACGAATGCCGATTTTGACAGCAGACAGATTTATTTTGTGAATCAGATTATCGAATATATTGTTCATAATGGAATGATGAAAGACCTTTCCGTGCTTCAGGAAGCGCCGTTTACAGATCGGGGAAGTGTTGCGGAAGTCTTTACAGATCTGGCAGTCTGGATGGGCATTCGGAAAGTAATCAATCAGATTAACGAAAATGCGGTAGCGTAAATTCTAAAAAAAACATAAACATCGGCAAATTTCTTGACACGGAAATTTGCCGGTGTTATTATTTAACACACGTAAATAAATAACACTGTTAAGCATTTGCGGCAAAAGGAGGGGGAAAACATGAAAGATGCATTTGAAAAACTGTTTCGTGCGGTGCACCAGTTTAAAAAACTGAACGTATCAGACCTGATTCCGGGACTCAGCAGTTCCGAATTTTCCGTTATGGGTGCGATTTTGCAAATGGGAGAAAACGGAAAAATTACAAGCTCAGAGCTGGCGGCGAAGACCAAAACGCTTCCGCCGGCTGTGTCGCGGACACTGCGCGGACTGGAGGAAAAAGGATATGTAGAGCGGAGCGTTGACAAAAAAGACCGCAGGAATACATATATCAGTCTGACAGAGAAGGGCTGGAAAAAAGGGGAAGAGGTACGGGACAGAATGCAGGACTTTGGCTGCTCTGTGATGTCACAGTTAAAGGAAGAGGATATAGATCAGCTGGTTGCTTATCTGGATCGTATCTATGAGATCGCAGAAAAAGAAATTGACACCCGAAAACGACAGAATTAGTGTGCCGGCAAGCTGGTACACAAAAAAAGACAGAAAGGGGAAAAAATGAGTAAGATTTTCAAGAACATGATCCCGTACTGGAAATCGATTCTCGTGATTCTTGTGCTTCTGTTTGTCCAGGCGTGGTGCGACTTGTCGCTCCCGTCGTATACATCCGACATCATCGATGTGGGCATTCAGAACAGCGGCGTCGAGCACGTTACGCCGAAACGGATCACCGAGGAAGAATTTCAGACGGCCGAGTTTATCATGACGGATGATGAGGTGGATTTATGGGAAAGCCTCTATACGAAAAAGGACGGCTATTATGAACGGAACAAAGCTTCTGAAAAAGAACTTGATGAAACAGACGATACACTGACCGTTGCACTGCTGATGAATTACCAGATGGGTGCGATGGAGGAGGATACCTTTAAACAACTCATGGCACAGCAGACCGGTCAGGATGCGTCGGTGTTTGAAAACATGACGATTGAGCAGATCGGCGAGATGATGCATGTGGAGCTGAAGAGCTTCCAGCAGGAAAAAGAGGATGACGATGGAAACAAAGTCGAAGTCACCTGTGTGGATGTCCGTCCAATCTTTGCAGCGATGCTCGAGAGCGGACAGATGGATAAAGACACCGTGCTCTCGATGCGCGACAGCATGGAAAAAACGCTTGATACGATGGGAAGCTCCCTGGTAAAATCGATGGGCATTGCGTATGCAGTTTCCGCAGACAAAGCGGCGGGTCTCGATGTAGACCAGATTCAGAAAACGTACCTTCTGACCGCAGGCCTCAAGATGGTCGGCATGGCACTCCTGATGGGTGTGGTAACTGTTCTCGTCGGACTGTTTGCCTCCCGCGTCGGCGCCGGAATCGGCCGCGATCTGCGCGAAAAAGTATTCAAACGGGTTGTCGGATTCTCCAATGCGGAGATGGATCAGTTCTCCACCGCATCGCTGATTACCCGAAGCACGAACGATATCCAGCAGATCCAGATGGTCTCCGTCATGGTGCTGCGAATGGTTGCCTACGCTCCGATCCTTGGCATCGGCGGTGTGCTGAAAGTCATGAAAACGGGAGCCGGTATGGAATGGATCATTGTTCTTGCGATCATCGTCATTCTCGGCTACGTGATGCTGCTTGTCTCCCTTGCGATGCCGAAATTCAAGCTGATGCAGAAACTGGTCGACAACATCAACCTCGTATCGCGTGAAATCCTGACCGGACTCTCTGTCATCCGTGCGTTCGGAAGAGAGGACAAAGAGGAAGAGCGCTTCAACGGTGCGAATAAGGAACTGACCAAAACAACCCTGTTCACCAACCGCGTCATGACCTTTATGATGCCTGGTATGATGATGATTATGAACGTGCTGACTGTCGGAATCGTATGGGTCGGTGCACATAAAATCGATGCCGGCACGATGCAGGTCGGTGCAATGACTGCATTTATTACCTACGCCATGATGATCGTCATGTCTTTCCTGATGCTGACAATGATGTCAATCATGCTGCCGCGTGCCGCTGTTGCCGCCGGCCGTATCGATGAAGTCATTCAGACAGAATCCTCCATTCAGGATGTCAAAAATCCGGAGCAGCTGGAGGTTCATAACGGAGTTGTCCGCTTCGATCACGTCAACTTCCGTTATCCGGGCGCCGAGGAGGATGTGCTGCATGACATCGACTTCCTTGCCGAGCCTGGCAAGACGACGGCGATCATCGGAAGCACCGGCTGCGGTAAATCGACGCTGGTCAACCTGATCCCACGTCTCTATGATGTGACGGGCGGAAAGATTACGCTCGACGGAAAAGATATTCGAAACATTACGATGAAGGATCTGCGCGATGAGATCGGTTTCGTGCCGCAGAAAGGTGTGCTGTTCTCGGGAACGATCGCATCCAACCTGCGCTTCGGAAAAGACGATGCGACGGATGCGGAGATCGAAAAGGCAGCCGCAATTGCGCAGGCAACCGAGTTTATCGAGGCAAAAGATGACAAATACGAAACCGCGATTGCACAGGGCGGAACGAACGTATCCGGCGGACAGAAACAGCGTCTGGCGATTGCGCGTGCGATTGCAAAAGACCCGAAAATCTTTATTTTCGACGACAGTTTTTCTGCACTTGACCTGAAAACGGATGCGGCGCTTCGAAAAGCACTGGCGGAGAATGTCAAAGACAGCACCGTGATCATCGTGGCACAGCGGATCAGCACGATTCTCCATGCGGAGCAGATTCTGGTGCTCGATGACGGAAAGGTAGTCGGAAAAGGTACGCATGAGGAACTGCTGAGAAGCTGCGAGGTTTACCAGGAGATTGCGAAATCCCAGCTGTCAGAGAAAGAGCTTGGACTGAAGGAAAGTGAGGTGGCTGACCATGAGTAATGAAATGAACCAGCAGCCGCGCAAAAGAGGACCGATGGGACGGATGGGCCGCGGCATGCAGCCGGGCGAGAAGCCGAAAGATCTGAAAAAAACGATCAAACAGCTCGCTCAGTACATCGGAAAATATAAAATTGCGATTTTTATCGTTATGATCTGTGCCGCATGCTCAACGGTGTTCAACGTTGCCGGACCAAAGATTCTCGGAAAAGCTACGACCGCACTGTCCGAGGGACTGATGGAAAAGATCCGGGGCACAGGAAGCATTGATTTTGCAAGAATCGGAACGATTCTGCTGTTTGTACTTGGCCTGTATCTGATGAGCGCCCTGTTCAGCTTCATCCAGGGATGGATCATGACGGGCGTGACGCAGAAGGTGTGCTATCAGCTTCGAAAAGAGATTTCGGAGAAGATCAACCGTATGCCGATGAAATATTTTGAGAGCCGCACGTACGGTGAAGTGCTCTCACGCATCACAAATGATGTCGATACGCTTGGCCAGGGACTGAACCAGAGTATCACGACGATCATCACCTCGTTGGCAACGCTCATCGGTGTTCTGATCATGATGCTGAGTATCTCCCCATTGATGACGCTGATCGCGCTTGTGATCCTGCCGATTTCAATGGGACTCATCGGACTCGTGACAAAGAAATCACAGAAATTCTTCCGTGCCCAGCAGGAATATTTAGGCCACATCAACGGTCAGGTTGAGGAGGTTTACGGCGGCCATCTCGTCATCAAGGCATTTAACCGCGAGAAGGATACGATCGAAGAGTTTGAAAAAACCAACAATATTCTTTACGATTCCGCATGGAAATCCCAGTTTTTATCCGGTATGATGCAGCCGATTATGATGTTTGTCGGAAATTTAGGCTACGCCTGCGTGGCATTGACCGGCGGACTTCTGGCGATCAAAAACGTGATCACGATCGGTGATATCCAGGCATTTATCCAGTATGTGAAAAACTTTACCCAGCCGATTCAGCAGATTGCGCAGGTTATCAACATGGTACAGTCGATGTCGGCGGCATCCGAGCGTGTCTTTGAATTCCTGAACGAGGAAGAGGAAGACCAGATTGTCGAGAATCCGGCAGCAATCGAGACTGTGACAGGAGAAGTCACCTTCGACCACGTACATTTCGGCTACAACCCGGAGCAGATCATCATCAACGATTTCAGCGCCAAAGTAAAACCGGGCCAGAAAACCGCGATCGTCGGCCCGACCGGAGCCGGAAAGACGACGATGGTCAAACTGCTGATGCGCTTCTACGATGTCAACAGCGGAGCCATTCTGCTGAACGACCACAACATCAAAGACTTCAACCGCAGAGAGCTGCGCGATGCCTTCGGTATGGTCCTGCAGGATACGTGGCTGTTCAAGGGAACCATCATGGAAAACATCCGCTACGGCCGGCTCGATGCGACAGATGAAGAAGTCATCGCAGCAGCAAAAGCCGCAAGGACCCACCACTTCATCCAGACCCTGCCGGGCGGCTATCAGATGGAACTGAATGAAGATGCCAGCAATGTGTCGCAGGGACAGAAACAGCTGCTGACGATTGCACGCGCAATCCTTGCTGACAACAAGATTCTGATCCTCGACGAGGCAACCTCATCCGTCGACACCAGAACCGAAATCGAGATCCAGAAGGCCATGGATAACCTGATGAAGGGCAGAACAAGCTTCGTCATCGCCCACCGGCTGTCCACGATTCGTGATGCGGATCTGATTCTCGTCATGAAAGACGGAGACATCATCGAGCAGGGCAACCATGAAGAACTGCTTGCGAAGAATGGGTTCTATGCTAACCTTTACAATTCGCAGTTCGAGGATATAGTTGCGTAACAGCCTTTGCGGGCGATATAAATTTATTGTAACAACACCTGAGTTGGCAAAACGGTTCAGGTGTTGTTTTTTTCTCGAGGGAAAATCTCGTTACATTTTCCCGTCAGGCAAAAAAGCTCTCAGAGCAGAATGATCTGATGTTTGTCCCAGATCATGCATGTTATCCCAGGTTACTTGAGAGAAAAGAAAAAATTTGGTATGCTGTTGAGAAGTAGAATCTTCGATAAGAAGCACGGGGGAAAATAATGAATTTAATTTTATGTGATGATGATAAAGTGTTTTTAAATAAACTGGAAATCAGAATTCGAGGTTTATGTCAGAAACATAAGATTGCAGTGGAAATGGAGTGCTACGTATCTGCGAAGGAGATGCTGGAAGGAATCAAAAATCTTGATGAGATTTCTGTTTTTTTTATTGATATCGATATGCCGGAAGTGAATGGATTTGAGGTTGCATCGTATCTGAAAAAGTGGAACAGGGAATGTTGCATTGTGTTTGTATCGAATAAGGATGATCTGGTGTTTCAGTCATTGGTGTATCATCCATTCTTTTTTATCCGCAAGGCACATCTGGATGAGGAACTGGAGCCGCAGCTGCTGGAACTGCAGAAAAAGGCAGGAAAGAAAGTTCCCCAAATAGAACTGCAGACAGGGCGTCAGAGTGTAAAACTTGCATTGCGTGATATCTGGTTTGTGGAGAGCGAGAAGAACTATCTGCTTTTTTATCGGGAAAAAGATACGAGGGATGAGGCGATTCGCGTAAGGATGAAAATGTCAGAAGCGGAGAAAAAACTAGAAGCGCATAAATTTGTAAGGACCCATAAAGGATATTTGGTTAACATGAACTATGTATATCGGTTGCGCGAAAAAGAACTTCTGCTATTGAACGGGAAAAGCATTCCTGTCAGCAGAAATTATCTGAATCAGGTTCGAATGAAAATTATGGGAGTGGTGATGGAATGAGTGCAGCATTTTGGAAGGTCTTTGAACTTGCAATTTCTGTTTGGGAAAACATACTTTTGTTGGAATTCTGCATGGATTTTATGCAGCAGAAACCCAGAGGGAAAAAAGGTAAAGTTTTGTGGGGAATTGCAGTGCTATTTGGGCTAATCTTTCCTGCGTTGGAAAAGTATCCTGCGTTATATGACAGGTGGGAAATGTGGATCACATTGATTTGGCTTTTTGTCTATTTGATGGTGGGTACACAGGGAAGTGTTCTGAGAAAGGTTACTGCAGCGGTAGTTGCGAGAGCAGTATTGATGATGGTAAACACAGCGATCCTTTTCGGCGGCAGTTTTATCCTTCAAGAAAGTGTTGCATCGTTTATTCAAGATCAGGATACAGTAAGAATTGCGCTCGTGCTATTATCAAAAATTTCTTATTTTTTTGTTGGTAAATTACTAAATAGTCTTTTGTTTGAACGAGAGAATCTGATAAGCTGGCAATGGATTGTCATGGGATGCAACCTTGTTTTCTCAATTATTGCGGGAGATACTATGATTTTGGTAGTAAGAGATCTGCCAAGTGTGCAGATGCAGGAACAGAAATGGATTTTGCTGTGCGTATGCTGTATCTGGCTGATGTGCCTGATTATGTACTTTATAGTACAGCAAATGAGCAAGGATAATCAAACAAAGCTAGAATATGAACTGATGAAAAAAAAAGAGAAATATTCAAAGGAAAGTATGGAAATTATTAAGAGAAGTAATGAAGAATTACGAGAATTTAAACATGATTTGAAAAATTATCTTTTACCTCTGCAAGAGGCAATGGAGACCATGCCGCAGTCGGAAATGGTAAAGGTATGGGAAAAAATTAATCAGAAAATTGAAGATGTGCAGACACTGATTCAGACCGGAAACAGTTATGTGGATTCTATGATTAATACAAAAATTACTCTTGCGAGAAGTGAAAAAGTAGATGTGAAATGTACGATTCTGAGCAAAATGGAAGGAATTGATGATTTGGAGTTTTGCACTGTGTTTGGAAATCTCATGGATAATGCGATTGAAGCAGAGCGGAAAGTTACAGGGAAGAAAGAAATTATAATTTTTGTAGAGGAAAAAATGGGATATCTTCGGTTGGAGATTCAAAACAAAATTGAGAAATCTGTTTTAAATGAAAATTCAAGTTTAAATACGACGAAGAAAGATACAAGCAGTCACGGGATTGGGCATAAAAGTGTAAAACGGACGATGGAAAAGGTAGGTGGTGCGTTAAAGTATTATGAGACAGAAGATTTGTTTTGCGCAGAGGCAGTGTTTCCGATAAAATAAGATAAAACGTAATAAAAAAGACTTTGTTTGTATGAAGGAAGCAAAAAGAATGCGGATTTCAAAGAACAAAGTCTTATTTTTGCTATCTGTACTGATTATCCCAGATAGAGCATGATATCCCAGATCCGTTGACGATGGAAAAAAATTTCGCTATGCTTCGAGTAACAGAAGAGAAAGAACGAAATTATGAAAAGAGGGGATATATGGGAAAGAAAGTGTTGGGAATTATGGTGATATTACTGTTCTTTACAGGATGTCAGAATATGGGGAATGAGTCAGAAAATTTGCAGCAGGTAGAAAAACAGGAAAATGGAGAAGAACGGAATAGTTCTATCAGCAATGATGAAACGGAAACAAATGTGACACATGAAAATGATCAGGAATTAAGCGATGGTGAGCATATTAGTTTTCAGCTTGGCAGTCAGGCAAAAATTGATGCGGTTGTTGACATGCCTGACAAAAAATGGAACGAGTTTGAAAAATGTGTGATAGAAGTGGATGGATTTCAAGGAGAAAGTGTGTTCAATAAAATACTTGGGAAAATCCCGGAAAGTGGATTGGAAACAAGAAAAGGAGACACAGGAGAGCCGGATGTTTGTTATTCGTATGAGGGAATACTTGGCGAACAATTAAAAAATCAAAATGGAACGGTGTCTGTCAGCAATATATTAGGAGTGGAAACGGAAGAAGGAAAAAAAGTTTATTATAATTTACCTGTTGAATATATTACATCAGCCTATGGTGAAGGGATTTTGGTCAGAGACAATGAGCAGAAAATTTCATTGGAAGACGAAGAAAAGCTGATAGAGGAAGGAAAAGAGTTTGTTAGATGGATTGGAGACTGGGAAAAAGTTGAATTGACCAGTAAATACAGTTTTTCGTATGAACAGATGGAAAAACAGCAGGAATTAATGGAACAGGCAATCGAGAATGGAGAATTGCTAAAGCCTCAGAAGATTCAGAAATATGAGTGGTCAAAAGCAGATGATTGTTTCCTGGTGTTTTTTCAGGGTTATCTGAATGGGGTTCCTGTATTATGCAATGAAATTAACCGGCAGGATGATCTTTATATTCCGTCATCTAAAATACAGGCTGTTATAACGGAGGGCGGGATTCAATATCTTCAAGCAGTTAATCACTATGCTATCCGGGAAAAGGAACCGGTATCTCTTGCGGAAAAAGATATTATCTTGGAAACGCTGAGAAATAAGTATGATTTGGCAATTGCTGAGCCGATTACGCTGGATCAGATGAAACTGATTTATTACCCGATGACAACGGGAAGAAATGAAACGGGGCATTGGATGTGCGATATGATTCCTGCGTGGCAGTTTCGATTTATAGAAGATGAGATCGAACAGTATGTTTACATCAATGCACTGGATGGACGGGAAATTGCAGGGTGAGTTTGTCTGAGCTTTATGATTTACTCAAAGAATAAATTATTTTTGTGAAAGATGTGGCTCCGGGCTAAGCGGGGTCACATCTTTTATAGAGGCGAAGAGAAGTTTCGAGAGAGGGAATGTACCAACCGGTAAAACCATCTCGAAAATCAAAACAGAAAGAAGGTGATCTTTCATGAAGTTTTTTCGAATGATAAAAATGGATTTTAAAAGAATGTTTTTATCAGGAAAATTTTATTTTGCCATCGCAGGTGCGATGCTGGTTACCGTGTTAAACATCAGTCAGGAAGCAATGCAGAGCCGGTGGAATGCATCGGTATATTACCTGGTTGTCAGCAGTCATGGTGTGGGGGCATTTTTTGAAGTGTTTTCTGTGCTGGCTGTGCTGCCGTTTGCGCTGAGCTATTGGGAAGACAGCAGAAATGGCTATCTTAGATGCATTGAGACACGCATAGGGAGAACAGCATATGCTGGTCGCATCTGGTGGTTGCCTTTTTCGGCTCTGTGATCAGTATTTTTCTGGGAATGGCAGTTGTTTATGGCGTTTTGGCATTAAAAATACCGTGGATAAAAAAAGAAGAGTTTGAAACATTAACAGGCAGTTTAAGCTATGGAAATGGACTCGTTCTGCCGTTTTACCTTGCCGCAAGATTTGGAGTTGAGGCTGTCAAGTATGCATTTATGGCAGTTTTTGCGCTTATGATATCGGGAAAAATAAAAAATCTGTTTGTGCTGGTCAGCACACCGGCTCTTTTTTATTATGCAAGCCAGCTTGTAGCAGAAGCGTTGCAGCTGCCGGGCCAGATGAGATGGTACCAGCTCCATGGGGGAAGTATCCGGAATGTTAAGGATTTTTTTGTGATAGCTGGTTATTTCCTTATTCTGACAGGAATGGAAGGTGTAATTTTCGTGCGAGTGGTAAAGAGGAGTGCGCAGAATGGATAGAATACGGATGAGTCTTCGGGTATGTCAGATACGTTTACGGAAAACATTCACAACACCACGGTTTTATGTTGCGCTGTTGTGGATTGCGATCCTTTTTCATGTAATGACGGCGGGGATTCGAGGCTTCTGCGAGCAGACCGGAGTTGATGTGACTTTTTGGATGCTGCCGTTTATGACCAGATATAATGGAGACCAGATTATCATCGCTTTTGGGGCTCTGTTGCTTTTCTGTGATGCTCCGTTTCTGGAACCGAACAGCGGGTGGCAGATTCTGCGGGCCGGGCGGAAAAGCTGGTTTTGGGGAAACATGCTGTACATTGTGGTTGTTTCCTTTTTTTACACCATATGCTTAAGTATGATTCCGGTACTGCTTGTGTTTCCGAATGTAGGGTGGGAAACCGGATGGGGGAAGGTGATCAGTACGCTGGCTCAGACGAATGCGGCATATACCTTTGACCAGGAACCGTTGGATTACCTGATCCTTTCGAGATTTTCGCCGCAGGAGGCCATGGGGCTCACAATGCTTGCGATCTGGTGCCTGTCGGTTATGACAGGCGTTGTGAGTTATGCAGGAAATTTTCTGGTACACAGAGGATTTGGAATCGTCATCAACTGCGGCATCGCACTCACCGCGCTTCTGCTGAGCAAATTTTCCAGCATCACAATCGGCTATTACTGCGCGCCGCCGCTTTGGATGAATATTGCAAGCTACAAGTGGCAGGGGTATGGAAACGGGCCGTCGATAGCATATGTTTACAGTGTCTTTGCAATTGTCATCGGCGCATGCACGATCCTTTCGTATCTCGGGATCCGGAAAAAGGATCTGAACTTTGTGGAGGAAATCTGAAAGAATGGAAGAAAAGATAAGAATAGAAAACGTGACAAAAAAGTTTGGCAGCTACGCGGCGCTGGACGGGATCAGCCTGAGCTTTGAAAAAGGAAAAATTCACGGAATGATCGGAAGAAACGGAAGCGGCAAGACGGTTCTGTTCAAATGCATCTGCGGATTTCTCCGGGTGGACGATGGCGCGGTTTTTGTGGATGGAAAGCAGATCGGGAAAGAGATCGAAGCGCCGGAGAGTATTGGCGCCATCATCGAGACGCCGGGTTTTCTTCCGGCTACAGCGCCAGACAGAATCTGCAGTTTCTTGCCGGCATCCGCAGGAAGACCGGAAAAAAAGAGATCGATGAGGCTATCCGAAAAGTCGGGCTGGATCCGGAAGCGAAGAAGCATGTCGGTAAATATTCTCTCGGTATGCGCCAGCGCCTCGGCATTGCACAGGCGATTATGGAAGAACCTTCTCTTCTGATCCTAGACGAACCGATGAACGGTCTCGACAACCAGGGCGTGCAGGAGATGCGGCAGCTGTTTTTGAAACTGAAAGACGAAGGAAAAACGATTCTTCTGGCCAGCCACAACCGGGAAGACATCGCAGCACTGTGCGATACGACGGTGGAGATTGACAGAGGAAAGATTGTAGGCTGACGGAAAAAAGTTGCTCGTTTTTGGTGAATCTCATTGTCTTCCGGTGAAGCAGAGAATATAATAAAAACACAGAGAAGATCGAATCTTACGCTATTTGGTGTAGGATGGAGACAGGGAAAACAAAAAAAGATTACGAAAACGAGGACATGAACAATGGCAGACAGACACACAACAGAAAAATTGCTGGAGGGCGAACGCCTTTCCGGAAAGGTGACACTCTTTGCAAAAGTAACGATTTTACCGGGTGATGAGCTTCCGTATCATGAGCATCATGGGGAGACAGAAGCGTATCACATCCTGTCCGGTGCGGGTATGTATCAGGATAACGACAAAACCTACCCGGTGCAGGCGGGCATGACGACGTTCTGCGAGGACGGCAGCGGCCATGCGGTTTCCTGCGCAGGGGAAGAACCGCTCGTGTTTCTGGCGATGATTCAGAAAAAAGTAGAATAAGCAGGTACGGATATGAGCAGAAAGAAAAAGCCCAGAATGGAATACCGCTATTACGAAGTGCCGGAAAAATGCCCGGTGCTGGTGCTGCAGGGAGAAAAATGGTTGCAGAATTATGGGTACCAGATTGATTATCTGCATTTTCATAACCTGATGGAGATCGGTTTCTGCTATTACGGTGAGGGAACGATTGTTTTGGAAGATGAGGAACTGCCGTATCATGGCGGTATGTTTACGGTGGTGCCGAAAAACTTTCCGCATACAACAAACTCAAAAGAAAACAGTGTATGTTCCTGGGCATGGGTGTTTGTGGATGTGGAAGGATTTATTACAGAGCTGTATAAGGGCAATATGCGCATGGCACAAAAGCTGATTGCGCGTATTAACCAGAAGGCCCATTTTGTGAAAAATGAGGAAAGGCCGGAGGTCGCGGAGATGATCAAACTGATCATTAAATGCATGGGTGAAAAACGGGAATTTTATCTCGAGGAAGTGAAAGGACTGACCAGAGCGCTTCTGATGCAGATTGCCAGATGGAATGAAAGGGACGAGGAGCAGGAAAAGAATTCTATTGTAGATGATGCCAGTATCGCTCTGATTCTGCCTGCGCTGGATTATATTGGAGAAAATTATAAAGAGATTCTTCGAATTGAGGAGCTGGCAGAGGTATGTCATATCAGCGAAACACATCTGCGCCGTATTTTTCAGGAATCCATGCGGATGACGCCGGTTGAGTACATTAACTGGGTCCGGATCCGGGCGGCATGTAAGGAACTGCGGAAAACAAATATTTCTGTAAATGAGATTGCAATGCGAAGCGGATTCACAACAATTTCTACATTTAACCGTAATTTCCGCCGGATTCTTGGTGTATCTCCACAGCAGTGGCGAAGTGCACCGGAACATTATGAACGAAAATTGTTGAATTTTGATATAAAAACACAGGAAGGATGGTGATGTCCGTCAAAATGCCTATAAATGGTTGAAAATGCATAACATAGAGTTAAAAATGCGCACAAACGACGGGAAAATATGTTATACTTTGTACATGTTGAGGGAATAAAAACATAAAAAATGTACAAAACAACCAAAAAATTTCTGTGCTGTAAAAAGTGCGGAGGTTCCGGTTGTAAAATAACATCTTAAGGAGGATGTGCAATATGAAAAGAAAAATTGTATCAATCGTAATGGCATCAGCAATGGTATTTGGACTGGCTGCATGTGGTTCCAGCGGAGGAACTACAACAAGTTCCAGCAACGGCGGAAACGATGCATCAGCAGCAAGTGAAACCACTGCAAAATCAGAGAGCAGCGACGTAGTAGAGGGCGGCTCTGATGATGACAACACCTTAACCGTATGGACCTGGGACCCGAACTTCAACGTTTACGCGATCAAGAAAGCAGCTGAAATTTATGCACAGGATCACGAAGGATTCAAAGTAGAAGTCAGCGAAGTACAGTCCGACGACATTGAAACCCGTCTGACCACAGCAGTTTCCGCAGGAGACTTAAGCACTCTGCCGGATATCTTCCTGATGCAGGATAACTCCTTCCAGAAATATGCAACCAACTATCCGGACATCTTCACCGATCTGACCGATTCCGGAATTGATTTCAGCGAATTCTCATCCGCAAAAGTTGCTTACTCTACTCTGGATGGGAAGAACTACGGAATTCCGTTCGACAATGGTGCCGTTATCGAGTGCCTGCGTACTGATATGCTGGAGCAGGCAGGCTTCACCGTAGATGATTTCACAGATATCACCTGGAATGACTTTATGGAGAAAGCAAAAGTTGTCAAAGAGAAAACAGGCCAGCCGATCCTGACATCTCAGGCCGGATCTCCGGACCTTGTTATGGAAATGCTGCAGTCTTGCGGTGAGTCCCTTTTCAACGAAGATGGATCTGTCAACATCGTAGACAACAAAGCACTGAAACCAATCCTTGAGATTTACAGCCAGATGGTAAAAGATGGCACTCTTGTAGAGGTTACTGACTGGGATCAGTACATTGCATCCATCAACAACGGAACCACAGCAGGCGTTATCAACGGATGCTGGATTATGGCTTCCATCACAGCAAACGAAGATCAGTCCGGTAAATGGGCGCTCACCAATATGCCAAAACTGGACGGCATCGACGGAGCAACCAACTACTCCAACAACGGTGGTTCTTCCTGGGCAATTTCTTCCAACTGCAAGAAAACCGATCTTGCCATTGACTTTATGAAATCTACCTTCGCAGGCAGCACAGCTCTTTACGATGACATCATCGCAAAAGGCGCTCTGGCAACCTGGGCACCGGCAGGAGATTCCGAAGCATATGCACAGCCAGTTGCATTCTTCAGCGATGATCCGGTTTATGCAAAAATCGTTGATTTCGCAACCAAGACTCCATCCAACATCACTGGAGCATTCTACTACGATGCACGTGATGCTGTCGGAACCGCACTTTCCAATATCATCCAGACAGGAGCAGATATGGACAGCGAACTTCAGACCGCACAGGAAACTGTAGAGTTCAACATGGGTGGCTGATATCCTGCAATACATAAAAAAGTAGGACGATAAGAAACGGGTCTGCTTCCTGGACAGACAGAAGCAGGCCCGTTCTGTATCTATGCGGTGTGTGTTTGAAAAATGATTTCTGCAGGAGAACATGAAATGTTGTCTGCAAAAAGATTTTTTCAAACACACGCCAGGTAAAAAAAGAAAGGAAGATTCCATGAGCAGTCAGAAGAAAAAAGGAATGAACTTGGAAAGAAAACAGAATCTTACCGGCTGGGCTTTCCTGATGCCGGCAACGATCCTGATCGCATGGATGAGCTTTTATCCGATGATTCAGGCATTCATCCTGTCTTTACAGACAGGTATGGGCATCAACCTGAAATTCAACGGATTTGCAAACTATGCCCGTATTTTAAAAGACCCGACCTTTAAACAGACCTTAAGCAACACCTTCTTTTATCTGATTATTCAGGTGCCGATCATGCTGATCCTCGGCCTGATGTTTGCTTCCATGCTGAACAACAAAGATCTGCGTTTTAAGGGACTGTTCCGTACCTGCATTTTCCTGCCGTG
This sequence comes from Blautia sp. AF34-10, assembly GCF_003477865.1. Taxonomy (NCBI): domain Bacteria; kingdom Bacillati; phylum Bacillota; class Clostridia; order Lachnospirales; family Lachnospiraceae; genus Blautia; species Blautia sp. AF34-10. Next base: position 120,352 of record NZ_QUED01000007.1, read on the forward strand.
CGCAACATCTCTCGTATCTTACGCGATGATCTTCCGTTCCCTGTTTGCAAATGACGGTTTTATCAACACCGTTCTCCGCGGCCTCGGCATGAACCCGATCATGTGGTTCTCCAATGCGTGGACAGCCCGTGCGGTTATCATCATCGCCCTGATCTGGAGATGGACCGGATACAACATGGTCTTCTATCTCTCCGGTATGCAGAACATTGAATATTCGATCTACGAAGCAGCCAAAATCGACGGCGCAAGCCCGCTGCAGACTTTCTTCAAGATCACCGTTCCACTGTTAAAACCGATGATTTTGCTGACCACAATTACTTCTACCAACGGTACTCTGCAGCTGTTCGATGAGTCCCTGAACCTGACAAACGGAGGTCCTGGAAAATCAACCATGACCATGTCTCATTATATTTACAATATGTCCTTTGTACAGAGCCCGAACTTTGGCTATGCGGCAGCAATGTCCATCCTGATCCTGATCATGGTAGCCATTCTGGCACTGCTTCAGATGAAAGTAGGTGACGAGCGATAATGGGAAAAACAAAGAAATTCTTCATGTATCTGGTTTTAACGGTAGCATCCCTCCTTTCTGTATTTCCGCTGTACTATATGTTCTGCGCGTCTACGAACAGAAGTATTGATGTTATTGCCGGAAAACTGATTCCGGGTACTTATCTGATGGAAAACTTCAAGTCACTGATTGCGCAGCAGAACCTGCGTCTTGCACTGTGGAACTCGTTCCGGAATGCAACGGTACTGACGGTCCTTTGTCTTCTGGTCTGCTCAATCGCAGGTTATGGATTTGAAATTTATCATGACAAAGCGAAAGATGCGGTATTTACCGTGCTTCTGACTGCGATGATGATCCCGTTTGCAGCAATCATGATCCCGATGTTCCGCATGTTTTCACAGTTAAAAATGGTCAACACGATGGTAGCATTTATGCTTCCTTCGATTTCCACTCCGTTTATGATTATGATGTTCCGTCAGGCTTCCCGTTCTTTCCCGCACGATATCATCGAAGCGGCAAGACTGGATGGTTTAAGCGAGACAGGAATTTTCTTCCGCATGTATATGCCGACCATGAAATCGACCTATGCGGCAGCAACGATTATCACCTTCATGAATGCATGGAACAACTATCTGTGGCCAAAGGTTATCTTACAGAACAATGATTCCATTACCATGCCGATGCTGGTAGCGAACCTGCTCGGTGGCTACACGGTAGACTATGGTGTACTGATGCTCGGTGTATTTATCTGTACGATTCCGACCGCAGTCATTTTCTTCTGTTTCCAGAAGAGCTTTACGGAAGGTATCACAGGTGCTGTAAAGTAAAAATTTTCCCACATGGACAGATTAGATTGGGCTGTAATCGTACGGAAAATTTTGAGGGTACATAAAAAAGAAAAGGTGGATATTTATTTTCTGGATGAATATCTGCCTTTTTTTACGATAAAAGCCTTAAAAAATGTTAAAATAAGAGAAACAAAAAAGGAGGACAACAAAAATGGGTGTGTTTCAGTATGAAAAAGTCAAGGATCCGACGTATTTTGGAGAAAACCGTGTGCCGGCACATTCGGACCACAGATACTATGGTTCTGTGGAAGAAATGGAGCAGAAGGTGGAAAACTTCCGGTACAGTCTGAATGGATTGTGGAAATTTCACTATGCAAAAAACTATGAGAGCACGATTCCGGGATTTGAAACACCGGAATATGACTGCAGAACATGGGATGATATCCGTGTGCCGGCGCATATCCAGATGGAGGGTTACGACGCACCGCAGTATGCTAACGTGCAGTACCCATGGGAAGGAAGAGAAGAAATCCAGCCGGGCGAGATTCCAGAGCGTTTCAACCCGACGGCTTCCTATGTGAAATATTTTGAAGTGCCGGAACAGATGAAGGGAAAACGACTTTTTGTTTCTTTCCAGGGAGCAGAGAGCGGCATTGCCGTATGGCTGAACGGAGCTTTTATAGGTTATAGCGAGGATACCTTTACGCCGTCCGAGTTTGAACTGACACCGTACCTGAAAGAGGGAGAAAACAAACTGGCGGCGCAGGTATTCAAGTGGACAAGCGGCAGCTGGTGCGAAGATCAGGACTTCTTCCGCTTTTCCGGTATTTACCGGGATGTCTATCTGTATACGATTCCAGATGTACATATTTTTGACCTGAAAGTACAGACTCTGCTGGATGATACGTTTACCAGGGCAGATCTTGTCGTTGATACAAAAACGATCGGAAAAGGAAACGTAAAGCTTACGCTGGCGAAGGATGGAACTGTACTGCAGAATACGGAAGGTGTGCTGCATGGTGAAACACAGTTTGTTCTGAAGGTGGATCATCCAGAACTGTGGTCTGCGGAAACACCGGTGCTGTATGATCTTCTGCTGGAAGTAACCGCAGAGGATGGAACGGTGCAGGAACTGATTCCACAGAGAGTTGGATTCCGCCGCTTTGAAATGAAAGACCACATCATGACACTGAATGGAAAACGGGTTGTCTTTAAAGGCGTCAACCGTCACGAGTTCAGCTCGGTATCCGGCCGTGTCGTTTCACGGGAAGAGCTGATCAAAGATCTGACGACGATGAAGCAGAATAATATCAATGCCATCCGTACCTGCCATTACCCGGATGCGGTCGGCATTTACGATCTCTGCGATGAATACGGTATTTACATGATTGCAGAGTGCAACATGGAATCTCATGGAACGAGAGATACGGATGCCGTACGGAACGGGGATTTCTCAGGTGTCGTACCGTGCGACCGTCCGGAGTGGATGGACTGCATGCTGGACCGTGTCAACTCGATGTATCAGAGAGACAAAAACCATCCGGCGATTCTGATCTGGTCCTGCGGAAATGAATCGTTCGGCGGAAAGGTTATTTTTGAAATGTCTCAGTTATACCGGAAGATGGATCCGACCCGCCTTGTCCATTATGAGGGAGTGAACGATGACCGCAGATACAACGACACCAGCGATATGGAAAGCCGGATGTACACCACGGTCAACGAGATCCGGGAATTTTTAGCGAAAGACCGCAGAAAGCCGTATGTCTGCTGTGAGTATGCCCATGCCATGGGAAATTCCTGCGGCGCCATGAAGAAATATATGGATCTTGCCGAGGAAGAACCGCTGTTCCAGGGCGGCTTTATCTGGGATTATATCGACCAGTCAATCTACAAAAAAGACCGCTACGGAAAAGAATTTCAGGCGTACGGCGGCGATTTTGACGATCATCCATGTGATTACAATTTCAGCGGAAATGGTATTGTATACGGCGGCGAGCGCGATGCTTCCCCGAAGATGCAGGAAGTAAAATTCTGCTATCAGAACATTGCTGTGGATGTACAGAAAGACAAAGCAGTTGTAAAAAATAAGAACCTGTTTGTGAATACTGATGCGTTTGACTGCGTGGTAATTCTCGAAAAAGAAGGAAAGAAACTGAAAGAAGTGCCGATGGAAGTTTCCGTGGAACCGCTTTCCGAAAAAACAGTGGAGCTTCCGATTGCCGTACAGACACTTCCGGGCGAGTATGCGGTGACCGTTTCCTTCCGCCTGAAAGAAGATAACGTATGGGGCAAGCGCGGCCATGAAGTTGCATTCGGACAGGGTGTTTATGAAGTGGAAGCACCAGCGAAAGCAGAAAAACCGGCGAAATTTGAAGTGATCCGTTCCAACCATGATTTTGGTGTGCGCGGCGAGAATTTCGATGTGATGTTCTCCGATCTGAACGGCGGACTCGTATCGTACCGTTACGGCGGCGTTGAGATGATCAAAATGATTCCGAAACCGAACTTCTGGCGTGCGCCGATCGACAATGACTGCGGAAGCCTGATGCCGATGCGTTACAGCCAGTGGAAGATTGCTTCGATGTATCTGTCCCACAAATATCCGAACGGCAGCCATTATCCGGGACTGTATGCGCCGGAAATCGAAGTACACGAGGACTGCGCAGAAGTCAGCTACCGCTATGTAATGCCGACCACACCGGCGAGTGAGTGCCGTCTGACCTACCGTGTCTTCGGCGATGGAAGCATTCAGACGACGCTGACGTATGATCCGGTGAAAGAGCTCGGCGATATGCCGGAATTCGGCGTGATGTTCAAGCTGGATGCCGATTACGACCACGTTACCTGGTACGGCATGGGACCGGAGGAGACGTATGTGGACCGCTGCGCCGGAGCAAAGCTTGGCGTTTATAAGAATAAAGTCGAAGACAATATGGCGAAATATCTCGTTCCGCAGGAGTGCGGCAACAAGGTTGGTGTACGCTGGGCAACCGTGACGAACCGCAAGGGCCGTGGTATGATGTTCAGCGGCGACAAGATGGAATTTTCCGCACTGCCGTACACACCGCACGAGCTGGAAAATGCGATGCATCCGTATGAACTGCCGCAGGTACATTACACCGTTGTGCGCGTGGCAAAACAGCAGATGGGTGTCGGAGGAGACGACAGCTGGGGTGCACAGACCCATCCGGAATACCTGATTCCGGTTGACCAGAAACTGGAATTTACCTTTACATTCCGAGGCATTTGAGAATAAAAGGAGATTTTCATGAGACAGAATATAAATTTTGGAAAACTTCTGCATGGCGGAGATTACAATCCGGAACAATGGCTGGAATATCCGGAAATTCTGGAACAGGATCTTGCGTATTTCAAAAAAGCGAAAATAAATGAAGTTTCCCTCGGCATCTTTTCCTGGGCATTCCTGGAGCCGGAAGAAGGCGTGTTTGATCTGGAATGGCTCAAAAAAATGGTAGACCGCCTGTATGAAAATGGAATTTCTGTCATGATGGCTACACCGACAGCGGCAAGACCGCGCTGGATGGCACAGAAATATCCGGAAGTACTCCGCATGGATGCGATGCGGCAGAGAAATCTGTACGGAGAGCGTCATAACCATTGCTATACCTCGCCGGTGTACCGGGAAAAAACGAGAAAGATCAATACAAAACTGGCAGAAGCGTTCAGGGATCATCCAGGTGTCATTGCATGGCATATTTCGAATGAACTAGGCGGAGAGTGCCATTGTCCGCTCTGCCAGGAGGCATTTCGGAACTGGGTAAAACAAAAATATGGCAGTTTACAGGCCTTAAACCATGCATGGAACACGGCGTTCTGGAGTCATACATACCAGAGTTTTGATCAGGTGGAGAGTCCGTCGCCAAAAGGAGACGCATCGCTGCACGGACTGAATCTGGACTGGAAACGATTTGTAACAGATCAGACAGCCGATTTTGTGAAATGGGAGATCAGCGCGCTGCGGGATGCCGGTGCCAAACAGCCTACGACCATCAATATGATGTATGATTTCAAGGGACTGGATTATCACAAGTTTGCCGACATTGTTGATTTTGTTTCCTGGGACAATTATCCGACCTGGCACAAAGAAGCGGAAGCAGTTACGGCAGCAGATACGGCGATGCAGCATGATATCATGCGCAGTATCCAGAAAAAGCCGTTTTATCTGATGGAGAGCTGTCCGTCCGCAACAAACTGGCAGCCGGTCAGCAAACTGAAAAAGCCGGGCATGCTGCACGCCGCATCCATGCAGGCCGTGGCGCACGGATCGGACAGTGTCCTGTATTTCCAGATGCGCCAGAGCCGTGGGGCTTCCGAAAAGTTTCATGGAGCGGTGATAGACCATTATGGAGGAGATGACACCCGTGTATTCCGGGAAGTGACAAAGGTAGGAGAAACCCTGGCGCAGATGCAGGAACTTTCCGGTGCCATCTGCAGTCCGAAAGTGGCTGTGATTTATGACACCGAAAACCGGTGGGCACTGGAAGATGCGGCAGGGCCACGGAATCAGGGCCTGTTTTACAAAGAAACCGTGGAAAAATCATACCGCGCCTTCCGCAGACTCGGCCTGGATGTTGATGTCATCGATGAAACGCAGGGTCTTTCGGACTATCAGATCGTGGCAGCGCCTGTGGTTTATCTGCAGCGGGAAGGATGGGTGGAAAAAGTACGGCAGTTTGTGGCCGGAGGCGGCACTTTCCTGGCAACGTACTGGTCCGGAATTGTAGATGAGACGGATCTTTGTTTCCTTGGCGGAACGCCGCACGGACTGCTGGATGTAATGGGACTTCGGAGCATGGAGATTGACGGCCTGTACGATGGGGAATGGAACGAAGGAGTTCCGGTCCCGCAAAACCGTCTGCATCTGACCCGGACGTACCGGTGCAGCAATCTCTGTGAACTGGTGAAACCATCGACAGCAGAAGTGCTGATGACTTATGGAAAAGATTTTTATGCAGGAATGCCTGCACTGACAGAAAACCAGTATGGCGCAGGAAAAGCATATCAGATCTGTGCCGGTTTTGAACAGGGTCTGTACGATGAGCTCTGCGGAAAACTGGCAGAAGAAGCAGGTGTCACATCGGTGGTGAAAGAGATTCCGGATGGCGTGGAGGTTACAACGCGCGAAAAGAATGGAATCCGGTATGTGTTCGTACAGAACTTTAATCGGAATGCCGTGGAAATCAAACTTCCGGTCGAACAGTATCCGGTGTGGAACGGACAGTATGATGGAACAATCGGAAGCTGGGAAACAGTGGTGCTGAAAGAAAACAGTCCGAATTTCCGGGAAAAATAGAAAATAAAAATGTCTCAAAACAAAAGACTGGTTTTGAGACATTTTTTTTGCAAAAAACAAACGAATATCAGGCGGTTTCGGATTCTTCGGCGGAGAGTTTTTTCTTATAATTTTCTCCCCAGCTCCACATGGCATCCATGATTGGCTGTAGGCTGTAGCCCAGGTCGGTGAGGGTATATTCTACCCGCGGCGGAACTTCTGCATAAACTTTACGGCTGACGAGCCCGCTCTGTTCCATCTGACGGAGCTGGCTCGTCAGAACCTTCTGGGAAACGTGACCGATGGATTTTTTTAGTTCGCCAAAACGTTTGGTGCCCGGCATCAGATCACGGAGAATCAGGACTTTCCATTTATCACTGATTAAGGTTAAGGTAGTCTCTACCGGGCAGGCCGGGAGATCGGCTAAAGATATTGCGTTTTTTTCAGAAACTGACATAAAAAACCTCCATTTCATAAAGATTTTCTTGTAAAAGTAAGCACGGAAAACCTTGTATTTACACAATAGTTTCCTTTTGGTAACTACAGCATAATATTGTGCTTACTTTACGTTAAGACGCTTTGGGCTTATTATAAAGCCATCGAAAGAAAAAAGCAATCCTTTCGAGAAAAAAGGTCTGGAGCGCATTCGAAAAAGGCCGAAACCAAATCATAAGAAACAAGCTCAAAAACAAAATCAAAAAACGAAAATGGAGGACATCATCATGAGTAAAGTAGTAGAATTCTTAAAAGAAAACCCAGTACAGTATTTAGCAACTGTAGGACGCGATGGAAAAGCAAAATGCCGTCCGTTTATGTTTATTGGCGAAATGGAAGGAAAACTGTGGTTTTGTACCAACAACACAAAAGATGTTTATAAAGATATGCTGGCAAATCCGGAAATTGAAATTTCCACTTCCAGCCCATCCTATGCATGGATCCGTCTGAACGGAAAAGCTGTATTTGAAAACAATATGGCTGCAAAAGAAATGTGCATGGGAAATCCGATTGTAAAAGGCCAGTACCAAACCGCTGACAACCCGATTTTCGAGGTATTCTATCTGAACAATGCACACGGTGTAATCGCAGACTTTTCCGGAAACCCGCCGTACGAGTTTTAATCTGTCGCTATGAATTTGAAGTAAAAAGAGAAAGGAATCTGCCGCTATGGAGAGAAATGATTATCTGAAGATGTTAGTAGAGGAGATGCACTCAACCACGATGGCGACGATCGGTGCAGACGGTCATCCACAGACCCGTGTGATCGATATGATGCTGTGGGACAAGAAAGGAGTGTATTTTCTGACGGCAAAAGGAAAAGCCTTTTATGCACAGCTCATGGAGCAGGGCTATGTGGCAATTTCTGCGACGAAAGATAAAAAAGCAGTCTCTCTCCGCGGCAGAATCCAGAACATCCACAGTGAAAAGCTGGATGAAATTTTCGGAAAAAATCCATACATGCAGAAAATTTATCCCGGCGATACACGCGCGGCACTTGAGGTGTTCCGCGTGTACGAGGCCGAGGGAGAATACTTCGACATCAGCGATCCGTCGCATATCGTGCGGGACACGATCCTGATCGGCGGCGCAGAGCAGTCGATGGCTGGGTACGAGGTGGGAAACGAATGCATTGGCTGCAAGCTCTGTTTTTCAGTCTGTCCGCAGAAATGCATCGACATCACCCGCATCCCGGCCGTCATCGACCAGCACCAGTGCCTGCACTGCGGCCGATGCGCGGAGACGTGTCCGAGAGGAACGATTCGCAAAAGAGGGCAGTAGTCCCCTTATTTTAGCTACAGATTTTATGGGAATAGTGATAAGATAAAGTCTATAGAAACGATGGAAATGAGGGAATAACATGAACCAGAGTGAACGAAGAAATTTTCTGATCCAGTCATTGCTGGAAGAGAGCCGGGAGTACCGCGGAATGCAGATTCCGTCTGACAGCACCGGGCAGAGACAGCTTCTGCGGGGGCTGATGAATGTGCGCATGGTGAAAAAGAGCAGTGCAGAATTTCTGAACATTCAGGATGCGTATCTGCAGGAGGAGACGGCAAAAAAGGGCGTGACGAATGTCGACGACCTTACGCCGGTGCAGCAGGGGCTGTATCTCTGGCAGGGCGATATCACCGCGCTCCGGTGCGATGCGATTGTGAATGCGGCGAACAGCGGGATGACTGGCTGTTACGTGCCGAATCACCGGTGCATTGACAACTGCATCCATACGTTTGCGGGTGTGCAGCTTCGGCTGTACTGCGAGGAGATGATGGAAGCGCAGGGCCATGCGGAGCCGACGGGGCAGGCGAAAATCACGCCGGCGTATAATCTGCCGTGCCGCTATGTGCTCCACACGGTTGGACCGATTGTGGGCGGCCATCTGACGGAAACACACTGCCGGCAGCTGGCGGACTGCTATCGGTCGTGCCTGTCACTTGCGGCGGAGAACGGACTGAAAAGCGTGGCGTTCTGCTGCATTTCCACTGGAGAATTTCATTTTCCGAACGAGAAAGCAGCGGAGATTGCCGTTGCGACGGTGAAAGAGTTTCTGGCGCAGAAAGAGACGAGCGTGGAGAAGGTCATTTTCAACGTGTTCAAGGACCGCGACCGGGAGATTTATGAGGAGCTGCTGGGAGAAAAGTAATCGCTGAAGAATGGGGAACAAAAGCAGAAAGAAAAGAAGAGGTGAATTTGTGATGTTTGAAAGTTGGAAAGAAAGAGAATTTGAAAAAAAGATGGAGCGTTTTCGCACCGCACTGCAGGAAAAAAACACGATTTTAATAGGAGCCGGGGCTGGGCTTTCGACATCGGCCGGATTTACCTACAGCGGTGAGCGGTTCCGGAAATATTTTGCAGATTTTGAACAGAAATACGGTTTCCACGATATGTATTCTGGCGGCTTCTACCCTTACGATACGCTGGAAGAATACTGGGCGTACTGGAGCAGATACATTTACATCAACCGTTATCAGGACGCGCCAAAACCGGTTTACCAGAAACTGCTCAGCCTGATGAAAAATAAGAGCTATTTTGTCATCACCACAAATGTAGACCACTGCTTCCAGAAAGCCGGATTTGATAAAAACCGTTTGTTTTACACGCAGGGAGATTACGGCCTGTTTCAGTGCTCTGAGCCGTGCTGCAAGGAAAAGTATGACAATGAAGAAATCATTCGAAAGATGCTGCTTGCCCAGGGGTATCAGATCCTGGAAGACGGAAGCCTTGTTCCGCCGGAGAACGGAAACCTGAGCATGCGGATCCCATCCGAACTGGTGCCGTACTGCCCACACTGCGGAAAACCGATGAGCATGAATCTGCGCGCGGATGACACGTTTGTGGAAGATAAAGGCTGGCATGAGGCATCCAGCCGACGCATCGATTTCCTGCTTCGTCACAACAGAGGCCATATCCTGTATCTGGAACTCGGCGTGGGATACAACACGCCGGGAATCATCAAATATCCATTTTTCAGCATGACAGCAGAAGATAAAGATAATCTTTATGTCTGCATCAACACCAGCGATATGCGTGTCCCGGATCTGATCCGTGACAGAGCGGTGTGCATTAAAGGGGATATTGGGGAAGTGCTGGATCGGATCTGAGACGGAAAAACATATAATATTCGAGAAAATTAATCACGTCACTTACGTGACGAGATGATGACATGATTGACGAGATAAATTCAACAGAGTTGCATACCTGCCTGCTGGAAATCACATTGCTGCCGCTGGCACATTACTGGCATTTCTGGTACGGCCCGCTGGATGCAGCCATCTACGGATCCTTTATCCTGGGAGCAAAAATCCTGTGGCACATCGTCGATTTCGGACAGAGTATGCGGACCGCAGCCGAAGTAAATGAACAGCTCCGCAGACGACGCATGGAGACGGTGGAGGAAAGAAGAGAAAAAATGAGAAAACGGCACTGATCTGTAAAAAGATCGGCGCCGTTTTTTGCATAGGATAGGAAGGACTACTGTGCCTTCTGTGCAATCTCTTCATCGGAAATCAGATTGCTGTGATATTCGATTTTTCCCGACAGGACATCATCGTAAAAATTCTGTTTCCAGTCGATATAATCGATGGCTTTCTGCAGTTTTTCCATCGATGCGAGCAGCGCTTCTTTTTTTACCGCGAGAATTTCTTTACGCTCCGGAATGGAGGATGGACCTTCGAGGCAGTAGGCGAGATATTCTTTCATTTCCGCCAGCGTCATGCCGCAGCGCTTCAGGCAGCCGAGGCTCTGGATCCATTTGATGTCGCGGTCGTCGAAAACGCGGTAATTGTGGCTGTCACGTTTTACGTTCGGGACGAGGCCTTCTTTGCAGTAAAATTTCAGGGTTTCATACGACATGCCTGTCTGAACGCAGGCTTCTTTCATGGAATACATCATGCATACCTCCCAACAAAGTTCATAACAGAATTGAATCGGTAGTAACTACCGGGTAAGATAACCATAGTATAGAATTCGAACTTTGTCAAGCGATCAGCTCTTCAAATTTTTTCTGTTCCATCGGTTTATAATAATAGAATCCCTGCAGCTCGTCGCATCCTTCGGCGATCAGAAAATCTACCATCTCTTTCGTCTCCACACCCTCGCAGACAATCCATTTGTCTGTGCGTTTTAAAAGATGGAACATCTCTTCCAGCACAATTTTTCCTTTTTCGGAGAGGCCCGCCGAGAGGAAATGTTTGTCAATTTTAACTTCATCAAACAGAATATCCTTCAGCGAATTTAAGGACGAATATCCAGACCCAAAATCGTCCATGGAAATGCGGATATTCCGGTCGTGGAAGAAGCGGATCGCCTGCTTGTGATAGGCGGAAATCTTTTCCCGCACCACGGCCGGATCCTGCCAGGTGATATCGATAATGCCGACAAAGATATCGGAGTGATAGCGGTTCACAAAGAGTGTCTGCGGAAAGAGTTCCAGCTTTTTCAGGATGAAATTCAGAATGTTCGTACCCGTCTCATAACCCCAGTAATCGTTGAGCAGATGAAAATTGTCGACATCCGTCATCAGAAAGGCGTACTGTTTTTCTTCGCTTCTGTTATTGAGAAGCGTAAAAATTTTTTCTTTAGAATCGAAATCCTGGCCCCGGGAACAAACCCCAGCGACTCCAGATAATGGCGCTGCTTTTCCTGGCCGCAGATTTTATTGATGGCGTAAAACTGATTGAAAACGGTTAAATTTAAAGGCATGCAGGACCTCCTTTATTGCGAGAGTGCATCAAGTTAGAATTGCCTAACGGATAGTATAGCATAACATATTTGGAACAAAATGGAAAACTTTTTCTTTGAGAAATTTTTTCAAAAAAGCTTTTATGGGGACGGACGTATTTTAACGTTTCTTATTTTGGGGGAATCATGTATAATGGAAATGAAACATCAGTGACAAACTATGACATGGGAAAAGGAAGAGAAAACAATGAAACATAGAATAAAAATCCTGCTGCTTGCAGTTCTGATCGCAGCGCTCTGCAACTGTATGCTGATGATCGGGATGACCAAAACGAAAGAGAAGAATACCATTCCAAAAGATGCAAGCCTGATCTGCGAAGAAACCGTATCGCCGAACAAGGACTATATTACGGATGAAAAAGACCTGGTAAATTATACCGTGCGCGTCTATCAGGAAAAAAACAACGACATCATCGTCTATGCGGAATCCAATTCGCCGCTGTTCGATGAAGCACAGTACATCGTAATATGCGACCACGCCATCACTGCCGACGATGTCCATATCAAATGGACAACCCTCATGGGCAGCACCGAAGCGAGCGAGAAAGATGAGATCGGACTCGCACACGTTTCGATCTCAAAAGACGGGGAAGTGTTCAATGAAAAGACGATCAGCTTTGTGGCGAAAGCGGTGAATGCGGTTACGGATGTGATAGGGTAAAGAAAATAGGATAACAAAAAAGAAACGGGCAACTCCCTCTGCATGAGACGATTAACTTTACAAGAAAAGAAAAAAATATCCCCCCACCCGGCTTGTGAGAGCCTGAAATATCAAATATAATGAACGAACAGTACATGGATCAGGCGCGCAGATCATGGGAGTACAAAGCAAAAAAGCGGTCAGTCCGGGTAAAAACGGTCTGAAAATGGGAGGAAAAGGATGAAAAAGAAAATATTATCTTTGATGCTGATGGTGTCTCTTGCAGCATCCCTTGCGGCATGCGGTCAGGACAGAGGGAAAAACAGCAACAGTACAGATTTGTCGAAAACAGAGACGGAAGCTTCTTCCGGCCAGACAGGGGAGGAAGAGACGACCCTGGTTTACGGTTCTGCTGATTATACCAGGATTAATCCGGCGATGGATGAGCACGGTGAAATTAATCTACTGCTGTTCAACGGACTGACCGCACACGATGCGGATGACAACATTGTTCCGGGTCTGGCAGAAAAATGGGAGTACGATGCAGAAACCTGCACCTACACCTTTCATATCCGGGATGGCATCCAATGGCATGATGGAGAAAAATTTACGGCGGATGATGTGAAATTCACCATCGAAGCGATCATGGATCCGGAAAACGGATCTGAAAATGCACCAAATTATGAGGATGTAGAAGAGATTACAGTTATAGATGACAGCACCGTTTCCTTCCGCCTTTCCGAGCCGAACGTGGCTTTCCTGGAATACATGACGATGGCCATCCTGCCGAAGCACCTGCTGGAAGGTGAAAATATGCAGGAGTCGGATTTCTTCCGAGCACCGGTCGGAACAGGTCCGTACAAGCTGGAAAGCTGGGATGAAGGCCAGTCGATCGTTCTGACAAAAAATGAAAATTATTACCTCGTGCACCAAAGATTGACAAGGTCATTTTCAAAATTGTACCGGATGATAATGCACAGGCAATGCAGCTGGAATCCGGCGAACTGGATCTGGCGCTGCTTGACCCGAAAAATGCACAGAATTTCAAAGAAAAAGACGGTTTTACCTGCTACGATATGACAACGGCAGATTACCGCGGAATTTTATTTAACTTTGCAAATGATTACTGGACGAAAAACAGAGACATCATTCCGGCGGTATGCTATTCTATTGACCGTCAGGCGATCATTGATTCTGTACTTCTTGGCGAGGGAATGCCGGCATACAGTCCTCTGCAGCGTAACATTTATAATAACGAAAATGTAGAACACTATGATTACAATCCGGAAAAAGCACAGGAAATTCTGGAAGCGGCCGGATGCACCAGAAACAGCGATGGTTTCTATGAGCGGGACGGCGAAGAAATCGGTTTTGTCATCAGCGTGATGTCCGGTGAGCAGGACCGCATTGATATTGCCCAGGCAGCAGCACAGCAGCTCCGGGAAACCGGAATCAACTGTACCGTAGAAATTCCGGCACAGATGGACTGGGGCGGACAGATGGCCTGTCTGATCGGCTGGGGAAGCCCGTTCGATGCGGACGATCATACATATAAGGTTTTCGGCACGGACAAAGGGGCGAATTATTCGAGCTATTCCAATGAAAAAGTAGATGAGTATCTGTCTCTTGCCCGCCAGAGTGACGATCCGGAAGTGCGGAAAGAATATTACGGAAAATTCCAGGAAGAACTGGCAGAAGATCCGGCCTATGCATTCATCTGTTATATTGATGCAAATTATGTGGCAGATTCCGGTATTCAGGGAATTTCCAAAGACACGGTGCTGGGCCACCACGGCGTTGGTATTTTCTGGAATATTCAGGACTGGACAATCGAAGAATAAAAACAAAAAAGCAGACGAAGGAGGTATGGTTACCTCCTTTTTGTCTGTACAGGAGAAAAACGGAATGAAGGAACGATTAAAAGTGGAACATCTTTCCGTCAGCTTTTTTACGGATGAGGGGGAAGTACAGGCGGTCCGCGATGTCAGCTTTTCCCTGAATGCAGGTGAGGTGCTCGCTGTTGTAGGCGAGTCAGGCTGCGGAAAAAGTGTGCTCTGCAAAAGCATTATGAAGCTGCTGCCGGAGAATGCAAAGATCAAAAACGGAAAAATTCTGGTCAATGGAGAAGAAATTGCAGGATACGGGGAGCGAAGAATGCGGGAACTGCGGGGAAAACTGTTCTCGATGGTTTTCCAGAATCCGATGACTTCCTTAAATCCGACGATGACAGTCGGAGCGCAGATTGCAGAGGCAGTGCGGGCGCATCAGAAAGACATGGGAAAAGAAGAAGTGGAACAGAGAGTGACAGAACTGATGCAGCTGGTGGGAATCGAGCAGGCAGAAGAGCGGAAAAAGGCATATCCGTATCACTTTTCCGGCGGAATGCGGCAGCGGATCGTACTGGCGATTGCGCTGGCGGGCAATCCGGAAATTCTGTTTGCTGATGAGCCGACGACAGCGCTGGATGTGACGATTCAAGCACAGATTCTGGACCTGCTTCGGGAAATTCAGAAAAAACTGGGAACGGCGACGGTCTTTGTCACACATGACCTTGGCGTTGTAGCGCGGATCGCAGACCGGGTAGCGGTCATGTATGCGGGAAAAATAGTAGAGATTGGAACCGTGGATGAGATTTTCTATGATCCCCGTCATCCGTATACGTGGGGACTGCTGCGTTCCATACCGGCGTTTTCGAGGGGAAAAGAAAGCCTGCCGTCTATCCCGGGAATGCCGCCGTCTCTTCTCCATCCGCCGAAGGGCGATGCCTTTGCCAGCCGCAATGCTTATGCGCTGGAAATTGATTTTGAGGAGGAGCCGCCGATGTTCCGGGTCACAGACAGCCATTATGCGGCAACATGGCTGCTGGATGAGAGAGCACCGAAGGTTGTGCCGCCGATAGGAGGAAATACAGATGGAACATGAGATTTTGCTGGATGTGCGTCATCTTACCCATATTTTTCCACTGTCCCGGAAAACAGCAGTCAAGGCAGTCGATGATGTATCGTTTCAGATTCGAAGAGGAGAAATTTTTGGACTGGTAGGAGAATCCGGTTCCGGAAAATCTACCGCTGCACGCTGTGTGATGAATATTTATCAGCCATATGCCGGCCAGATTTATTATAAAGGGATTGATACCTGCGACAGAGGCCAGTTCCGGAAAAATAAAAAAATGCTGCAGACGACACGCCAGATGATTTTTCAGGATTCCGGTTCCAGTCTGAATCAGAGGATGAAGGTCCGCGACATTATTGAGGAGCCGATGCGCGTGCAGAAAATCCGGCCGCTGCGGGGAAGCTATGAGGAGGAAGCCAGATTCCAGATGAAATACGTGGGGCTGGATCCGGAATATCTGAAAAAATATCCGGGAGAATTGTCCGGCGGACAGCGGCAGCGCGTTGCGATTGCACGGGCACTGACGATGGAGCCGGAGCTTCTGGTGGCGGATGAACCGATTGCATCGCTGGACGCGTCGATACAGGCACAGATTGTGAATCTGTTCCGTCATCTGCAGAAGGAGCACGGTTTTTCGTTCCTGTTTATTGCGCATGATCTGGATATGGTCGAATTTCTGTGTGACAGAGTAGGTGTGATGTACCATGGAAAACTGGTGGAGACCGGCCCGGCGCGAGCCGTGTTTGAAAATCCGCTGCATCCGTATACGAAAGCACTGATCGCGGTCATTCCGATTCCGGATCCGCGAAGGGAAAGAGCGCGAGCTGTACCGGATTTTTCCAATACAGAATTTCCCCGGACGGGAACACTGCGGGAAGTGGAAAAAGATCATTTTGTGCTGATGGAGGGAGGCGATGCAGGATGAAAAGCCGGAACAGAGTGCTTTACTATGGAAAAAAAGCAGCGGCATTTCTGGCAAGTGTTCTGCTGCTGTCTGTGCTCGTATTTTATATTTCAAGGCTTGCGCCGGGAGATCCGCTGGTATCATATTACGGAGACCGCGTGGAAAAAATGACGCCCGAAGAAAGAGTGTGGGCCGAAGAAAAATTGGGACTGAAGGATCCCATTTCCGTACAGTATATCCGCTGGGCAGGCAATGCGCTGCAGGGGGATTTCGGAATTTCGTACAAATATAAAATGGATGTAACGCGCGTGATCGAGGGAAGAATTGGAAATACGCTGGTGCTTGGCGGCATTGGGTTTCTGCTGATTTTCACCCTCGCGCTGCTTCTTGGAATTCTCTGTGCATGGAAGGAAGATACATGGCTGGACCGCATCATCTGTAAGGTGGGAACCATCACGGGATGTATTCCGGAATTCTGGCTGTCGCTGCTTCTGATTCTTGTTTTTTCCATGCAGCTCAAATGGCTGCCGAGTTCCGGTGCCTACTCTGTTGGAAAACAGGCAGATTTTTCTGACCGTGTCTGTCATCTGATCCTGCCGATGACGGTCGTAGTGCTGAGTCATTTGTGGTATTACGCATACATGATCCGCAATAAAATTCTGGATGAAGTGCGGGAAGAGTATGTGCTTCTGGCAAGAGCCAAGGGGCTGAAACGAAAGACGGTTCTGTTCCGGCATTGCCTGCGGAATACGATTCCGTCGTATCTTGGCATCATGGCCATTTCTGTTCCGCATGTGCTGGGGGGAACCTATATTGTAGAAACGGTTTTCTCGTATCCCGGTATCGGAACGCTGGCGTATGAGAGCGCACGGTACAAAGATTACAATCTTCTGATGCTGCTTTGCCTGATGTCCGGAATCGTTGTGATTCTATGCAATATGGCGGCACAGATCATCAACGAGAGAATTGATCCGCGGATGCGGGAGAAAGAAGCGGCAGAAACATCGGAGGTAATGATGCTGTGACAGAAAAAACACAATTATTTCAATTTGCAGGAGAGAGGCCTGCAGAAAAAACAGAAGCAGAAAAAAAGAAAAAATGGTATCAGGACGGCCGGTGGCAGCAGGGCTTTTTCTGGGTCTTCTTGTGCTGGGCTGCCTTTTCTGTCGGCAGATCATGACGAAGGATCCCTCATATATGGATCTGAAAAACTGTTCCGTCATGCCGTGCCGGGAATTTCTGTTTGGAACCGATACGATGGGAAGAGATATTTTCTCGATGATCTGGTACGGCGGCAGAATATCGCTGGCGATCGGTCTGCTTTCTACGCTGATTTCCACTGTGATTGCCGTTCTCTTCGGCGCAGTCAGCGGATGTGCACCGGCGTGGCTGGACGCACTTCTGATGCGGCTGACCGAGATCTTTTTGTCGGTGCCGAATCTTCTTCTTGTCATTTTTCTTCTGGCCGCTGCGGGAAAATCCAATGTGATTACGATTTCTGCCGTGATCGGAATGACAAGCTGGACAAGCATTACAAAGGTTGTGCGGACCGAAGTACGGCAGATCCGGAACAGTGAATACGTGATTGCGTCGCGCTGTATGGGAGGCAGTTTTTTCTATATTTTATGGCACCATCTGGCACCGAACTTTTTTTCGTCTATTATGTTTATGGTGGTTATGAACATCCGAAGTGCGATTGTAGCAGAATCCACACTGAGTTTTATGGGAATCGGTCTTCCGCTGGAGGTGATTTCCTGGGGCAGCATGCTGTCACTTTCGGAAAAAGCGCTGATGACAAAGGCATGGTGGATCATTCTGATCCCGGGTGTTTTTCTGATTGTGACGCTGCTTAGTTTTACAAGCATTGGAAATTATCTGCGAAAGCAGGCAAACAGAAAACAGAGAAATCTGTGAGCTGTTCAGAGAGGCTGCGGTCTGTGGGGAATCCCTGCAGACTGCAGCTTTTTTGTCTTGCAATCAAATACAGGGATTGCTATAGTGAAAAGCAGAAAGAGTATTTTAATACCTAAAAACAGCGGGAGGAGAAGGAAATGCTGAAGAGTCAGGAAATGCGGAAACTTGCACCGGAGATGGATCCGCTCCGGATTGGAACAGGATGGAAAAAAGAGGATCTTGAAAAACCGCAGATTATGGTGGAGAGTACGTACGGGGACAGCCACCCGGGAAGCGGCCACTTGAATCTGCTGGTCGAGGAAGTGCGGAAAGGCGTTGCGGAAGCGGGGGGCTTCGGGGCGCGGTATTTCTGCACCGACATCTGTGACGGCGAGAGCCAGGGAACGGACGGCATCAACTACAGTCTTGCGAGCCGCGAGATGATCGCCAATATGATCGAGATCCACGCGAATGCGACACCGTTTGACGGCGGCGTCTATCTGTCGAGCTGCGACAAGGGTATGCCGGGCAATCTGATCGGCCTTGCGCGTGTCAATATTCCGGCGGTTGTTGTGCCGGGCGGAACGATGAATGCGGGACCGGAGATGCTGACACTGGAGCAGCTTGGCATGTACAGCGCAAAATTTGAGCGCAGTGAGATCGACGAGGAGAAGCTCGACTGGGCGAAATGCAATGCCTGCCCGAGCTGCGGTGCCTGTTCGTTTATCGGAACGGCATCCACGATGCAGATCATGGCGGAGGCACTCGGCCTCGCCCTGCCTGGAAGCGCTCTGATGCCGGCGACAAGCCCGGATCTTCTGGCATATGCACGGGAGGCAGGCCGCCAGGCGGTAAAACTGGCACAGATGGAGCATATGCGGCCAAGCGATCTTGTGACGAAAGAGAGTTTTGAGAATGCGATTCTTGTCCACGCGGCAATTTCGGGAAGCACAAACTGCCTGCTGCACATCCCGGCCATTGCGCATGAGTTCGGCATCGAGATCACCGGCGACACATTCGATCGTCTGCACCGCAACGCGCGGTATCTGCTCGATGTCCGCCCGGCAGGAAGATGGCCGGCAGAGTGCTTCTATTATGCGGGCGGCGTTCCGGCGATTATGGAAGAAATCAAAGATCATCTGCATCTCGATGTGATGACAGTGACCGGAAAGACACTGGGTGAAAATCTGGCGGAGCTTCGTGAAAATGGATTTTATGAGAAGTGCAGCGGATGGCTCGCAAAATTTAATGAGCGGTATGGAACTTCAATTACAAAAGAAGATATTATCCGCCCGTATGACAAGGCGATCGGAACGGACGGCAGCATCGCTGTTCTGCGCGGAAACCTTGCGCCGGAGGGAGCCGTCATCAAGCACACGGCCTGCCCAAAAGAAATGTTCCACGCCGTCCTCCGTGCCCGACCGTTCGACAGCGAGGAGGAGTGCCTCGATGCCGTGCTGAAACATAAGGTTCAGAAAGGCGACGCCGTCTTCATCCGCTACGAAGGCCCGAAAGGCAGCGGTATGCCGGAGATGTTCTATACTTCCGAGGCAATCAGCAGCGACAAAGAGCTTGGAAAGAGCATCGCGCTTATCACCGACGGCCGTTTTTCCGGCGCCTCCACCGGCCCGGTTATCGGCCACTGCAGTCCCGAAGCTGTAGACGGCGGCCCGATCGCACTCGTCGAGGAAGGGGATTTGATTGAGATTGATGTGAAGGAACGAAAACTTAACATCATCGGAATCGCCGGTGAGCGCAAGTCCATGGAAGAAATCGATGCGATCTTAAAAGAACGCCGCCAAAACTGGAAACCGCGCGAGCCGAAATACAAAAAAGGCGTACTCCGTCTTTTCAGCCTCCACGCAGCAAGCCCGATGAAAGGGGCGTATCTGGAGTACTAAAAATACTTGCGTTTTTCTGGGATGGTCTTTAGAATTTAAGGCAGAGCAAAAAATGGAGGAAGGAGCAACAGAAAAACAAGTGAAAGAAAATACCTAAAAAACAAACGGTTCCTGTATAATGTTGCATCTCTTCAGAAAATGGTCGGAAGTCCAGATTCTGTACAGAAGAATGTGGTGCTGGAGAACAATTCGCTGTCGGCGGAGCAGATTACCGGTGTGGAAAACCGAAAGAGCAAGGCAGGCGAAGCCGTTCTTCCGGTACTGCGCAGTGTTTCGCTGTTTCTTCTCGGGCTGCTTGGCGTGCTTCTGATTCTGCTGACGCTGCTTGTGATTGCGGCGGAGGCGGCGCGGATCATCTGCCTTGGACCGGCGGCAAAGAAACAGCAGAAGGAGCGGCCGGGCAGGCGGATCCGGAGAACGGAAGCAAGAATTTACCAGTATCTTTGTCTGTGGGGCATAGATGCCGGTCTTGGCTGGAAAACAGCAGCAACCGATGCAGAACTCGCCCGCAGATTTCCGGCGATCGAGCCAGGCGAATATACGCGTGTCTGCCATCTGATCGAGAAACATATCTACGGTGAGATTCTGCTGTCTCCTTATGAGGAACGTACGCTGAACCATTTTCTGGAAAAGCTGATGGAGCCGGTACCGGGCTGCAGCTGGAAAATGCGGCTGAAGCTGCGCTATGCGTGTCTGCGCCGTGTGAATACGAAGAAAAAGAAGAGAAAGCACAGCGCTTTCCAGCAAAAATAAGGGTTAGGAAAACAAATAAAAGGAGGGTTTTACCATGAAATTTGTAACATTTAATATTCGCTGTGATTTTGGCCAGGATGGAGCCAATAATTTTATCTACCGCAGACCGCTGATTCTGGAAAAAATCAGACAGGAAAAGCCGGATATCATCGGTTTTCAGGAGGTACTGCCGCATGTGGCTGCCTGGCTGAAGGAAAATCTGACAGAATATTACATTGCCGGATGTGGAAGAGAAAAGGATCTGACCGGTGAGGCAATGATCATTGCCTATCGGAAAGAACGTTTTCAGAGTGTGAGCCTGGAAACCTTCTGGCTGTCACCGACACCGTACGTGCCGGGATCCCGCTATCCGGTACAGAGTATGTGCCCGCGTACTGCGACGGATGTGGTATTTGAGGATATGGAGACCGGAAAAGTGTTCCGCGTCATCAACACCCATCTGGATCACGAGTGCGCCGGGGCGAGAAAGCTTGGCCTGGAGCAGATTCTCGCACATCTGAGAGCAGAGAAAGCATTTGCCGATGTGCCGGTGATTCTTAGCGGCGACTTCAATGCCGAGCCGGACAGCGAAGAGATGAAACCGCTGAGGGAAACTGCCGGTCTTGTGAATGCGACGGAAGGAATCGGCATTACCTTCCACAACTATCATCGCGATGATCCGAACGATCCGCAGTGCTCGATTGACTACATCATTCTCAAAGGGGACTGGGAACTGAAAAAGGTGGAAAAATGGACGGAGCAGAAGGACGGTGTGTGCCTTTCTGATCATTATCCGATCTGTGCGGAACTTATTTAAAATATGGATGCAAGAGGCGGCCGCCGGGAGAAAAATCTTCTGGCGGCGTTTTTTTACGATAGTTATAGGAAAAACTTATAACAAGTCAAAGAAAAAAGGGAATATACAAACGCCGCATTTTCTGTTATGATAGGTTACGTTACAAAACCTATCAGATTAGTATAGAAAGAAAAATTACGAAATAACAGGAGATTATTCATATGGCAAGAGGAATTGACACAAAATGTATCCATTTAGAAGAGGACGAGGGACAGTGTAGCCACTACGGCGCACTCAGCTACCCGATTTATCAGACCGCAACGTATGCGCATCCGGGCGTAGGACAGAGCACCGGATTTGATTACAGCAGACTGCAGAACCCGACCAGAGAGCATCTGGAGAAGATGGTGGCTGTGCTGGAAAACGGAATTGATGCGTTTGCATTAAGCTCCGGCATGGCAGCGATCTCACTTCTGATGGAGCTGTTCCGCCCGGGAGACCACATCATTGCGGATTCCGATTTGTACGGCGGAAGCATTCGTCTGTTCCACCATGTGAACGAGAAAAACGGCGTCGAATTTTCCGGCATCGACTGCTGCCGTGATGACGTGGAAAGCTATGTGAAAGAAAATACAAAAGCCATCTACATCGAGACCCCGACGAACCCGATGATGAACGTAACCGACATCCGAAAGATGGCGGATATTGCAAAACGCCACAACCTGATTCTGATCGTGGACAACACCTTCATGTCTCCGTACTTCCAGAACCCGCTCGATCTCGGCGCGGATGTTGTCATCCACAGCGGCACGAAATACTTAAGCGGCCACAATGATACGCTGGCAGGCTTTATCGTGACAAACCGTGAAGACATTCAGGAAAAACTGCGTTTCCTGATTAAGACAACAGGTGCAGGTCTTGCTCCGTTTGACTGCTGGCTGGTGCTGCGCGGCATGAAAACTTTAGGCATCCGCATGGAGCGTTCCCAGGAGAATGCAGAGCAGATCGCTGCATGGCTGCAGAAGCAGAAAGCAGTCACAAGAGTGATCTATCCGGGACTGCCGGATCACCCGGGCCATGAGATTATGAAAAAACAGGCAAGAGGCTTCGGTGCTATGCTGACAATCCAGCTCGAGAGCAAAGAGTTTGCCCTTGCCATTCTGGAGAAGGTAAGAATGATCCGTTTCGCAGAGAGCCTCGGCGGCGTGGAGACACTCGTTACGTATCCGACGACGCAGACACATGCCGATGTGCCGAAGGAAATCCGTGAGCGGAACGGAATTACGGAGAGCACCCTTCGCTTCTCCGTCGGAATTGAAAATATCGAGGACCTGATCGGCGAGCTTGAGAAGGTTTTTGCAGAAATTGAGGAAGAGAAAAATGACGGAAAGAAATCTTGATTTTGACAGAATCATCAACCGAAAAAATACAGACTGTTTAAAATATGACTTCGCAGTAAAACGCGGTATGCCAGCTGACGTGCTGCCGCTGTGGGTGGCGGACATGGACTTTGAGACATCCTCCTACATCGAGGATGCGCTGGTGGAGCGTGTAAAAATGGGCATTTACGGCTACAGCGATGCGCAGACTCCATATTTTGAGGCAGTTGCGGGGTGGATGAAACGCCATCACAACTGGGAGCCGAAAGAAGAATGGCTGATCAAAACGCCAGGCGTTGTGTTTGCACTTGCGATGGCAGTCAAAGCTTACACCGCGCCTGGGGATGCCGTGCTGATCCAGTCACCGGTTTACTATCCATTTTCGGAAGTCATTGCGGATAACGGCAGAAGAGTTGTCAGCAGCACGCTGGTGCTCGGCGATGATAACCGCTATCACATGGATGTGGCGGATTTCGAGGAGAAGCTGAAAGCTGAAAACGTGAAGCTCTTTTTCCTCTGCAATCCGCACAACCCGGTCGGAAGAGTCTGGACGAAAGAGGAGCTGACGGCAATCGGAGATCTCTGCATAAAGTATGGCGTGACGGTTGTAAGTGATGAGATCCACGGAGATTTCATCTTCAAAGGCGAGCATCAGGTGTTTGCCGCAATCAAAAAAGAATACGAGGATATCACGATCACCTGCACGGCACCGAGCAAGACGTTCAATCTGGCAAGTATGATGATGTCGAATATCTTTATCGCCAACCCGGAACTCCGTGCAAAATTCCGGAAACAGCTTGACGCAGCCGGAACGAGCCAGCTTGGCGTGATGGGGCTGGTGGCATGCGAGACGGCATATAACAAGGGCGAGGAGTGGTATGAGGCAATGCTTTCCTATGTGAAGGCAAATGCAGAATTTACAAAGCAGTATGTGGAGGAGCAGCTTCCGGGCGTGAAGATGATCGACCTGGAGGGAACATATCTCGTATGGCTCGATTTTCGCGAGACGGGGCTATCCGTTGATGAACTGGAAGACCTGATTATCAACAAGGCGAAGCTGTGGCTTGACAGTGGCAAAATCTTCGGAGACTGCGGACGCGGTTTCCAGCGGATCAACATTGCCTGCCCGCGCGCAACCCTGACCGAGGCACTGGAGCGGATTCGGGATGCAATGAAAAGCAGATAAAGCCACACCGATGAGATGCGTAGCATTTTGGAAGTTGGCTCTGAACAGTGACGAAAACATGTTGAAAAGGCGCAGCTTACGGAACATCTTTTTGGGAGATATGATTTTTTTTGTGTCTCCGGTAGAGAAAGAAGAAAGCTGCGCCTCCGCATATCAAAACGAGTACTTTCACCGGAATCTGATATACCGGATACACAGAGGTATAAATGCAATGATATTCTGGCGAAGAAACTTCGCTTTCCTCAGCAGGGCTCGGGCTCCAGGAAAAAGATGCCAGAATTCGAAAATATTTTTTATCAGAAGAAAACTGGCTATAAGGAAGATAAAAATCTGGGTTTCCAGGCGTTGTGATTTTCCGTTCCAGCGTCCAGGGTTCTTCCGTGCTGTTCCGAGTCCACAATTCTGCTTTTTCTAATTCAAAAAGATACATCAGTGGATCTGTCTCCAGACGGATAAAGTCTTCTTTCGCAGTTCTTACCTGGGTTATATTTTGAAAATCGAAAACTGTCTGATATAACAAAGAACGATCTGATTTTTCCTGATAGGTGAGTACATTTGCGGCATACAGATCTTGGAAACTTTTTGTCTTTTCAGATCGTTTAAAAAAATAGAAATCGATAGGTTTGGAAGAAGTTTTTCGATACTCGTTTTCTAAACTGGATTCTATTGGCGAAGCATTTTCTGGTACGTTTTCTTTTAAAAAAGAGCACAATACCGTATCGTCATTTTCGAATGCAGTGTCTGCTTTGACTGGAACAGAAAAACAGAATAACAGGGTGAAAAATAAAAATTTGATTTTTTTCATAATGAGTTACCTCTTATTTATGGCTTTATTCAGTTGATGCCGGATTTAAAAGTTTTTTTGAATGGTTGTTCTGTACTTTTTGTTCCTGCAATTCCTAAAACATTCATAATCTGCCCGTTTTTCTACGAGTAATGGCGACTTGCTCATGATTTTACTTAAATTACTTGAAAATACCTTAAACACAATTTGCCTATCAGAGAAATTTGTGCTTCTGGATAGGCAAATTGTTACTTTGAAAGAGTAATTAGAAATTAAATGTACTTGTATGTGGTGAATGAAAGTTTAATAACTTAGGTTCATTGTTTTATATGCAGTATAGGCTGTTCCTGATGGAGAGTAGCTAATTCCACCACCGTTGTAGGAAAAAGAGATACTGTAGCCGGTTTTCTGGGGATTATATAAGTATCCCATTACAATTCTTTTATCACTGCTATTACCTGCAGTAGCGTGACAGTATGTAACACCTTTAAGCTTCATGGCATAGTCGGGTGTTCCTAGTTGACTCCCTGAAAATTCAGCACCAGATAATTGCTGATTATTTGCAGTAAGAGTTCCACCGACTTTCCAATCGTTCATAGTATTATCTTTGTACCATAATTTTCCACCATATTCATACGGTCTCATAGCAGCGCCTAATTGAAAAGAAAAACTGTCTTTTCCGCGAGGTTGTTTATTAGAAGTAAACTCGTATGTTGGATAGATATAAATGGTTGATGCATTTTTAAAAGCTGATGCAGTAAAGGAAATACCGGTTAAAGTTTCGCTACTGAGTATCGATATTTGATTTTCGATATTTGAATTAATATATTCAAAATGTTTACCTCCACTTTTTAAGTCATCCACAATGAACTGCATGACGTCATCATCCAGCTTTTCTATTTCCTTTTGTGGCATTCCGGTTTTTAATAGATATGCTTTGTTAGATAGAACAACATTATTATCTGCCTTTACATTGCAAATTACCATATTTAAGGACAGAATACAACAAATAAAAAATGCAAGACATGTTTTTAATTTTTTCATGATGAGTGGTCTCCTTTCATAAGTATTGTTGGAT